>JAHEKR010000003.1 GCA_024638225.1 Flavobacteriaceae bacterium
ATCCCGTGTAGACTAAAATTGCAGCTAGCGAGGTAAATGGAATACGCCTTAACTGGTCTTGGAAGACAACGACTATCAAAAGCAAAAACAAAGCGTGGAAAAAATTTGAAATTCGACGAGTGGCTTGGTTGTTTACATTCACCGAGCTTCTAGAAATTACCGTGACCACATTCATTCCGCCCAAAAATCCGCTAACGATTGTAGCCAGCCCCAAGGCCCTCATGTCTTTGTTTGTATTTGATCTTCTCTTTAGCGGGTCTAGCTTATCAACTGCTTTAATGCTAAGTAAAGACTCAATACTTGAAACCAAGGTAACGGACAACACAATGCCCCAAAAAACAGGCTCTTTGAGCTTGGAAAAATCAGGAGACGGAAAAGAAGACAGCATATTGTCCGGTAAACGAATCATCAGTTCGGCTTTTATGGGATTATCACTTCCGATTAATTTAAAAAAAGAATCAAAAACAAGGGCGAGCAGAATCACCCACATCGGAGCAGGAATTAATTTAAAAAAACGATTCCGCACACGACTGTAAAAGACCATTATAAAAAGGCTAACCACACCAATTCCCACCGCGTACAGGGTTCCGACACCAGCATTTTTCAAAGAGGAAAAAAGATCGGGCAGCCCTAAAATCAAGTCAAAAATTTTACCTTTTGTTTTGAGATCTCCCAACATGACATACAGCTGCTTGATCAACAGCATTAATCCAATTGCAGAAAGCATTCCTTGTATCGCAGTGGCTGGGAAAAAATCACTGAGCGCCCCAAAGCGCAGCAACCCAAAAAGAGCAATTAACACACCAGAAATAACAACTGCCGCAAGCGCATATAAATAGCCTGCCTGCATATCCCCCGCCCCCAAAACGGTTACCGCGCTTAAGAATACCACAACCAGGCCATAACCAGGCCCCGTTATGGTCACATGAGAACCGCCCAAAATAGAAACGAGGACGCCACCTACAACAGCGGTAATAACACCAGCAACCATCGGGAAGCCAGAAGCAATAGCTAAGCCAAGCGCCAAAGGCAGCGCTATAAGCGAAACAACAAAGCCCGCAATAAGGTTACTTCTCAAGTCAGAAAGGAAGGAAGGTTTACTCATTAGCGAATGATTAATACATCAGTAGGGAGGTCTGACAAAATATATTCTAGATCATGTGGAAAAATCCGGTCCAAGAGTGATAGGCGGCTAGGCGCATTCATAACCAGTAAGTCCGCGCGCGCAACTCGGGCATAATGTCCAATCGAGTACCCCCTTTTTCCAAAAATAGGCTGAACAACAACTTCTAGACGATCTTTAATATGTTTAGGAATATCATTAAGGATGGCTTTAACCCTAGAGTTCTCACGCAACTTGATTCGTTCTTTAGTAATGGTAGACCGACGAAGGCTTCTGTCGTCATCAACTTTAATGGGCACACTATCCTCAGGAATTTCTTCGACGATAGTCAACTTTTGGGCCCCTAAAGAGGTCAACACATAAAAAGCGCGATCAATAGCTTCGCTAGTTTTTGGGTGTTCCAAACCATTAACTACACCAGAAGCACAAGCAATACGTGTTACGGATGGTTTGATGAGCAGAAGCACATCGCAAGGTGCTTTTCGTGTTAGTTTTCGCGCAACAGACCCGAGATAGTACTTGAGCAACCCCTCTCTTTTGATAGCACCAAGAATTAATAAATCCGCTTGCTGATTGGCGCAGGCCTGAAGCAGAACAGTAACAGGGTTACCGGCTTGCCACAAAACCGTATAAGAAGGCAGAACCCCATCAAATTCATTAATGATTTTTTTTAGCGCATTAACTTTTGTGTTTGTTTCTTCGCCAACATGGACCAGTACCAAAGCTGAATCAAAAAAAACGCTCATGCGCAACGCCTCAAACACATTAGCCTTAATGTTAGGGGAAAAAGCCACCCCCACGACGATTGTTTTGTACGCTTTATGCTGCATAGCCTAAAAGGTATTAAAATTAAATCATTAAACAACCAAAAACAAAGGGATGTAAGTGAATTATAAGAAAATACGAAAAGGGAAAAGGAACTTGCTTTTACTCATTGAGCTTAAGCACAGCCATAAACGCTTGTTGAGGAATTTCTACATTCCCAATTTGACGCATTTTTTTCTTTCCCTTTTTTTGGCGCTCTAACAGCTTTCTTTTTCGTGTAATATCGCCGCCATAGCATTTTGCTGTAACGTCTTTCCGCACAGCCTTAACGGTTTCGCGAGCAATAATTTTAGCACCAATGGCCGCCTGAATAGGAATATCAAACTGTTGCCTTGGGATAAGCTTTTGTAGTTTTTCACATATTTTTTTACCAAGCCCATATGCGTTTTCGCTGTGGACTAAAGCAGACAAGGCGTCTACCGAATTTCCGTTTAGCAACACATCTACACGCACTAGTTTGGACGCCCGCAGGCCAATAGGGCTATAATCAAACGATGCGTATCCCTTAGATACAGACTTAAGGCGATCGTAAAAATCAAAAACAATTTCGGCGAGCGGCAAGTCAAAGTGAAGTTCTACTCGCTCTGTCGTTAAGTATGTTTGGTTAGTAATAACCCCTCGTTTTTCGATACACAGGCTCATGACGTTTCCAACAAAGTCTGATTTTGTAATTATGGTTGCCTTGATAAAAGGTTCCTCTACACGTTCCAAAACGGATGGGTCTGGGAGGTCGGACGGATTATTAACCACCAGGATTATATCCGGATTTTTTCGAGTATATGCGCGGTAAGACACATTGGGCACGGTAGTAATGACCGACATATCAAATTCGCGCTCCAAACGCTCTTGAATGATTTCCAAATGAAGCATGCCCAAAAACCCACATCGAAAACCAAAGCCTAATGCAGCAGAACTCTCAGGAGCAAAAACCAATGAAGCATCATTCAGCTGAAGCTTTTCCATAGAGGCGCGCAACTCTTCATACTCCTCTGTATCGACAGGATAAATTCCAGCAAAGACCATTGGCTTTACCTCTTCAAACCCTTCGATAGCGCAGTCGGTAGGCCGAGCGACAGACGTAATGGTATCGCCAACCTTAACCTCTTTCGCTTCTTTAACCCCAGTAATAAGGTAACCAACATCGCCAGCTAACATTTCTTTTCTAGGCTCCTGCTTTAACTTTAATGCACCGATTTCATCGGCAAAGTAAGTTTTGCTCGTAGCCATAAATTGTACTCGTTCTCCCTTTTGAATTTTTCCATTTAAAATTCTGAAGTAGGTTTCAACACCCCTAAAAGGGTTGTAAACAGAATCAAAAATTAAGGCTTGGAGAGGTTCCGTCACCTCTCCTTTTGGCGCAGGTATACGCGTTACAATAGCGCGAAGAAGCGCATCAATGCCTAGCCCTGTTTTGGCAGAAGCCAAGATCAATTCGTCGGGGTCACAACCAAGTAAATCAACGACATCATCCGTAACCTCTTCGGGGTTTGCAGACGGCAAATCAACCTTGTTTAGTACAGGAATAATTTCTAGATCGTTTTCTAAGGCTAAGTACAAGTTAGAAATGGTTTGTGCCTGAATACTCTGCGCAGCGTCTACAACCAATAACGCCCCTTCGCAGGCGGCAATTGATCGCGACACTTCATATGAGAAATCGACATGTCCTGGTGTATCAATCAAATTAAACACATATTCTTGGCCATCTAGAGAGTAGTTCATTTGGATGGCATGTGACTTTATGGTAATCCCTCGCTCTCGCTCCAGATCCATATTATCTAACAGTTGGTCTTGTTTCTCACGGTCTGTAACGGCTCCAGTGGCGTCCAAAAGCCGATCTGCCAACGTGCTTTTGCCGTGATCAATGTGTGCGATAATGCAAAAATTTCGAATATGCTTCATAATGCGCCAAGCGACCTTAGTTGACAAAGATAGGCGATGCAAGCATAGAGCACGTGATTGTGCCAACAAAAAAGTTATTTTTGAAAAAAAAGTTAATTTATGGCCTACATGCGGAACTTTCTTCAGTTTTTTTTAGCGGCAACATTTTTGTTTTCTGCCTATACCAAGGCAATAGCCCCTGGCTTTTTTGAGGTTTTACTAGAGCAACAAGGGCTTGTGCCCAATCGATTATATGGCGCATGGGCAACCCGGGCAATTATTGCTTTTGAACTATGGTTAGGCATATCCATGCTGCTGTCTTTTTATATCCGACTTATTTTACGCTTAAGCTTTGTGTTGTTGATCGCCTTTTCGGCACACTTGATTTATTTAATTGCCATAGGAGATACAGGAAATTGCGGATGCTTTGGTGAAATGATTAGCATGACTCCGCTAGCGTCCTTAGCAAAAAACGCAGTGCTGCTTGTGATTAACGGAATACTGTTATTCTTTCATTACAAGGACCAAAGGAAGTCGTGGATTACGTGGGTGCTGCTCCCTGCACTTTTTGCCACTGCCGTTTTTGTCTGGCCAATACAAACGGAATCCGATGAGGTAGTAGAAAAGTTCCCCATTTTTAAAGCAGAAACGGGAATAGACTTTAACAGGGGCTCCTATTTGGTTGCCATACTCAATTTGAGTTGTGAGCACTGTCAAGAGGCTGCCGAACAAATAGTCAGGTGGCAAAACAGCGGCATTGCCCTGCCACAAGTAGTTGCCCTATATTTTGCTGAGGGCGATACCACGGTTGCGGACTTTGACAACATAACGGGATCAAATTTCCCATACCAGATGATAACTGTAAACACCTTTTTTGATTTGATAGGCAGTGCACCACCGCGGGTATATTGGATTGTTGACGGTCAAGTAAAACAATTTTGGGACGAAACTCTTGGAGAAGACTTTCTAACTACCTTTGCACTCTAATGGTACACATAGGCGACATAGCGTTAGGCGAGTTTCCCTTGTTGTTGGCCCCTATGGAGGATGTCAGCGACCCACCCTTTCGCGCGCTGTGTAAAGAGCAAGGTGCCGACGTGGTGTACACCGAATTTATCTCAAGCGAGGGGCTTATTCGCGATGCAGCAAAAAGCGTGATGAAGCTAGATATTTATGAAGCGGAGCGCCCTGTTGGGATCCAGATTTTTGGTGCAAACCTCGATTCCATGTTGCAGTCAGTGGACATAGTAGAAAAAACCAAGCCTGACATTATCGATATCAATTTTGGATGCCCGGTAAAAAAAGTAGTTTCTAAGGGCGCAGGCGCAGGAATTTTAAAAGACATTCCATTGATGGTGTCGCTTACCGCAGAAATGGTAAAGCGAACACATTTACCCATAACAGTCAAAACGCGCTTGGGTTGGGATTGCGACAGCATACAGATTGTTGAGGTAGCTGAACGTTTGCAAGATGTGGGTGCAAAGGCGATTTCGATACACGGTAGAACAAGGGCGCAGATGTACAAAGGAGATGCAGACTGGACGCAAATAGCAGCTGTAAAAAACAATCCAAGAATGCACATTCCTGTGTTTGGAAACGGCGATGTAAACTCTCCCGAACGAGCGGTTGAAATGCGCGACGAATATGGCTTAGATGGTGCCATGATAGGCAGAGCAAGCATTGGCAACCCCTGGTTTTTTCGTGAGGTAAAGCATTTTTTTCAGCACGGAACCCATGCTGCACCACCTAGCCTGGCAGAGCGTGCCGCCATGGCGCGCAGGCATCTACAAATGTCTTTGGATTGGAAAGGTGAAAAATTAGGCGTGTTTGAAACCCGCCGACATTATACCAATTACTTTAAAGGCATACTTGATTTTAAGCCCTACCGGCAGCGATTGGTAACGGAAGATGCGTCTGCGGATGTGTTTGCTGTATTGGACGAAATTGAGGAGTTGTTTGGCGTTGGGGTTTAGCGTTTTACTACACTCTTCACCACTCCCGAAGTCAGCCAAGTGACAAGACCACCAAGCCCACCAACCAGTCCTATGATAATCCATAAAGAGGACCACTCCAAGGCAACGGGATACGCCAAGTATGCGCCAGGAATAGTTACAAGCGAAAAGTTTTTTTGAAGCAATACCAAAGCAAAGGCCAACAGCAGGCCTGTGAATCCGCCAGAAGCAGTGAGCAATACCCCTTGTGCAAAAAACACCCGTCGAAGTGATGCCAAAGGGGCTCCTAGGGAATATAAAGTTTTGATGTTTTCCTTTTTTTCTAGTAGGGTCATGATGATGGCACCAACCACATTGAATAAGGCGATAATTAGCACTAGTGTTAAAATAGCAATGACGGCCACTCGCTCGGTTTGCAACATTTTGTAAAGCGCGGGGTTTAGTTCAGCTTTGGTACGTACACGATAGCCTGCGCCCATTGTTTGAGCCAAATCTCTTCGTATAGCACGAGCATCAGCACCAGCGGAAAGCTTTAAGTAAAGCGCGTCGGCTTGTGTAGATGGAAGGCGCAAAAAAGCATGCAGCATTCCAAGCGGAGCAAAAGCCACCGTTTCATCTACAGATTCGCCCAGTTGAAAAACGCCCCGAACCAAAGCTTTTTCTGTTCGAAACGGCTGTTGGTTTAATACGCTTTGCCCACGCTTGTTGGGCACCAGCAGGGTTACCCCCTCTGGATGATCAAAAGCAGCACCGTCTAATTGTGTTAAAACACCTATGCCTAAAACCAATTCGTGAGCGTTCGGTTGAACCCATTCGCCAACCATGGTTTCTCCATCAACCACTTTGGTAAACAAACTATCGACACCGATTACTTTGGCAAAGGCCGTTTGGTCGCCAAAGCGCAGCATCATTTTTTGGGACAGCGTTGCCGATACATAATCCACTTCGGGATGCTCATACACAGGAGCGAGCACGCTGTCATTCAGGCTAAGAGGAGCCTCTTGGGTTTTTTCAACAACAATATCCGGATCAAAGGCATGCGTAAACGTTAAGCCAAACTCCCGAAGCCCACCAAAAACAGCAAGGACAATAAAAAAAGCAAATACAGCGACACCTACTACAAAAGCAGCAAAGCGACTAATTAACGCCACCGCCCCTTTTTTGCCACGCTCAAAGGCATATCGGAAAGCGAGCAATCGAGTGAATCGCATGTTATTTTTTTAAAGGATCATTTTTGCGAAGGAGCGAATCTTCAATTTCGTCAATGTATTCAAGTGAGTCGTCAAGGAAAAACTGAAGATCGGGAACTTTACGCAAATCGTGACGAAGCTTTTGGGCCAAGTCGTGCTTTACGACAGCACTGTTTTGTTTTATTCCCGTTAGCGTTTCGCTCGCTTTATCGTGCGGAAAAACGGACAGGTATACTTTTGCCATACTTAAGTCTACAGTTACCTTGACCTTAGAAACAGAAAGGATCAAGTTTTTAACCCCTTGTTCTCGTATTGCTCCTTGAAGCAAAGAAGTAATTTCTTGCTGAAGCAAAGCGTTAATTTTTTTCTGTCGTTGTGTTTCCATGTGTCAAAAGTACTAATATCAAAGACAAACGACGGCAAAGCTGTATTTTTACGCATGGATTTTCCCATTCGAAAGATTGTACACATCGACATGGATGCTTTTTTTGCTTCTGTGGAGCAACGCGATAGGCCCGAGTTAAGAGGAAAGCCAATCGCTGTTGGCGGAGGGAGCGAGCGTTGTGTGGTTGCTGCGGCAAGCTATGAGGCGAGACCCTTTGGCGTGCGTAGCGCAATGTCCGGACGACAAGCAAAAAAACTATGCCCAGAACTCATATTTGTTTCTTCAAACTTTGAACGCTACAAAGAAGCCTCTGACCAAATCCGCACCATTTTCTTTGAATATACAGATCTGGTTGAGCCCTTGTCACTAGACGAGGCCTATTTGGATGTTACCCAAAACAAAAAAGGGATGTTATCCGCAAGTCAAATAGCGGAAGAAATCCGAAAAAAAATACACACGAAAACGCAGCTTACGGCTTCTGCTGGAATATCCATTAATAAGTTTTTAGCCAAAGTGGCTAGCGACTACAACAAACCAAACGGCCAAAAAACAATCCCCCCTGAAGAGGTTCTCGACTTTTTAGCCTCACTGGATATTCGTAAGTTTCACGGCATAGGGAAAGTCACAGCAGACAAGATGTATCGTTTGGGCATCTATACAGGAGCAGACTTAAAAATGCGAAGTGCGGACGAGCTTAATGAGAAATTTGGCAAATCGGGGAGTTATTATTATCACGTAGTACGTGGAATTCACACCACCCCAGTTAAATCCGTGCGCATTGCAAAGTCTGTAGGCGCAGAGCGTACCTTTTCCGAAAACCTCTCTAGTGAGATTTATATGGAGGAACGGCTCAAGGAAATTGTCAAGGCGCTTCAAAAGAGGATGGGCAAACGAAAAATCGCAGGGAAAACGGTAACACTAAAAATCAAGTATTCAGACTTTGTCATCCAAACACGAAGTAAAACCTTGCCGTTTTACATTTCTGACGCCAGCCTTATTTTGGAAGAGGCCAAGAAACTATTATATCAAGAAAAACTGCAAAACTCCGTTCGCTTATTGGGGATTTCCCTATCTAACTTTAAGTCAGAGAAAACACAAGCAACAATAGAGGAGCAATTAAAGTTTCGTTTTTAGACGGAGGAAACGCGAAGCGTATTTACTTTTCCTCGCTCAAAAACAGGCATAGACACCAAATTGATGATTAAGTCGCCTTCAGAAACATAGCCTCGCTCTTTGGCAATGGCATTTACTTCGCTAACGGTATCATCGGTAGAACCGCTACCCTCGTATAGCCTTCCCTTTACGCCCCAGAGCAAATTAAGCTGCGCTAAAATTCGCGGGTTTGAGGTAAACACCAATATGGAGGCACTTGGGCGCCATGCAGAAATCTGATAAGCGGTATATCCACTATTTGTTAAGGTACAGATCGCTTTAGCGTCAATTTCGTCAGCCATGGTTGCTGCATGATAACAAACAGACTTCGTCACAAAGCGTGCATTTTTGTTTTTTGGGGCTTTTTGCGGCACTTGAATTAGCGAGGAGTTCTCGACACTTACGACAATACGACGCATCGTTTCAATTACTTCAACAGGGTATTTTCCAACAGAAGTTTCTCCAGAAAGCATGACCGCATCTGCGCCATCCATTACCGAATTGGCCACGTCGTTTACCTCTGCTCGTGTAGGCGTAAGCCCATCGATCATGGATTCCATCATTTGGGTAGCGACAATGACGGGAATACGCGCCAGTTTGGCTTGTTGTACAAGCTCTTTTTGTACGATAGGCACCTCTTCTGCAGGCACTTCTACACCCAAATCTCCACGGGCAACCATCAAGCCATTACTTGCCTTTACAATCTCTTTGATATTTGTTAGGGCTTCTGGCTTTTCTATTTTGGAGATAATCGGAATGTCATATTCTCCGTGCTCTTTAATGAGCTTGCGTAAGTCTTTTACGTCTTGCTTGTGACGCACAAATGAGAGGGCAATCCAGTCTACACCCTGTTTGATAGCAAAAATAGCATCTGCAATATCCTTTTCGGTAAGTGCAGGTAATGAAATGTTGGTGTTGGGCAGGTTAACCCCTTTGTTAGACTTAAGCGGTCCTCCTTGAACAACACGCGCGTGCACCGAGGTTTTTTTGTCTGTTGAAATTACTTCAAAGATAAGCTTGCCATCATCTAAAAGCACACGCTCACCAGCACTTACATCTTTTGGAAACTGTTTGTAATTCATGTAGATAGCCTCTGCAGTGCCTACAGAAACCTGCTCTGTTGTAAAGGAAACTTCTTGACCTTCTTTAACAATTGTTCCCTCTTTCATTTTACCCACACGCAACTTGGGGCCTTGTAAATCAGCAAGGATAGCAACGTGAAACCCTAAACTAACATTGAGCTCACGTATGATTTGGATACGCTCCAAAACATCTTTGTGATCTGCATGCGAAAAGTTAATTCGAAACACGTTTACCCCACTTTCCATCATGGCCTTTATGGTTTCTCTTGATGAGGATGCAGGCCCAAGGGTTGCTACTATTTTTGTTTTTTTAATTTTTCGCATAGTTAAAATGTAAGTTCTTTTTTGATGTGTACATGGTTATTTGGAAGCCGATAGCAGGAAATAACATGAGTAATTTGTTGCACTTTTTTAAAAAGCGCATCTGTCAGGTCGTTAACACAGACCAGTAAATCTACTTGGTCAAGTTGCGGGAACAATGATGTGCGCTGTTCAAGTTGGTCGAACAAACCATTGGCAGCGGACTTTTGGGTTGCTTTACACTGGTTTTCGACAACCCGCCAAGACTGCTGCATGAGAGAAGATTCGTATGCATAAACGGCAAAAGTGCGGCTGGAAGGCTGAACCATCAAGTCTTCTTTTTCTCTGGATAGTGAAATTCCAAGAATTCTGTTCAGGTGAAAAACAAATAAATATGCAGGAAGTGTGGTGTGTACACATAAAACGTCTTGGTCGTGTACATCCGGCGCTAAATGAAGCTTGTGTGTCAACATATTTATTGGTCTATGCGAAGATACTGTACAAATGCATATAATGTCATTTTTTCAGTCCAGATTAATTGTTTGTTAATGTTTGGTTTTTATTTCCTTGATTCGATGTTGGAAGTGGTAATACCCCCTTTTCGCCGCTTTTTCAGTAGCTTTTTTCTTGTTCGTCCCTCCAGCAGAAGCAACAAGCCGACCATCTACCCATAGTTTTGCGACATAATAATTTTTTTCTCCTTTTCGGTCTTCTCGAAATGTGTCAAAACAATAGGCAAGCTTGTTTTTTTGAAACCAATCAACAAGCAAGCTTTTATGGCTTAAAACCCTGTGGTGCAAGAGGCTAAGGTCGACATGGGGTGTAATCATAGCGTCATAAACAAAGCGGCTGCAGGCTTCGAAGCCCATATCTAAATACACGGCACCTACGATTGCTTCAAACATATTGCCATGAACATCCCTTCCGTAGTTTTCCTTCGGCACATTTGACGATAAATGAGAAATTAACCTCAGTTCAGCGCCAATTTTATTTAAAAATTCGCGACGAACAATTTTTGATCGCATGAGCGTTAATGAGCCTTCGTTTTTTTGAGGCATTTGGTGAAAAAGATATGCAGCTACGATGGTGCTTATTAACGAATCGCCCAAAAACTCCAAGCGTTCGTAGTTGATTCTTTTTCCATCTTCATCCATTTTTTCCATAGATGTATGGGTAAAGACGCGTCTGTATAGGGAAAGGTCGTTAGGGGTAAGTCCGGTAATTTTTTTGACAATTTTAAATAGTGGGTCTTGTTTGCTGGAAGTTCCTGAACGCAAAAATCGACCCAACACCATTTTAGTCCATTTTGGCAAACAGCACACAGGCATTGTGTCCGCCAAAACCAAAGGTGTTGCTCATGGCCATAGAGACCGCTCTTTTTTGCGCTTTATTAAAAGTAAAATTGATTTTTTCGTCAATCTGTTCGTCTGCTGTTTTGTGGTTTATAGTAGGCGGAACGACACCGTGTTTGATGCTCAAAATAGATGCAATAGCTTCTACTGCGCCAGCAGCACCCAGCAAATGCCCAGTCATGGACTTGGTTGAGTTGATATTCATGTTGTACAGATGCTCTCCAAAAACATCTTTTAGCGCCTTGGTTTCGGCCACATCTCCAAGAGGAGTTGACGTTCCGTGCATGTTGATTGCATCGATATCAGTGAAGTTAACGCCAGCATCAGCCAAACAATTTTCCATTACGCTAGTAGCGCCTAAGCCCTCTGGATGAGGTGCTGTAATATGGTATGCATCTGCAGACAGACCTCCTCCAGTCAGTTCAGCATAAATGGTAGCACCTCTATTTTGGGCGTGCTCTAAACTTTCAAGCACCAGCGCACCAGCGCCTTCTCCCATAACAAAACCATCGCGGTTTTTGTCAAATGGTCGCGAAGCGGTTGCAGGATCGTCGTTGCGTGTAGACAGTGCGTGTAACGCATTAAAGCCAGCAATACTTGCCTTAGCTACACCTGCCTCAGAGCCACCAGTAATCATAACATCTGCATAGCCCAACCGAATGTAATTCAGCGCATCTATTATAGCGTTAGCCGAAGAAGCACAAGCGGAAACAGTAGTGAAGTTAGGTCCTCTAAACCCATATTTGATCGAAATCATGCCAGGAGCAATGTCTGCGATCATTTTGGGAATAAAAAATGGATTAAAACGCGGGGTTCCATTACCCTCAGCAAAGTTTAGCACCTCATTTTGAAAGGTTTCCAATCCACCGATTCCAGACCCCCAAATTACACCAGCCTTAGACTTGTCTAGTACAGCCAGGTCAAGCGCCGCATCTTGAATGGCTTCGTCAGAAGCAACAAGGGCGTATTGCGTAAAACGGTCCATCTTGCGCACCTCTTTGCGATCAAAATGGTCTTGTGGATCAAAACCTTTTAGCTCGCAGGCAAACTGTGTTTTAAATTTAGATGCGTCGAAATAGGTAATAGGCGCGGCACCACTTGTACCAGCAACAAGCGCATCCCAGTAAGCTTGCCGAGTGTTTCCAATCGGTGTTAACGCTCCAATTCCAGTAACGACAACCCGTCGCCTAGCCATGAAAAAGAGTTTATTTGTTTCCTTCTATATATTGAATAGCTTGACCTACAGTAGCGATGTTCTCTGCTTGATCATCAGGAATTTGAATGTCAAATTCCTTTTCGAACTCCATAATGAGCTCAACAGTGTCTAAAGAGTCTGCGCCTAAATCATTGGTGAAACTAGCTTCTGCAACGACTTCATTCTCGTCAACTCCTAACTTATCTACAATGATAGCTTTTACACGTGATGCAATATCAGACATAATTTTGGTTTTAATATTTAGGGCAAAAATAGGAAAAGTTTAAAGTTGGCAATGTTTTTTTGCAAATAATAAGCATTAATAGGGAAGAATAAAGCAAGCATAAATGCGTAGTTTTGTACAAACAAGCATGAGTTTTGAAAAAAATAGTTGTTTTTGCCTCTGGTTCAGGAACAAATGCCGCAAAAATAATGGCCTTCTTTAAAGACGTTGCGCGAATTTCTGTAGAAAAAGTTTTTTGTAACAACCCTAACGCTGGCGTGCTTCAACGCGCCATAAAAGCAGGAGTCCCCTTACGCGTATTTAATCGAGAGCAATTTTCAAAAGAGGTTTTAGATGAACTTAAGCAAATAAACCCAGACCTGATTGTTTTGGCAGGGTTTTTATGGATGATACCCTCCACATATGTAGCTGCCTTTCCAAAGAAAATAATAAACATCCACCCCGCTCTATTACCAAAATATGGCGGTAAAGGAATGTATGGGAGTTATGTTTTTCAGGCAATTGCACAAAACGGAGAGGAAGAGACAGGCATCACCATCCATTATGTGAACGAACAGTACGATGAGGGTACCATCATCTTCCAAGCAACTACTCGCCTAACGAATAGTGATACTTCTGATGAGATTGCTAAAAAAACACATGCGCTTGAACACAAACACTTTGCACCAACGATTTACAAACTCCTCAAAGCGCAATGAAACAAGTTCACTTGTATACAGACGGAGCGGCAAGAGGTAACCCAGGCCCTGGAGGATATGGGTTGATTTTGGAGCTTGTAGGAACCAATTACAAAAAAGAGTGTTCTGAGGGCTACAAGCACACCACAAACAACCGCATGGAGTTACTGGCTGTGATAAAAGGGCTTGAGTTACTTAAAGAGCGCGATGTTGCAGTAACGGTTTTTACTGATTCGAAGTATGTTTGCGATGCTGTTGAAAAGAAATGGGTTTTTCGTTGGAAAAAAGCGGGGTTTAAAAAACAAAAAAACAGAGATTTGTGGGAGCGCTTTTTATTGATTTATGAAAAGCATCAAGTGAAAATACAATGGATAAAAGGGCACAATCAACATCCGCAGAATGAGCGTTGTGATGCCTTAGCAGTAGCAGCGTCAAAACAAACGAACCAAAAAGAAGACAGGGGATACAAACAAAGCAATACATGAACAACAAAAAATTACTTATTGTCGGGACCATGGCTTTCGACGAAATTATTACGCCCAATATTGCTTCTGGCAAAATATTAGGGGGCGCAGCAACGTATATAGGTATGGCAGCGGCCTACTCCAAAGCAGAAGTGGCTATAGTTTCGGTTGTTGGCAACGACTTTCCGGACAAGTATATGGCTTGCTTACGCGACAGGAACATCGACTTATCAGGTGTTGAGCAGCAATCAGAAGGAGTTACTTTTTATTGGAAAGGGAAGTATCACAAAAACATGAACAAGCGAGACACACTCGAAACACAGCTCAACGTTTTGGCAAACTTTAACCCTAAGGTACCTCATCATTTCAAAGACGCCCAAACAGTGATACTTGGCAACCTTGACCCCAACGTACAACAACAAGTTCTAGATCAATTAGCGCCCAATCCAAACCGCATAGTTTTACTAGACACCATGAATTTTTGGATGGATATACAGCTAAACAAATTATTAGCGGTTATCAAGCAAGTAGACATCATTACCATTAATGACGAAGAGGCAATACAGTTGAGCGGAAAAAATAACCTGGTACAAGCCGCTGCCGCAATTCATGCAATGGGTCCAGCATATGTGATCATCAAAAAAGGCGAACACGGAGCATTATTGTTTCACAAGGAAGGCCCTTTTTATGCACCAGCCTTACCCTTGGAGGAAGTCATAGACCCTACTGGTGCTGGAGACAGTTTTGCTGGAGGGCTTTCGGGATACTTAGCCACACAAACAAATAGTACCGTTACTGAAATAAAAGAAGGAATTTTATTAGGAACCGCAGCAGCATCCATTTGCGTTAGCGGCCTAGGAACCAAAGCGTTACAAGATACAAACACGGAAGGTTTCTACCGCCAATTAAAAAAACTAGAACAATTACGTTCTGTAAAATGAAAATAAAGAGAAAGGCATTAATTTTTAGTTAAATTTGTACAATGAGTGACGCCATCAAGCACGAATGTGGAATAGCCCTTGTCCGGCTGCTCAAACCCTTAGAATTTTATAAAGAAAAGTACGGGAGCTCATTTTATGGGCTTCAAAAAATGTACTTGATGCTGGAAAAACAGCATAACCGGGGCCAAGACGGGGCCGGTTTTGCAAGCATCAAATTAGATATGGCACCTGGCGAACGCTTTATGAGCCGTGTGCGTTCGTCTAAACAACAGCCGATTAAAGATATTTTTGGGCAGATTAATACACGCATTAATAAAGTAGAAGAAACATTAGCCGCCCCCGTGACCTCTTCTAAGGCGTTAAAGTCCACATTTCCATACGTTGGAGAAGTAATGCTTGGCCACCTTAGGTATGGTACTTTTGGCAAAAACACGATTGAAAGTGTTCATCCGTTCTTACGCCAAAACAATTGGATGCACCGCAACCTTATCGTTGCAGGAAACTTTAATTTGACCAACGTAAATGAACTTTTCGACAACCTAGTCGCTTTGGGGCAGCACCCAAAAGAGAAAGCGGATACCGTTACAATAATGGAGAAAATCGGGCATTTTTTGGACGCTGCTGTAGCAAAGCTTTACAAAAAGTTAAAGCAGGAAGGCTTCGACAAAGAAGCCGCTTCTCCAGAAATTGCGAGGCGCTTGGAGATTTCAAAAATTTTAAAAAAAGCATCAAAAAACTGGGACGGTGGTTACGTGATTGCCGGTATGCTTGGGCACGGGGATTCTTTTGTGTTACGGGACCCAGCGGGCATCCGCCCCGCTTTTTATTATCAAGATGATGAAGTAGTTGTGGTCGCCTCTGAGCGACCCGCTATACAAACTGTTTTCAATGTCCCTGTTGATCAAATAAGCGAAGTACAGCCAGGCGAGGCATTGATTATCAAAAAAGCAGGAGATGTACACCACAAAAAAATAAATGCCCCAACTGCCCACCGCGCTTGTTCCTTTGAACGCATTTATTTTTCACGCGGGAATGATGCAGATATTTACAAGGAGCGCAAAGAGTTGGGCCGGCTATTGTTCCCACAAATTTACGCCTCTGTTGGTGGGGACCTAAAGAACACCGTTTTCTCCTACATACCCAATACAGCTGAAACCTCGTTTTACGGAATGGTAGAGCAAGCGCAACAGTTTATGTCTGAAAAAGCAGCAGAGACCATTTTATCTGGCAAGAAATTTTCTCCGGAAATGATAAAAGCCATGTTAAAAGAGCAGCCCCGTGTTGAAAAAGTAACCATTAAAGACGCGAAGCTCAGAACGTTTATTACCGAAGACAGTAGCAGGGATGATCTAGTTGCACACGTTTATGACGTAACCTATGGATCGGTCAAGCCCAATGACAACTTAGTAATCATAGACGACAGCATAGTTCGCGGGACAACACTACAAAAGAGTATTTTACGCATTTTAGACCGGTTAAATCCAAAAAAAATAACTGTTGTATCGAGTGCACCCCAAATCCGTTATCCCGACTGCTACGGGATAGACATGGCACGACTGGAGGACTTAATTGCTTTTCGCGCCATGTTGGCTCTACTAGAAGAGCACAAAAAAACCGACCAGCTCAAAACGGTGTATGAGCAAGCGAAGGCAAGTATGCAGAAACCTGTTGAGGAAATAAAAAACGCAGTAAAGCCTTTGTACGACCAATTTTCAGACGACGAAATATCCTTAAAAGTATCTCAGATTTTGCGAACAGACGACATCAAGGCTTCAGTAGATATTATTTTCCAAAGCGTAGAGAACTTACACAAGGCCTGTCCCAAGCATACAGGCGATTGGTACTTTACCGGAAACTACCCAACACATGGAGGCAATAAAGTTGTCAACCAAGCATACATCAATTTTTACGAAGGAAATAAGGGGCGGGCGTACTAGAAATAGAAAAAAAAGTAAAATTTTATTCATTTTACTTTGATTTATAAAATGAGTTCGTATATTAGCAAAGCCATAACATAAGTAGGTTAAGTTCATGGTAAGATTTGGGGCAAAAAAGGTGGATTCTTTCCACCTTTTTTATTTTATATAAAAAAAGAGGGCGTAAAGCCCTCTTTTTGTTTTTTATAAAAAACTGAAAATCAACGAGCTGCGTAGCGCTTGCTCACTTCAGACCAGTTCACTACATGAAAGAAAGCGTTAATATAATCAGGCCTTCTATTTTGATAATTTAAGTAATATGCATGCTCCCAAACATCAAGGCCGAGTATGGGTGTTCCGCCACAACTGACGCCCGGCATCAGCGGATTGTCTTGATTGGGCGTTGAACAAACCTCCAAAGAGCCGTCTGAATGAACGCATAGCCAAGCCCATCCCGAACCAAACTGCGTGGCAGCAGCTCCAGAAAAAGCATCTTTAAATCCATCAAAAGACCCAAAAGCAGCATCGATCGCCTGACTAAGTTCACTTGACATATCACCCGCATCGGGACCCATGATTTCCCAAAAAAGACAGTGGTTATAATAACCACCTCCGTTGTTTCGAACAGCCGCGTTAGTCATATCAAGATGACCAAGTATTTCTTCAATGCTGTTGTTTTCGAGTTCTGTTCCAGCAATAGCTGCATTTAGTTTTGTCGTATATCCATTATGATGTTTTCCATGATGAATTTCCATGGTTTGTGCATCGATGTGAGGTTCTAATGCATCTGCTGCATAAGGTAAAGAAGGTAATTCAAAAGCCATTTTTGTAAATTTAATTTTTACAAATTTAGTCATATATTCCTAGTTCAAACAAACGATCAATTTTTCTGCTTTGAAAAACGGTATTACCGCCCCCTTTTTGATTTACAATGCCTCTGCAGGTGCAGGAAAAACACACACCTTAGTACACTCTTTTTTGTTTCGTTTATTGAGCAGTCCTTACCCAAACGAGGCGCAACGCTTACTAGCCATTACATTTACCAATAAAGCGGCTCAAGAAATGAAAGATCGTATTTTGGACCAACTTGCTCTTTTTGCAAGCGACCTTGAGTCTGCCAAAACGGATAAAATGTTCCATGAGCTGGCTCAAGACATACAATTGTCCGACAGCGCCCTACATCAGCGGGCAAAGCAAGCATACACGTTTATTCTACATCATTTTGGCCAATTAAACGTGGTTACTATTGACAAGCTGACACATCAAATTATTCGAACGTTTGCTCGCGACTTAGGGCTGCACCCAAAGTTTGATGTAGCACTAGATGCTAAAGGGTTTATGGCGGAGGTTGTTGCCCGTGTTTTGAGTAAAGCAGGAGAAGATAAGCCACTAACCGACGTGCTCATTGCTTATGTGTTGCAAAAAGCAGACAACCTAAAGTCATGGGATGTAACTAACGAGGTAACAAACATTGCAGAAATGTACCTCAACGAAAACCACATGTCGTCACTTACAGCTTTAGCGGATTTACCTTTTTCAGCCTTTTCAGAACTGGATCAATTGTTATTGGAGCAGACCACAGAGCTAAAAGGGCCTATTACAGCCAAGGCAAAATCGCTGTTGGAACAATTCGAGCGCCTAGGCTTGGAGGATCGGCTTTTTCCATACAAACAACTCCCAAAACTACTTGAACAGTTAGCAGCAGCTGACTGGTCAAAGCCACTGTATAAACTAGGTACTCTTTCAAAAAACCTACTGACGGGACAATTTTTAAACGCTTCGGCTAGTCAGGGGGAATCAACGGCTTTTGCTCCCTTTGTTGACCCAATTACAGAATTATTAAATGAGTACGATCACTTTTGGCGAAAACTGGAGCTGCTTTCGTTGCTGAGAAAAAATATAGTGCCTCTCTCCCTCATGCGAAGAATAGGCCAAGAAGTCACAGCAATGCAAGAAGAACGTAACACACGCTTGCTCGGATTCTTTAACAAGTACATAGCCGACAACATTAAAGATACCGCAACACCTTTTATTTATGAGCGTTTGGGTGTCCGTTACCGACATTTTTTTGTCGATGAATTTCAAGATACTTCTGTGATGCAATGGTCGAATTTAACTCCACTCTTTTCGCATGCATTAGAGGGTGAGCAAAAAGACGGATCGTTGGTTATCGTTGGTGATGCTAAACAGTCTATATATAGGTGGCGCGGAGGAGACCCGGAGCAGTTTATGAGTCTTGCAGCAAGTAAAAGCCCTTTTAGTATTAAGGGGCAAGTAGTTCCTCTCCCCAAAAACTACAGAAGCGCAGCGGAGATAATCTCGTTTAACAATGGGTTTTTTACAAAAGCGGCCAAGGCATTACCGACTAAAGCACAACAAAAACTATATATAGACGCCTGCTCTCAGAAACAAAACAAAAAAAAGGGAGGCTACATTAGCTTAACTACTGTGGATGGAGCGACGAAAGAAGAGCGGTATGTAGCTTATCAACATGAGGTCGTGCAACGTGTTCAAAACTGCCTGGAATTTGGTCACCAACCTCAGGACATTTGCGTATTGGTGCGAAAGAACGACCAAGGTGTCGCCGTTGCAACTGCCTTAACCCAAGCACAAGTTCCCATAACTTCTTCTGAATCCCTATTGATTAGCCAGAGCAAAGAGGTGAACTTTTTAGTGGCATTGGTAAAATTAGGTCAGGACCCCAGCAATGATACAGCCAAATACACTGTATTGGAACGGTTTGTTGTGGATCAACAAGACCCATATCAATGGAGTGTGGAGCATCTAGCCCAAAACACACATCGCGTTTTGACAAGCTTGAGCCAGAACCGATTTGAGCTCTCTGTTTTTCAGCAAATGAGTTTATATGCCTCCTTAGAATACGCCATTTGGGCATTTGAGCTCACAGACGAGCTAACGGCGCATCTTCAAGGCTTTTTGGATGAGGTTTTAAAATTGGAGGCGAAAAAAGAAGCTACTGTCACACAATTTTTAGCACACTGGGAAGAGCATCAAGACAAGTGGACAGTTCGCCCTCCCGAGAAAAGAAACGCAGTTCAAGTGATTACCACGCACAAAGCTAAAGGGCTTGCGTTCCCTGTTGTTATCGTCCCTTTTGCAGACAGTAAATGGATGGATGGCAACACGAAATACGCGTGGTTCCCCTTACCAAAAGACGAATACGCTCCTTTTGAAGAAATGTTATTACCGGTTTCTAGTACACTTTCGGAATTAGGAGCTGGCGCAAAACACACCTATGACACCATGTATGCCCAATCGGTAATGGATACAGTAAACACCCTCTATGTTGCTATGACCCGCCCAGTGCAGGAACTGCATATCGTTACGCAAGTCGGGAAAAGTCCAATAAAATCAAAAGGTTTAGGGGATATATTTTTACACGCATTTCCAGATTTAGCCAACCAAAATATAGCTTTTGGCCAACGAAATAAGCCGAGCAACACCAAAAAAAAGACTGCCGTCGGCTCCATTACCCCTTGGTTGTTTCATCTGTCGCATCTTACGCAGGCAATGGCGGTGGCACAGCCGAAATCCGAAGAAGCACAGTATGGACTTTTGTTTCATGAAGTCATGGCTAAAATTGATGTTCCGCAAGACCTTTCCTTTGCATTGGCACAATCACGCGCTAAACAAAAACTATCTATATCGGCATTTAAACGCTTACAACACCAGATAGAACAGATTATTTATCATAAAGAGTTAGCGGAATTTTTTAGTTCGTCGAATAGAGTTTTTTGTGAACGCCCATTACTGACAGAAACAGGCATGATAATTCGTCCTGATCGCTTTGTTTTAACACCAAACAAAGAGGCATTATTATTGGATTACAAGACAGGGCAATACGATCAAAACCACAAAAGGCAAATCCTTGAATATGCCAGCTGTTTGGAAAAAAAAGGACACAAGGTTAAGCGAAACATATTAGTTTATACCGAAAAAAAGCTTGTTTTAAAAGAAGTTTAGTAGATTTGCCAAAACTATTAATCTACCATGATGAAAAAATATATATTAATAACACTATTTACAATTGGTTTTTCTTTTTGTGCTATAGCGCAAAATGACGCTAATCCCTGGAAAATCACTGTAGGTACTAACGCTGTTGACCTATCACAAGCGACACCGACTAAAGAAGATATCAACATTTCCCCCAATTTTTCTTTCTTAGAGGTTTCTCGCTACGTAGGTTCAGGCTTTTCTGTTGATTTGGCCGGATCTTTGAACAACTTAGAACACGCCAATGGGGAAGAGGATTTGTACTATTCCTTAGACTTAGGAACATCTCTATCTGCTAGAGAACTAATAGATTTAGGCAAGTTTGAGCCATCTGTTCGTGCAGGAGTTGGATATGTTGGAGGTCTTGATGCCCTAGGATCAGGTGCCCAAGATTTTTACGTAACCTACGCTGGTTTAGGCCTAAATTATTGGTTTAATGACGCAATTGCGCTTACGCTCAAAACAACATATAAGGTGTACTCTAAAGAGTTTGATAACCTTATTGGTGACGGAGGCGATGGTGATCACCACTTTCAACATGTAGCGGGCCTATCTTTTGCCTTTGGTGACGGAGATACAGACAAAGATGGCGTGAAAGACAGTGTAGACGAATGTCCTGAAGTTCCTGGATTAGAAAGTCTTAATGGATGTCCTGATGACGACGCCGATGGAATTAAGAACAGCGATGACGACTGCCCACTAACACCTGGCTTAGCTGCGCTTAACGGCTGCCCAGATGCAGATGGCGACGGCATAAAGGATAGCGACGACGCTTGTCCAAACGTAGCAGGCTTAGCTTCACTTAACGGCTGTCCAGACGCTGATGGCGATGGAATAACAGATGCAGAAGATGATTGTCCTAATGCAGCAGGAAGCGCTGATATGAACGGTTGCCCAGACGCAGATGGCGATAAAGTAGCAGATAAAGACGACAAATGTCCAGCTGTTGCTGGCCCAGCATCTAATGATGGCTGCCCAGAGTACCCTCTGTCTATGTTAGCTGATTATAACATCAACTTTGATTTAGAAAAGTACAACATCGACTCTCAAGACGTACAACGCTTGTCTACAGTAATCAAAATATTACTTGCCAACTCTGATGCCAACATTAGCATTGAAGGTCATGCAGATAATACAGGAGAAGAATCGTTTAATAATCCACTTTCAAATAACCGCGCATCATCTATCAAGGATTACTTGGTAAATGTGGGCGTTGACGGAAGTCGATTAGTTACTAAAGCATTTGGTGAGTCTCGCCCTAAAGCGAGTAACGATACAGAAGAAGGACGCGCGATCAACCGTCGTGTAGAATTCAAAGTTGTAAACTAAGAACTAGTTAACCCAACAAATAACATAATAGAAAACGCGGTGATTACACCGCGTTTTTTTATTTTAGATATATGGGAGCATCCTTTTTGGGTCATGTAGTACACCAGCTGAAGGCAGAACATCCAGCATGGGAAGACCTATGCTTTGTTTTGCCCAACAGACGCGCTCGTCTTTTTCTTCAAAAAGAGCTTGCTACCCAACTCAAGGGATCGGTAATTCTCCCTGAAATGCTGAGCATTGATGATTTTGTTGGACAGATCAGCTCGTTACTACCTGCGCCAGAGTTGATGCAACAGCAACTTATGTATCAAAGCTACTGCGCAGCCTGCACGGCTACAGAGCCCGACTCCTTCGAGTTTTTTTTGGGCTGGTCGTCTACTTTGCTTAAGGATCTAAGCACAATGGATCAATATTTATTGGATCGCAAGGCTTTTTTCTCTTATCTAGGATCCTTACATGATATGCGCGCCTGGGGACAAGCCAAGGATGAATTGGTTGTCAAATACACTGCCTTTTGGCAACTTTTACCCCAAATGTTCCAAGACTTTTCGGAGCGTTTGGCGGATCAGGGCTATGCCACAGCCGGAATGTGCTACCGCTTGGCAACAGAGTCTTTGGAGAATTATTTACAGCACAAATCTGCCACGCGCTTTATTTTCTGTGGATTTAATGCACTTAGCCCTTGTGAATCTACCATTATTCAAGAGCTATTAGCACAAGGGAAAGCACGTGTTTTTTGGGACATAGACAAAAAAATGCTTCAAAACAAAATGCATCAAGCCGGGAATTTTATCCGTGAATACATTGGATGGAAAAACCAAGAGCGCACAGCCGAAGCACAAGCTCACGACCTCTTTCACGGAGAAAAAAAAGTTCAGGTAATCGAAGTACAGCAACAGCTAGGGCAGGCGAAGCAATTGGGCGCACTCTTGGCCTCAATGTCAGCAGAAAGCGATTGGTCTAAAACAGCTGTTGTTTTGGCTGATGAGGCACTGCTATTACCCTTGCTTTATGCGCTCCCAGAAAACATCAATAAGCTCAACATCACCATGGGGTTTCCTTTGGCACAACATCCCTTGGCAAACTTTGTTGCAGCGTTCCTAAACCTAAGCCTAAAGCAAAGCCAAAGAGGATTTTATTTTTCGGATGTGGAAAGCTTACTTACTCTTCCCGAAACCAAAGCTTTGCTTGCTACTCACGAGCCAACGTATATCACAACAGTGTTGCAGCGCGCAAAAAAACAAAAAAGGAGTTATTTGAGTGTTGATTTTCTAATTGAGGCTGCACCAGAATCATTAGCCCCTCTTCTTACACAGCTTTTTACACCACAGCAAAGCCCTCTCTCATGGATCGAGGTGGTACGTGACCTATTGCCCCTGTTCTATGCGGAACAGCAGACAGCTCCATTATCCATGGTTTATCGGGTGGCAGTCGAGAAGTTTTTGGATATTTTTCAGCAGATTTATGACGTGATGGGCGCACTCAAAAAAGACATATCCTTTTCTCTGCTTCGCAGTCTTTATCTTCAGTTGGTTCAAGGAGAAAAAGTAAATTTTGTCGGGGCACCTCTCGAGGGCTTACAAATATTAGGCGTTTTGGAAACCCGAACCATCGATTTTGATCGTGTGCTGATAGCAGGCGTAAATGAAGGCATACTCCCATCACAAGGACAGCAAAACTCATGGATTCCATTTGATGTAAAAAAAGAGTTTATGCTGCCTACTCAGGAAGATCAAGACGCGATTTTTACGTATCACTTTTATCGTTTAATGTACCGGGCCAAAGAAGTTTATTTGCTGTACAACGGAACAACAGACGGCATCCAAGTAGGGGAGCGCAGTAGATTTATTCGCCAATGGGCATTCGAAAAACCAGATGCCCACCAATGGGAAGAGCAAGTACAAGAAGCGAGGTTTATAGCCCCTGAAGACGTTTCTAAAGTGGTTCCTAAAACCCAAGCTGTTTTGGATAAATTAAAAGAACGAGCAACTAAGGGTTTTTCGCCTTCGGCCTTAAACGTATTTATTAAAGACCCCTATACTTTTTACACAAAGTATTTACTCGGTATTGAAGAAGAGATGGAGCTGGAAGATTCTTTTTCACACAGAACCTTTGGAACACTGGTACATTATTCACTAGAAGCGCTCTACACCCCTTACATTAGCAAGATACTCAGCGCAAAAGATTGTGATGCCATGATAGAGCAAATTGAGCCTGTTGTAGCGAGTGCGATAGCCGCGGAATACCCGCAAAAAGTTAGTGGCAAAAACATGCTGGCCTTAGCCGCGATTAAACGATACATTCAAAACCTAATTTCCTACGACAAACAAGCAGTGCTCAAGGGTGAGAAAATAGAGCTGCTGGCATTAGAACAAAAGCTTAACATGACCCGTTTTATTGCTGCGTTAGGGATAGAAATTAATTTCCGGGGCACAGTAGATCGTGTAGACCGACATAATGGTTTTATCCGTGTGATAGATTACAAAACGGGGCAGGTTGCTTCTAGTAAGCTGGGCATTTACGACTGGTCATTGGTTGTCACGGATCCAGATTATGGACAGGCAAGACAACTACTTCTTTATGCGCTTATGTGGAACGAGAACAACCCAGAAAATCAAGCGCATAAAGCAGGCATTATTGCACTTAAGCAGTACGACAAAGGCGTTTTGTATGTAGGGGAAAAAGAAACCCCCAATGCCAAAAAGCGAGAAACGGAATTAACCAAAGAAGTGTTGGCTAAAGCAACTGCTGCCTTTGATCAGCTATGCATGCAACTGTTTGATTCCAACAGTCCTTTCCAGTCTGCGGAACTTTAGTTGCTGTATTTGCGCACTACAGCAAGCCCGTAGCCAATGTAGCTTGTGGCCATTACGCCCAAAACAACGCTCAAAATAGGCATAATAGTAGGCAACTGCTTGACGACCATATCCATAGCTATTAGTTCTTCTTCATTAAAATCATCAAAGTTTGGCTGTTGTTCTACTGCGGCTTGAATGACCTCAGCATCTACCGCACTTATGGCAAAAGAAGAGAAGAGGAACAAGAGGGAAAATAGTGCCAACACCCCACCAAAAAGCACGACTACATAAGCGGCAACGCCCTCTAGTTGTCCAATAGGGTTATTTGCTTTTAGTTTTTGGTAAGTTGCCCAAAACCAAACAGGAACAATCCCCCATAGTACACCGGGAATGATATTTCCTCCACTGAGCACAAGGGCAAACAGAAGGGCGGCTAAGCTAAACCCAGCAAAAAACGAAAATCGTATAAATCGAGACATATAAAAAGCTTTGTGCGAAGATATAAATAGTTTAATTATGGCTGTAGTAGCTTGTAGAATGTTTTGTATTTTCGCCTATGCAAAAGGGTCCTATAGCTCAGTTGGTTAGAGTAGCTGACTCATAATCAGTTGGTCCCTGGTTCGAGCCCAGGTGGGACCACCCTTAAACCCTCTAAGTCCTTGACTATGAGGGTTTTTGTTTTTAACGAATTTGAGTGTGAACCAATTTGTGAACCAAAAACATTAATTTTATACTATGACTTCTTCATTTTTAAAATCTTCTTTACTTCAGTTCAGGTATTACAAGGAATTGGGAGAAAAAACAATTGAACAGGTCCCAGAAATTAAATTGTCATTTCAAATAAATAATGAGACAAATAGTATTAACACGATTGTAAAACATCTTGGTGGAAACATGGTATCAAGATGGACAGATTTCTTAAGTTCTGATGGAGAAAAACAGTTTAGAAATAGAGATGATGAATTCATTGACACAATCGAATCCAAAAAGGAGTTAATGGAAATTTGGGGACAAGGATGGAACGTCTTGTTTGACACTCTTGAGGGACTTAGTTTTCAAGATTTAGAAAAAATAATTTACATAAGAAATGAAGGTCATACAGTAATCGAGTCCATTAATAGACAACTTTGTCATTATTCATATCATGTAGGACAGATAGTAATGATTGGTAAAATCATTTGTGGAGATAAATGGAACTCGTTGTCAATTCCTAAAGGAGAAAGTCAATCCTTCAATTTAAATAAGTTTTCTAAAGATAAAGACAGAAGACATTTCTTAGAGTAAGTATTTTAAAACAAACTACAACTCTTAAAAAACAGTGTGGTCCTTTTGGAACCTGAATCAGGGTTTCAATAAATATTCTAAAAGTTCTTTTAATTTTTCTATTGGTTCACAGTGAAAACCAAAATGGTTCACATTGTGAACCACTAACAACACCTAACTCATTGATAATCAATAGCAATATTACCCTCATTTGAGCCCAGGTGGGACCACCCAAGAGAAACTCTAATTATTTAATAATCAAATAGTTAGGGTTTCTTTTTTACTCCAAAATACTTAAAGAGGGATAAGTTAAGGGTTTTTAGATAGAAGGTTTCTTTTTCATCCCAACCCAATAAAAATATGTTTAAATTTAACTTCTAAAATTTTTTTTAATATTATACAATTCAAAATAATTTAATCAATCAAAGAAATGTTAATTAAAAAAATCATAAAGTATTTATTTATCAAATTTAATAAACGCAACAGGTTAAATAATATGTTAGTTTTTAACGACTGGATCGGATTTAATATTGTTGTAAATGGATTTTATGAAATAAATGAATTGGAAACTCTGAAAAACAATCTTAATAAAAAGTTAAAGGAAACAACATTTTTAGATATAGGTTCTAACATAGGAAATCATTCAGTATTTATGAGTGATTTCTTTGGGAGTATAAAATCATTTGAACCTCAAATCAAAACCTTTAAAGTACTTGAATTGAATACTGAAAAATTTGATAACATTAAAGTTTTTAATTATGGGATTGATGAATTAGAAAGAAAAACAACTTTAAATATACCAATTCATAATATTGGAGGGGGTAGTGAATATTTTGAATTTGAAAACTCCTTTAAAGAAGAAGTGTTGTTGAAACCTCTTGGGGAAGAGTTTTCTGAAAATGTAGGTTTAATTAAGATTGATGTTGAGGGGAATGAATACGGGGTGTTAAAAACTTTGGTTAGAGTAATAGAAAAATGTTCACCATTAATAACAATGGAACTTCACAACCACAACCACAAAAAAACAGAAATATTGAATTTCCTTAAAGTATATGATTATAATAAGGTTTTTGTTTTGAAAACCCCAAAAAACAAAGTTCAAATGGTAAAGAATTTGATTTTTAGTCCATCAAAAAAACTTAAAAAACTTGATATAAATCACGTTTTAAATTCAAATGAAGATTTTAATTTTTTAATTTTTCAAAAAACTAATGATGATAAGTTGCTCTGTAATAATGAGAAATAAAAAAATTATTTTTTCCTACTTAAAAAGGATAAAATTGTCCTATCAACAAGTTTCCTGTCCTACTAAATAGGATAAGTAAATTTGTAAAATGTTGATAATCAGTCATATATCACAGTGCTTAAAGTACAGGTGGGACCACCAAAAGACCCCTTCTTTACGAAGGGGTTTTTGTTTGCTTTGGAAAAAACAAAAAAAGCAATTTTATACATTTTTTGCTCTTTTTTGAACACTTTTATACACTTTTATACACTTTTTAGCTCATTTTAGGGTAAAATTGTAAAAAAAGGAGCTTTTTGGTTTTGAGGCATATCCCACTTTCAAATCGTTTTTTTACGCTATGTTTGTATGGCACTTTTATTGTCTAACTATAAAATCATGAAATACGTTTTTCTTTCTTTTTTTCTTTTGGCTTTCACTTGCGAAAAGTCTGACGTTAAGCTAATTACGCCCATAGAAGGGCAATGGATTTTGGAAGACGTCAGCTGCTATTGCGCTTTTGACGACGACTCTTTTAGCGATAGCCAACTCTGGATTTTTTCCAGTTCATCGAACTTGGTTAGCAAAGGAATAGAATGGAAGTCTGTATCTATATCCAAACTCAATCAGCCTATTTCCTACACATTGGTCGATGACGTATTGTCCATAGGAAACCGTAAATACAGCATGGAACAAACCGAAGATCGACTCATTCTCAGTTTTATAGACAACCCACAAATTGCCGATGATGAAATTACATACTATTACACCAAAGGATCTGCCGATCTGGATTGTATAAACCTAGCAAATATGTCCCGGGAAATTGCTTGCACTAAAGACTATACCCCTGTATGCGGCTGTGATGGCATTACCTATTCCAACGCCTGTGTGGCAACAAACTACGGCGGTGTTACTTCCTATCAGCAAGGAACGTGCAACTGAGCGAATTCTTGTTACGCACGTTTTTAAAAAAAGTATTAAATTTAGTAAACTAAAATTTTAACAAATACCAAAATGAAAAAAGCAATTATTATAGGCTTGTTTGTTGCTACATTGACTTCTTGTACCAACCCAAAACAAGCAGCAAACGAAAGTTCGGAATCAATTGAGTTTATCTACGAACCTACGTATCAGTCTTCTTTTGAAATGGGCAGTGATGAAAAGGTGCTCCTCATTCAGGAAATGCACCAGCATATTATAGATCAGGATTACGACAAAGCGGTAAGCTACCTTACTGATGACGTTGTTTTTAGCCTAGACAACGGCACTTCTCTAGAAGGAAAAGAAAGTGTGCTTCAATTTATGAAAGAGGCGTATTCGTCTGTGTCTATTAACGACTATTTCGTCGCAGTAAACTTTACCGTTATTGCTGAAAATGGCGATGAGTGGGTGTTGTTGTGGGATAATGGAACAATTGAATCAGCAGATGGTGCAAAAGCGAGCTATTCTTGGATGGAGGCTTTTGCGTTCACGGGCGACAAAGTCAGTTACTTGAACCAATACGCAAAACCAATATTGCCGACGGAATAACACCAAGGAATATATTGTACACATAAAACCCCTCCAAAAGGAGGGGTTTTTTACTGAGTTAAAGCGAGAAAATTTTACAAAACCGTAAACGGAATAGCAAGACGTACATTTCCCCAACCCATATGGATTTTTGGCTGTTCTTCTTTGTTGGAAAAGGCAATGGAAAAGGCTTCCAAGGATTCTTTGGCAGTTGCTCGCGGAACGTCCATGCGCAATACATCCTTTTTAGGTGAATACGCATAAGCTCCCCAAAGGTTTGTTCCTCGATTAAGGATAAACGTTACAGACTTTTCACCAACAATAGTAAAAACAGAGTAGGTCCCAGCGGATACTTTGGTGTCCCCAAACTGAACATCCGCAAAAAGTCTAATTTCAGTTGCTTCGTTGGCACCTGTGCGCCAAATTTTATTTTGCGGGACTACCTCCTCAAAAGTACGTCCTCGGAGCTGTGGCCGGCTATAGGTAATGATGGCAATTTTTTCACTAATGCGGTTACTGGCGGGGAACTTAGCTTGATCCATGGGGCTTTTGTCAATACCTCGGAAATTTTGTGTCTGACTAAATGTTGCGGAAACAACTAGGAATAAAAGGATTTTTTTCATGATAAAAGATTTAAACGTGGATTGCTAAGGTACAGGTTCTTGTTGAAATCACCAGCGCCGCCTCATGCTGTACAACTTAGAATTAGTATATTTATTAGCGTTAATTTTTTCTACATGAAATATTTTTTTTTCTTTTTATTGCCCCTTGTTTGTTTTGCCCAAAACAGTAGAAATTACCCTCCTGTGATTACAGACGCCCAAGAACATATTTATAAAAAGGCCAGTGGGATAGAGCTTAAACTATGGGTTTATCCAAGCCAGCAAAAAAAGAAAACGGCTGTAATTCTTTTCTTTTTTGGAGGAGGGTTTCGCAATGGATCCCCTGAACAATTTATTGCTCAGGCGCGTTATTTTGCTTCAAGAGGCATTTCAGCTATTGTAGTCGACTATCGTGTGTTCAGTCGTAATCATGTAAAACCAATTGAGTGTTTGGCAGATGCAAAAGACGCGATACAGTGGGTTCGAAGGAATGCAGAAATGTTGAATATTAGTCCGAATAAAATTATTGCTAGCGGGGGATCTGCAGGAGGTTACCTAGCAGCAGCTACTTATTTTGTTGATAGAGAAATTACGGGCAATGTTGGCGAGATAGACGAAAAACCAAATGCTTTGGTGCTTTTTAACCCAGCAGGGATGGATGTCTCAAAAATCAACGAAGCGTCTTTTACAGCGCGTTTTGGCGCTGCCAAAAGCGAATGCAATCTAATTGAGCTTGTTGGCGACAAGGCCCCACCCACACTTATTTTACACGGAGATAAAGACAAAATAGTATCGATAAGCACGGTTAGGAATTTTACCCAAAAGATGAACGCATTGGGGCACAACTGTACATTAGTTGAATATATAGGCGAACCGCATGGGTTTTTTAATTACGGCCGTCTAACCAACGGGCCCTTTTACCACACCATTGCTGAAGCAGATGCTTTTTTAAGGGGAATCGGACTTTTGCCTTCCTTTCCCCAGACCCGTTAAGAGGATGTTTTGATGGCAGTTATAACCAAGGTTCCTGCCCAACCTTCTTTTGGATCAACTCGCCAGTTTTCGATGGAGTCAAATCCGGCTTCCTCAAAGTAGCTAATCCAGTCTTTTTCACTTAAAAGGCGCATAATAGACACACCACAATCCTCAGGCCATGAGTGGGAAATAGGGTTTTCCTTGTAAAAGTCTAATCCGATGATTAACCGCCCGTTTGTGTTCAACCAGTTTGTATACACATTTTGGATAAATGCCCTTGGGTCTTGGAGGTAGTAAACAACCTCCATTGAATGCACAACATCTACTTTTTGTTGAGGAGACCAATGCTCTAAGTCTACATGAAAATAAGCACTTTCAGCATCTAATGATTTTGCTTTTTCAATCATTTTGGGCGCTCCATCTACACCTGTGGCAGCAATACAGTCAGGCTGACCCTTAAGCTGTCGTACAACCCATCCGTTGCCACAGCCAGCATCAATAAAGCGATACTTTTTTCTGTCTTTAAGGGAGTACTCAAGCATATTTGCGACTGCGCGCTGGTGCCCTTGCGCCATCCGTTCGTCACGGCCACTTTCGGCCCACTCGCTAAACACTACTGTTGGCTTTCTTTTCATTTAACGTACTAAACTGAAATTACCTGTGAATACCCTGCCGTCTTCAAGAACAGCACGGAACCAATAATCGTCTGCCGGGAGTAGTCTTCCGTTGTAGGTGCCGTCCCACCCTGTACCGCTAGCAGAAATTTCTGCCAACAAGCGACCATGTCGGTCAAAAATATAAACGAACGAACTTGGTTGAAATACAGAACTTGTTCCAAGTAACTGCCAGTGATCGTTTTTACTGTCGTTATTTGGTGTGAAGAAATAAGGATAGCCTATAACGGAAACTTCTAGATGAACAACGCCACATCCATTTTTGTCTCGCACAGAGACCGTATGAATTCCAGGAGGAACATCAACAAATACATTGCTGTCCTGAAAGGGAGCGTAATTAAGCGAAAACTCATAAGCCCCAATACCTAGATTAGTTGTATTTACTTCAATACGATTACTTCCATCGCCCGTTAGGTCAAATGCCTGAATGTCAGAAGCATCAAATAAGGGCAATTCAGACTCACTGACCTCAATGGTTTTGGATGCGCTACATCCAGTGACAGGATCAGAAGCGGTTACGGTATACGTTCCCCCTTGATTGATGTTGATATTTTGCGTTGTTTGTGAAAGCACTGTGCCGTTTCGCGTCCAACTGTAGTTGTAGGTAGCACTTGGATTTGTTATGTAAATAATATCAGGTCCAAGGTTGAGGCAATAGACTTGCTTTTCGGGCAATTCGAAAGTTGGGTTTTCATTGACTTGAAACTGAATATACTTTTCAAGAGTACATGTTGGGTTGAGCGGATTGTAAATTTGAGCTATAACGGTTGTCGTTTGGGTACTAAACGGATTAGGTAGGCTATCTCCTAGTGGGGTTTCATTGCCAGCACCATCTCGAGTAAGATAGTTTAGCTCCATATTGCTTTGACCAAGAAGCAAATTTGCATTGAGTTGGCTAGTATCAAAACTAGCTTTTCCGTCTATGACACCATCTGAACTATCGCATAATTCAGGGATATTTGCAGGGCCAACTTCAGGGCTATCGTCAACAACAAAATCAATAAATGCTTCTAGGTAACAAGAAGGGTTTACATTAGAGGGCTTATTCTCGACTTTAGCTCGGATAGTTTGTGTAGGACTGTTAAATACCGCTGGGAAATTATCGGTATCGATGAGGACATCATTTTCGTCGTAGAACGTAACAGTAACTTTTGCGGGATCTTGAGCAGCAAATAATTGACTCATCAAAGTGCTGGTATCAAATGGGAACGATTCGTCCTGACTATCCAAATCTAAGGGACTATCGCCATCACACTGTCGCGGAATAACAACGGGGCTTAGTACAGGCAGTGGTTCAACGATTAGGTTGGCAATTTGCTTTAGCCCTAGACAGTTTATTTTATTTAGCCCTGTAGCATCCACAGCCACCCATATTTCTTGGCTATTTGGGGTGCTGTTGGTATAGTCAACGGTTTTGTCAATCGGGTTGGTTTTTGTCGCTGCATCTGCTTCAGATTCATAGAACTGAATGGTAACAGCATTGTTTGAAAAAGTGGGGTGTGCAGTAATTAATGATGCCTCTAGGTCAGCAAAAACCCCTTTGTCAAAAGTGCTAACACCTGGCGTTGCGCTATTGCCAGGCTCCATGCAGGTGTAATAATTCTTAAAAAAACTCGCTTTTATTGTACTTGCCCCAACATTTATTTTAAGCGTCAGCGGATTTCCTGTTGCTGGATCTGATGTGCGCACACAACCGTCGCTAGTTGTGATTTTAAGGTAAATGGTTTGATTCCTAATTGGTGTTACCCCATCGGCTTCAACATTTTTGTATGCGTTAGGCGTGCTTATTTTACTGGACGCTGATAGGCTTGGATCGGTATAATAAGTAAATGTTTCGTTTTGATGATTTACGGAAAAATGAACGCTATACAGACTAAGGTCGTCTTCTACAATACCGTCATAATCGGTATCGCATTGTTCTCTGACAAATGTGTCCTGCTTAATTTCAGGAAGCTTGTGAACGAAGAGCTGCATGCGATTACCAAGCTGCACACACTTAGTTGTATTGTCTTGGATGCGGACAACAATCTCTTTGGTAAGGTTGTCAGCGGCTGTTGTTGTGTAGCTTGTTATGGAGTTAAGGTTATCTTGAGCATCTTGCTCTGTTAAGTGATAGCTAATACGATATGCTGTAGTGCTTCCAAATTTGGTTTGAATGCCTGAAGTCTGTGCAGTAAGATCAAATGTTTTAATTCCGTCTTCGTCGCTCCCACTAACCAAGTCATCACATGCTGTAACGGGGTCAATGGTGATAATGGGGGGTAAACCTTGTGCGCGCAATGTCAGCTGATTGACAGGGCTAACACAAGTTGTAGACGTGTTAGTTACGCGGTAATAAATTGTTTGTGGGTTTGAGTAGTTAGTAAAAGCAGATGGAGTGGAAATAAGTCTTGAGGAAGTCTGGTTATTGGCATCTTCCAAAGAGGTATAAAACGAAACGGTATGTGTACTGCTGTTTTGGGGACCCAAAATAGAAGTATAAGTAGTGGTTAAATCAAAATCGCCTCTAAGATCAGCAGAGAGAATCGCCCCATTTATGTCATCTACACATATTTCGACTTGGTTGTTTGGAACAGGATTTGCAACAGGGTTTGGATCAATGGTAATAGTGAGCGGGTCAGACTCACAAACAATACCATTGGTCGTTACGCGCACCACATAGGACGTATTTTGTGTAGGAGTAATGACCAACTGACTGCTATTTGTTGCACCCGCTACAGCAGTATAAGTAGCACCATCATAGGTAAACCACTCTATTTCTGTTTGCGCTTTGTACTCAAACAAGGGATACGACTGCCCAGCCGTATCTGTTAAACTCATATCATTCCATTGAGTTAGGTTGTTACTAAATTCAAATTGTGCATAGTCTTCTTCTCCGTCAACAGCATCTGAGCTCCAATCATTTGGTTCACTTGCGTACCAGTTTTGATAAGTAAGTGGTGTCCCATCTACCCAGTACCAACCTCCAGTGGGCTCACTGTAATCACTCGCTGCGGAATCTTGAAAAAGTCCCAGCCAAAAAGCAATCCCATCATTCCCCGTTAGCCCCATATACTGCAACCCTTGGTAGACGGCATCTTCTTCTGTCGTACTGTTGATTATATACATTGTTGCACCGACAATTGATTCGCCAAGGGCCTTTGCATCAAGCCAAGTTATGGGCAGAACCCCTGCCCGAATGCTACTTTGCACATAATAAAACCCATTATCATAGCTAACAGGACCCGCACTGTTCTCGATGTAAATAAGATCGTTGATTCGAGCAAAGTCGTCTGGCGAGGGTAAAATCTTATCGGTGTCTAGGGTTAAAGTGACGGACCTACCCGCGCAAAAGGAACTCTTACCTGATAATGTGCTAATTATAGGGTCATTCACAACAACTTTAGTCTCGCTTCGCAATTCACTTTCACAGCCGTTTATTATTTGTGAAGCAAAATAGGTTTTGTTGTGCTGCAACAAAGCATTACTAGCAAGGGCAGTGCCACCAGAAGCGTTCTCATACCAAAGCACATTGGGAACAGTCAAATCAGAAACAACAGCTCCGACACACACAACCGTAAGCGGGTCTAAATTTGGTTTAGAAATAGCACCATTAACGGTAAGCGTAACGACTTGACTGTCTGTGGAACATTGGTAGGAGCTTTTGTTTATTCTTGCCCTAAATGAGGCTTGATTTAAGCCAGGCGTAATATTGTCGATGGTGAATGAATAGTCTGCGCCGCTATTTGTGGCGGTTCCCAAGGGGAGTGCAGATTCAAACACGCCATCATTATCTGTATCAACCTCCCAAAAAACATTTTCTGCGTCAGGCGATTGAAACGTAAAGCTTGTTGACTCTCCTTCGCATAGCACTTGATTTGTTGCGGATAAGTTTTGCGACATAACGGCAGCGCTACCTATTTCTTGAAAGTCATAAACTGCATTATTGTTGTTGTCTAAGGGTGTTGCATTAAAATCATACCCTGTAAATACAACCCTACCAAATTCATCAGCTGAAGAGCTAGCAGCATTTGGATCATAAAAAACAGGGCTGATTCCTGCTAAACCATCATTGTCAGGGTCCTCATATCCAGCTTCGATAACATCCGAGCAGCCATCTCCATCGCTGTCTAAGTCCATGTAATCGGGGACATTATCACTTGCAGAACTATTTTCGTCTGAATTTATAGCAAAGTTTTCCAAGCGGATTTTAGCATTAAAACCACCATTGTTAGAAACGTTATTTAATGCATGTGTAATGGTTACTTCACTTAAATTATGTCCGTAAAGGCTTACATTTTGCCCTGGAGACGGGGCATTAGGATTTAGTCGTAGCCTAATTTGAGTACTTGTGTAGAGGTCAACATCACTTTCGTAGGCGTCATCGTAATTAGTGTCTACAAGAACTGTATTTTGGCTATTTACTAGAGAAATTGATTTGTTTCCACCGGTAGTACTAATGGTTACATATTCGTTGTCCTGAAAGGACAAAAAATCATCTAGTAGCGTTATCACTACATTGGAAGGCTCCGAAAAAGAAAGGCTGTATGTGTTTTCACTGTCGACACCCGCTGCAATAAAAGAGCTAAATGTACCATCATTAAACCACGTGATGTTGTTGCCGTTGCTAGCGTCATAAGAAAAAGTCCCTGTTACAGAATAGCTTGGAGGGAGCGGTATGTTTTTATCTGTTGTAGACGGTAGCTTAACCGCAGTCGGGTTCGTAAAATCTAGAGCGATATCCCCCCCTGTTTCATTAACATCAAGAATACCATCGTTGTCTTTGTCCAAGTCTAAGTTGTCGACCACCCCGTCATTGTCGGAGTCATCCGGGCAATTTCCCACATACACGGCCTGTGAGTTTAGATTTGTTGCTGTTCCACAGCTTAGCACTCCACGAAGCTGGTACCATCCCGTTTGAGTAGGACTCAGCGCAGAGGTATTGCCGCTGGCAGTAAGCTCTTCCCATTGACCAGGGTCCGCATCAGCTGAAGGATTATACCACCAGCTGAAGGCGTCCAGAGTATTAACATTGGTAGCATTAAGGGTAATGTTGTTCTGTATACAGTTTCCTAAGGCAGTCAAGTCCAAATCAAAGACAAACTCTGGAGCAGATTGAAAGCCGGAGTAGAATGCACCGGAAGTAGATGGCCCAGAATATGTATAATAAGAAACATAGAGCTCTCCATCACTTTCTACTTTGTACAAATCACTTGTCAAACTTGAAATTCGATAGGTTACATATGCAGGGTTTCCGATAACATCTTGCCCTGCGTTTAGTAATGCTCCATTCACGCGTACATCTTCCCCTTTTTCTGCAACGATTCCAAGCCCTCCCTGATGGGTTTGGGAACCAATCCGATTAATAAAGGGGATGTTGTCTATATTTCCTTTTGCTGCGCAGCTTAGTGCAGGCACAACAAACATCCCTTGGTTTGGCTCTGGGTCAGCCCGACCGCTATCTGCTCCAACTCCCTGAAAGGACATTACAGGACCTGAAGTTTTGACATACATATTTCCCTGACCACTAAACTTATCTCCTTCAATAATTGCATAAGGTCCAGTAATAGTAACGGGGCTGGCTCCATTAATGCTATAGGTTGTATTCGCATTTAATGGTACGAGCAGTATGTTTTCTGTTTCGTTGTAACTCGATGGAGATTCTCCACGAATAAAGATAAACTCAGTACCTGCTTTTTCGTTTCCTACCAATTGGTCTATTCCGTAATCGTGTCCATTTCCTAGACCATTAGTGCCTGTGGCACTTCCGCTGACAACCACCACGTCTTTGTCAGAGGTTAATGATCCACCTATTAAACCATCAAAATTACCTGTATTATCTTCTGATCTTAACACACCAACATAGCTTTCGTTTTTTTGAAGTGTAATAGTGACCGGGTAGCTACCCGAGTAGTTGAGCATCGCTACGGACTTAGGAAATTGAACTTCTACATCGGTATCATTTTCTGTAGCCATTACAGAAAAGAAGCTGTAAAAGGGGATACTATTATTAGCAGGCACATTATTGACAAAACTCCCGAAAACAAAGTTTTTACTAAGCGCCGCAGAGCCTTTACTCACAATTGCACCAGCTTGCGCTTGACTTTGAAAGCGAACCGAAACATAAACGGGTCGCTCGGCTTCAATGACGTAGCCGCGATCAGCTAAGACGGTACTTGCCAAATTATCGGGTATAACAAAAGGGGTGTCATGGGTTTGAGCATAAAAACTTGGGTAGCTATTTCCAAAAACGGCAGGCGAGTCATTAGATACAGTCCCATAAGAGTAAGCCGACTTGTCTTGTCCAATTGGCTTGATGACGTAACTAACGTCTTGCTGAGAAGGGGTAGAAATATAGAGGTATTGATCGGTAGGCAAACTATTGTCTATATAAGAAACGGCAATTGGAGGCACATAATGCGTTTTGCTCAACTGGCCAAAAGCGAAAGAACCTGTGCTCAAAAGCCACAAATACAACAAAATTTGATTTATGCTAAAAAGCCGCATCTTTGTATAATTACCATTACGAAAGTAACGAATAATAAGCATGTTTAATAAATACTTTAGCGCAACTTACTTCATTTGCTTATCGCTATTTTTTGCTCCCTTACTTTATGGCCAATACCGCATGCCGCTTTACACGGATTATCTGACAGATAATTATTACGTGATTCACCCTGCTATGGCAGGAGCACATTACGAAGGGTTAAAAATTAGATCTTCGTTTAGGACACAATGGCTTGATGTGGCGAATGCCCCGTCGGTACAATCCTTAAATGTTCATGCTCGGGTGGGCGATCGATCAGGAATTGGAGGCTTATTTTTTCATGATAAAAATGGATTTCAATCTCAAATAGGTTTCCAGGGGACTTATGCGCACCACATCAATTTCTTTAGAAGTACCGCAGAAGTAAATCAGTTATCGTTTGGCCTAAGCGTTGGCGGTTCCTTTCATCGCCATGACCAATCTAGCTTTGACCTATCTACTGGAGACCCGCTTATTTCGGGAACTGAAAACAGAACATCAAGTATTTATGCAGATATTGGATTGACCTATAACCGCCTTACTTCGTACGCGCATTTAACCATCCAAAATCTTATTTTTAAAGGGAAGAACATTAGCGATTACGTTTTTTTAGATCGCCCCCGGCGGATTATTGCTTCTGTCGGCAACTTTTTTGAAATAAAGCCATATTGGGCTTTGGAACCCTCTGTAATGGTCGATTATATTGAACATACTAACCGCCCAAATATTGATGTTAACTTAAAATCGCATCACAGCATTAACGCAACACAATTGTGGGTTGGGATTTCTTATCGTAAAGGCCTTACGGACACATTAACGCAAAAAAATCGGGTAAATTACAACGAGCCTTTTACCCAGCTTTCATCCATTGTTGGATTTAATCATAAAAAATGGATGTTTTCCTATACCTACACTATTGGCATTGGAAACATCACGATGAACAACTCTGGATTTCATCAAATCTCATTAGGATTGGATATCTTTAGCGATAAGTACCGTATTCACACCATTAGAGGAACACTATAATTATGTACACCAAATCTATCTTCTTTTTTTTCACCACTGTTTTGTTTTCATCTGGACTCTTGGCCAACGATTGGGGCAAGACTGGACATAGAGTAGTGGGCGAAATTGCGCAGCAACACTTAACCCCAAAAGCAAGCAAAAAAATAAATCAACTCCTTGGCGGAATGTCGTTAGCCTATGTCTCTATTTATGCCGACGAGATTCGTTCAGACGGACGTTACGACCACTTGGCTCCTTGGCATTATGTAAACTTTAAGGGGAACGAAAAATACCATGAATCTGAAAAAAACCCAGACGGCGATATCATCACGGCAATGGAAACGTGCATCAATTTTTTGAAAGATCCCAAGAGCTCAGCGCAAGAAAAGGCATTCTACTTAAAGCTACTGGTTCACTTTATTGGTGATATTCATCAACCGTTGCACGCAGGCCGAAAAGCGGATAAAGGGGGAAACCAAATTCAAGTTTATTGGTTTGATGAACCGACCAACCTACACACACTATGGGACAGTAGTTTGATTGACCACTACCAAATGAGCTATACTGAGTTGTCCGCTCACTTGCCCCAGCTTAGTCAAAAGGAAAAAGAAATCGTCATGCAGGCGCCTAGAGTAGACTGGGCACATGAATCTCAAGTACTTGCTCAAGACATTTATGCACAAACTCCTGAAAATGCCACCTTGGGCTACAGCTATCATTACCAACATTTCGATACTGTTCGCAAAAGGCTTTTGCACGCTGGGCTTCGCTTGGCGGCCACACTAAACGCCATATTCGACCCTAAATAAAACACAAAACTGGATTGTTGTGATTGAAATTGAGCGAAAGTTTTTAGTTAAGTTTCCCGAAAAAGCGATTGCTCAGGCACATAAGTCATTTCCCCTTTTTCAAGGCTACATTTCCGATGATCCAGCGCGAACGGTTCGTTTACGGATAAGCAATAAACAAGGGTTTATAACCATCAAGGGTCCATCTTCTACAGACGGGACTACGCGTCAAGAATGGGAAAAGCAAATTGACCTAACCGAAGCAGGCGCACTTAAAACTCTTTGCTTGCCTGGGACCATCCAAAAAATAAGATATTTAGTATCCTTTGGGAGCCATCAGTTTGAGGTAGATGTTTTCGAAGGAGTGTTAAAAGGTCTTGTTCTTGCAGAAGTGGAACTGGAACACCACCACGAGCCTGTTGTCACACCCCCGTGGATAGGCAAAGAAGTTACGGGAGATAAGCGTTATTACAACAGTTACTTGGCCAAGCACGGCATGCCCTAGAACCCTAATTCACTTAAATCTTCCTTTTCAAAAAATGATTTTTGCTGTTGTAGGGCAGATAAGGAGTCACAGTCGAGTGGAATTGTCAGTAGGTTTGGCGCCGTAAAGCCTTCTTTAGAAACGGTAAGCGTTGAGTCGGCATAAGCTTGTTTCATAAAAGTTGCCCAAATGGGTAGTGCCATGGTTGCGCCTTGGCCGTAAGCAATGGTTTCGAAGTGAATCGAGCGATCTTCGCCACCAACCCAAACGCCTGTAGCCAGATTGGGGACCATTCCAATAAACCAGCCATCACTTTGATTTTGTGTGGTGCCCGTTTTTCCAGCTATTGGGTTATCAAATTCATAGGGGTATCCAGTGACTATATCTCGGAAAATAGGGTTTGTTTTGTCTGCCCCTCTGTGGCGCAGGCGCACACCAGACCCGGCTTCGGTAACTCCTTCGAGTAGCTTGAGTGTTACATATGCGGATTCTTCACTCAACACATCTTTTGTTACGGGAGCCGCCTGAAAAATAACCGTTCCGTTTTTATCCTCAATTCGGGTAACAACTACAGGCGCTACATAAACCCCTTTGTTGGCAAAAGCAGAATAGGCACCGACCATTTCATAAACGCTGAGATCTGGGGTGCCAAGCGCAATGGCGGGCACATTTGGAATAGGAGAACTAACTCCTAGGTTCCGGGCAAGATTAGCGACAGGTCTTGGACCAACTTTATCAATAAGCCGTGCACTGATGGTATTTACCGAATTTGCTAATGCGTTTTTGAGTGTTCTTTTGCCAATATATCGATCTCCTGAGTTTTTTGGACACCATGCGTCGTGAGCGCCAAATTTTGCAGGCTCCACACAATAGTAACCATCGGGGAGTGAATCGCAGGGAGAAAGTTTTAGCTGGTCGATTGCAGTTGCATACACAAAGGGTTTGAACGTCGACCCAATTTGTCGTTTTCCTTGTACAACATGATCAAATTGAAAATGGCGGTAATTAATTCCGCCTACCCAGGCTTTTACATGCCCGGTTTGTGGCTCCATAGACATCATGCCAGCACGTAGAAAATGTTTGTAGTACCTAATAGAGTCTGTGGGCGTCATCACGGTGTCTATATCTCCATCCCAACTAAACACGTCCATGGGTGTTGGCTTATCAAAACTGGCCATAATCGTTTCTTCGTCTAGCCCTTGTTCTTTCATTTTGCGCCAGCGTTCAGAGCGCCGCTTGGCCTGCTCCATAATGACATCTACTTCGTCTTGTTCTACATCTAAAAAGGGCGCTATTTCATTGTATTGAGGAAGATTTTGTCTAAAAAACTCACCTTGCAAATTGGGCATATGCTCAGCAACAGCATTTTCGGCATAGGCCTGCATTCGCGAGTCTATGGTGGTGTAAATTCGAAGACCGTCTAGGTAAAGGTTATAGTAAGTGCCATCTTCCTTTGGATTATTGCGAATCCAAGTACGCATAAATTGTTGTAAATAAGCGCGAAAGTATGTCGCAATACCTTCTCTGTGTGACTGTGGATTAAAGTCGAGCGCTATAGGCAAAGCTACTAGAGAATCGCGCTCTTCTTTAGTGATAAAAGCATTGCGCAACATTTGTTGGTATACGATATTTCTTCGTGTCCGGACCATTCCGGGCCTACGTAAGGGGTTATAAAGGGAGGAGTTTTTCAGCATCCCCACCAACATGGCAGATTCACTGAGGCTTAATTCTTGTGGTCTTTTGGAGAAATAAATCGAGCTGGCAGATCTCAAGCCATCTGCGCTGTAATTAAAATCATATATGTTGAGGTACATCGTTATGATTTCTTTTTTGGTATATCGACGCTCCAAACGAATGGCAATCACCCACTCTTTTATTTTTTGGCTAATAGCCTCAAGAACATTACTCGACCGCACACCTGTAAACAATTGGCGCGCCAGCTGTTGCGTAATGGTACTCGCTCCCCCTTTTTTGCCAAGATAAAAAACAGCCCGAGCCGTTCCTTTAAAATCAATTCCAGAATGTGCGTAAAAGCGTTCGTCTTCTGTGGCGATTAAGGCGTTTACCATATGCTCAGGAATCTCATTATATCCGATGGGCGTTCGGTTATCATTAAAGTAAAACTTTCCCAAAACGGTATCGTCTGCAGAGATGATTTGGGTTGCTAAGTTCGTTTTTGGATTTTCTAATTGCCGAAAATCGGGCATGGGTCCTAAAAGTTCTAATGAAGCCGCAGAAAAAATGGCCACCACAAACAAAATACTCCCCCAGAAAGCGAACCATAGATAACGGACAAATTTGCGGTAGGATTGTTTATTCGCCATAGTTAATACGTTTAAGTTCCAGACCTATTTGATGTATGCCCAAAAGCTTTTTGTCTGGCACAAGCGCATCTTTGGCACGTACTACAGGGCGCAATTCAAAAAGATATTTACCAGGTTCGTCCAAGGACAATTTTTCTTTGTAGGGCAAATCTAATTCTTTAATGTACCACCCTTCGCCTAACCATGAGCCATCTGGCGCTGCCATCAAATAGGTAAGCGTGTCTACTGTAGTCGTGCCTTTGGGATTGGTGCAGCGAGCAATTAAGTGAATATTGGCATAAGGGTAATCATTATCATGCCGAATTTTCCATGAAGCAACAACGTCTTTGGAAGGAAGTCGATTGGAATACGTAAAAGCTACCCATTCGTGTTGCGTCCACCCTGTTTCAGGAATCGATGAAAAGAATAGCGCTTCAAATTGGGAACACCCCAAAAAAAGCAAACAGAACAATAAGCTGTTTTTTTTCACGATTGGTTTAGGGTCTTAAGATGATGTGCGCGTCCTTTTTTAAATATTTTGTTGCTGTTGTGCTTCCCTTTGCGCAGCGCTCTTTGTTTTTCTTCAGGGAGGGCAATAATCGTGGCACAATCGGTTGAACAGCAATTGTCAAATTTTTCGGCACAAGATGGGCATTGAATGAATAGCAAATGACAGGCCTCATTAGCACAATTAATATGTGTGTCGCATGGACTGCCGCATTGATGACAAGAAGCAATTACATCCTCAGAGATTGTTTCACTTCGACGCTCGTCAAAAACAAAATTCTTTCCGATAAACTTGTTCTCCAAGCCTTTTTCTTTTACTTGTCGGGCATACTCAATAATCCCTCCTTCTAGCTGATAAACTTGTTTAAACCCTTTGTGTTTAAAATAGGCACTGGCTTTTTCACAGCGAATTCCTCCAGTGCAATACATAACTAATTTTTTGTCAGTCTTGTGCGCTGCCAAATCTTTTTCAATAATTGGTAAAGACTCGCGGAAAGTATCTACATCTGGGGTAATGGCACCTTCAAAATGCCCAATCTCGCTTTCGTAGTGATTACGCATATCAACCACAATGGTATCTTCCTGATTGGTTAGAGAATTAAACGCCTCAGCATTAAGGTGGACTCCTTTGTTTGTCACATCAAATCGATCGTCTTCTAGTCCGTCAGCAACAATTTTGTGACGCACCTTTATGGTTAATTTTAAAAAAGACTTATTGTCCTGCTCAACGGCAATATTGAGGCGTATACCGCGCAGAAAATCAACGCTGTCGAGGTGTTTTTTAAAGGCTTCAAATGTTGGCGCAGGTACAGACAGCTGAGCGTTAATTCCTTCTTTAGCTACATAGATACGCCCCAGTACATTCAAAGGATTCCAAGACAGAAACAACTGATCGCGAAATAGATGTGGATTCTCTATGTGGGCATAGGTATAAAAAGACATTGTCAGGCGTTCTTCGCCTGCTTGATCGATTAGGGCAGCACGTTCTTGTGCGCTTAATGTATTGTACAGTTGCATGCTATACAGAATTAAGGTTATTGCACAAAGGTATCAAATTAAATATCGTCAGAAAAAAGACAGACAAATGGAAATATTGTACTTTAGCATGAAGCTAAAAAAAGACTTATGAGTAACGAAAAAGAAGCCAAACTAAAAGCACTTCAACTAACCCTAGACAAGCTTGACAAAGCATACGGAAAAGGAACCGTCATGAAAATGGGGGATCATGTCACTGAAAATGTTGAGGCTATTTCTTCTGGCTCACTTGGATTAGACGTGGCTCTGGGCGTTGGGGGTTATCCTCGCGGCAGAGTAGTCGAAATTTACGGACCCGAATCTTCTGGTAAAACAACGCTTACCCTACACGCCATTGCCGAATGCCAAAAGGCTGGAGGAATTGCGGCTTTTATCGATGCTGAACATGCCTTTGACCGTTATTACGCCAAGAGTTTGGGTGTAGAAATTGACGATTTGATTATTTCGCAACCAGATCATGGCGAACAAGGCTTGGAAATTGCCGACAACCTTATACGCTCTGGCGCTGTTGATATTGTTGTTGTGGACTCAGTTGCTGCATTGACACCCAAAAGCGAAATAGAAGGAGAAATGGGAGACTCAAAAATGGGATTACACGCTCGCTTGATGTCACAAGCCCTACGTAAACTCACAGCATCTATTAGCAAGACAAACTGCACCGTGATTTTTATCAATCAGCTTAGAGAAAAAATTGGTGTCATGTTTGGAAATCCAGAAACAACAACCGGCGGGAATGCGCTAAAGTTTTACGCATCAGTTCGTTTGGATATTAGGCGCTCTACGCAAATCAAAGATGCCAACGGTGCTGTAATGGGCAACAAGACACGCGTCAAAGTCGTTAAAAACAAAGTTGCTCCTCCGTTTAAAACGGTTGAGTTTGACATTATGTACGGACAGGGAATCTCGCGAATTGGCGAATTGTTGGATATAGGCGTAGAAGCCGAAATCATCAAAAAAAGCGGATCGTGGTTTAGCTATGGAGATACCAAATTAGGTCAAGGACGGGATGCTGTAAAAACACTTCTTGATGACAATCCAGAGTTAGCTGACGAGATAGAAGGTAAGATTAAAGATATTATTGCAGCAGCAGAGTAATTAAGCGTAACCTTCATCTCGAAGCTTTTCTTCCATAAAGGCATGGACTTTTTCCATAAGCATAGGTTGGTCTTCTTTAGTGAGCCCCGTTGTTTCGAAAGGCTGGTGAACATGCGCGCGAACTTTGCCCGGACTACCAACCCAATATTTATAGGAAAATTGAAATGGGAACCTTTTTTTGCAGTCAGGAAGCGTAATGGGCACTATAGGAATCTGATGCTCAATGGCCAGGCTAAACGCCCCATTTTTAAAAGGCGCCAAAAAAACCTCTGGCTCTGGAACGAGCCCCTCAGGATACAACATGATGTTAAAACCAAGGTCTATTTTTCGCTTGGCTTGATAATAAACACTTTTTCTACTGGAAGCGCTGTCTCGATTGACCAATATGGCTGCACGCTTGTAAATCGTAGCAAAAAGCGGTAAGCGATCAAGCTCTGATTTTCCAATAAAAACAGCGGGCTTTCGAACAGTCACAAAGATCATCATGATGTCAAGCATACTTAAATGATTAGCCACAAAGACATATTGCTTGCTGTAGTCAAGTTTTGTTTTGTGACGTACAACCGGGACAAAGCCCATCCCCAATAAAATAATTGGAGACCAAAAATAACGCGCTAAATAGTAAATCCCTTTGTACCACTTTTCGCGGAGCAAACAGACCAACAACAGCGGAAAACACACTACTAAGGACACAAAAGCCAAGCTGTAAAACCAAGCATTCCAAAGCGCTAAAAGAAAGATGCGTATGTAAAGCATGTTGTCAAAAGTAGGGATTGATGGCTTAAATCCATTATTTTTGTATCCATAGATAGCTTATGGCACGTATACTTACAGGAATTCAAAGTACTGGAACACCTCATTTAGGAAACCTATTGGGGGCAATTTTACCAGCTATCGAACTAGCAAAGCAAAGTAAAGAAGATGCGTTCTTGTTCATTGCGGACATGCACTCACTCACACAAATAAAGGACGCAGACAAACTGCGTCGAAATACACAAGCCACTGCAGCCGCATGGCTCGCCTGTGGTTTAGATACGGATGCAGCTTGTTTTTATCGGCAGTCAGATGTGCCTGAAGTAACCGAACTAGCGTGGTATTTAAATTGTTGTTTTCCGTTTAGTCGCCTTTCTTTGGCGCATTCATTCAAGGACAAGGCCGATCGATTGGCAGATGTAAACGCAGGCTTGTTCACTTATCCCATGTTGATGGCTGCAGACATTTTGCTCTATGATGCCGATCTGGTTCCTGTGGGTAAAGACCAACAACAGCACCTCGAAATGGCACGGGATGTAGCCACGCGCTTTCATGGGCTTTACGACGAAACCTTTGTTTTACCTGAGGCAAAAGTGCAAACAGAAACACAGTATGTTTTGGGCACCGATGGGGCGAAAATGAGTAAGTCAAAAGACAACACCATCAATGTTTTTTTGCCTGAAAAAAAGTTGCGTAAGCAAATCATGTCGATAGCCACAGACAGCACTCCACTTGAAGAGCCAAAAAATCCAGATACGTGTACGGTCTTTTCGCTCTATTCCCAAATCGCGACTAAAGAAGCGGTGGCTACTATGCGCACACAATATGAAGCAGGAGGCTACGGATATGGTCATGCCAAGCAAGATTTATTTGAGGCCATTATGACTCGATTTGCTGATGCCCGAGCTAAGTTTGATGCCTACATGCAAACACCTGACGAGCTTGAAGTACAGCTTTCTAAGGGAGCAGCAAAGGCGCGTGCCGTTGCGGGTCCCGTGCTGCAGCGCGTACGTCAAAATATGGGCTTTTCCACTAAACCCGTTTAAACATTTTTCCGGCGAGTGCCGAAACGACTCCTTTCATCTCAAGTAAAAACAGCATACTTGCCAGTTCGCTTACTTTTACTTGCGCTTCTATTGCAATCAAATCGATGTGCTTGGGCTCAGGGCCAAGGTATTGCAACACTTTCTGTTCGTGTTCGTTGAGCGTTACAAATAGCTCGGGCTGTTGAGGTTTTTGCTTTTGTTGGGTCCACCCGAGTGCTTCGGCCAAGTCCGCTCCGCTAGTCAAGCATTCTGCACGTCTATTTTTAATTAGATCAAGACAGCCTGCAACAGCTCTATCATCTGGACGGCCTGGAACAGCAAAGACATCGCGTTGGTAACCCAAGGCGTAATAGGCAGTGGTCAAGGCACCTCCTTTGGCTCTAGATTCTACAACCACTGTAGCCTGGGCAAGCCCTGCAATAATCCGGTTGCGCTGCAAAAAGTTTGTTCTATTGAACGGCTCATTAGGCCAATATTCAGATAAAAAACCTCCTGATTGCTCTATTTCTTTTCGGTGTTTTCTGTGTTGCTTTGGATAACAACCCAATATTCCATGCCCCAAACAAGCATAGGTTTGCAGCCCGTGCTCGTTTGCTGCAAGCTGCGCCTCTATATCTATTCCGTATGCAAAGCCTGATAAAATAATTGGATTGTAAGGGCTAAGTTGCTCTACAAGCTGGGCGGTAAAGGCTCGTCCTTTTTGGCTTGGTTGTCGGGTCCCGACGATACTAATCACTCGTGTGGTTGTTGGAAAGGGCTGCCCCGAGTAAAAAAGGACCAGTGGCGCATCTGGGCACTGATTCAGCGCGGTAGGAAAAGTTGGCTCTCGGAAGTCTATCCACTGTATGTGGTGCTTGTCTATATAGGCGCATTCTTTTTCGGCAGCGCGTAATACCGCTGCTGTTTCAGGTTTTTTAAAGATTATTTTCAGGGCTTTCCACCGGCTATTATTCGATTGATCAATACGCCGAAATACATCTAGGGCACTTCCAAAATGGCGAATGAGTTTGCGTGCTGTAGTACAGCCTATTTTCGGGAGTTTTGGCAGGGCAAGCGTAGCGGCAAGTTCAGAACTAGACATAAGATTAAAGGGAATGTAAAGATACGCATTCAGGGGTTTTAAGATATCACGTAAAAAGCCTATTTTTGTTATATGCAGCTAGTACCACACATCCATTACCTTTTGTTTCGTCACGACTGTGTTACCATTGCTGGCTTTGGCTCATTTTTGCTGGAGCGGAGGTCCGCGCATTTTGACGCAACTAACGAAATGTATTACCCTCCATTAAAACAACTGTCGTTCAACGAGCAGCTTCAGTCCAATGACGGTATAGTGGCCAAACATATTGCCCACACTTTTGGCTTAGCTTATGAAGCGGCTGTACTTGAGGTTCACAAGCTGATGATTTTGTGGAAAGAACAATTGCAAACAGGCCCACTTAAGCTAGAAGGGATTGGTACTTTTGCAACGAATGATGAAGGCAAACTTGTCTTTAGTCCGCTACAGAACACAAACTTTTTGGCAGCAAGTTATGCCTTAGGGCAAGTTGCAGCACAGCCTATTTACAGGACTGTTGTTGAAGAAAAAACACCGCCCCCAACGTATTTTACACTGGAGCAGCGTAAGTCACGACGCTTTGCAGGGGTTGCTGCGGCAGCTGTTGCCGTCCTCGCCATGCTTGCCGTTGGATCTGAGCGGTATTTGGACGCTCAGGCAAATGCGCTTTGGCAGGCAGAACAAGCGCAACGCGAAGAGGTGCGTGCGCAAGCGGCCATTTCGGTTTATGATTTAGGCGCTTTGCCTACACTCAATATAGCACTACCCACTGCACCAAGCAGTAGTTATCATGTGATTGCGGGTTCTTTCCGCAGCGAACAAAACGCAAAAAATTTGGCAAAACGCCTTAAGTTACTGGGTTATTATCAAGCACAAAGACTTCCCAAAACCGACCGCGGTTTTTATCAAGTCTCTTTTTCACATTTCCCCACTCAACGCGAGGCCTACAACGCCATGTCAGCAATTAAAGGGGCCAATTACCCAGATGCTTGGGTATTAAAAAAATAACGCGCTGTGCAAGCCAAACACCCTAGTGCATCCAAGACGGTCATGACCGACATGGTGCTTCCGTCCGACACCAATCCAATCAACAATTTATTCGGTGGCGAGCTATTGGCGCGCATGGACCGCGCTGCTTGTATAGCAGCAGAACGGCACTCAGGGCAGATTGTGGTCACGGCTTCGGTAAATCACGTTCATTTTAGAAAAGCAGTTCCGCTAGGAAGTGTACTGACGGTGGAGGCAAAGGTATCGCGTGCTTTTGGCACTTCTATGGAAGTGTTTATCGACGTATGGATGGAAGAGCTCAATGCGCCTAAAGAAAAAGTAAACGAAGCTATTTATACGTTTGTAGCCGTAAACAAAACGGGAACCCCTGTGGCCGTGCCTCCGATTACTCCCGAAACACCTTTGGAACAAGAGCGTTACGATGGGGCATTGCGACGTCGGCAGCTTAGCTTGATTTTGGCTGGGAAACTAAAGCCCGATGATGCCACCGAATTAAAAGCACTTTTTCGGTAAATACTCAATAGCGAAGCTGTCTTTTTCAATTCATTTTACGCACCAAATAGGCGTAAACGGGGAAGTGGTCGCTATAGCCGCCCAAAAAGCGTCCTCCAGCAAAGCTCCGATACGGATATCCTTTGTACCGCCCGTCTTGATTTATCATAAACGCCTTGTTGTAAATCCCGGCTTTCCAAAACCGCCACCCGCTCTTTTTTTTGCGTAGTAGACCAGCCGAAACATGTACTTGATCCAGCACATTCCACGTGCCTCGGTAGCATGCGGTGCCTACTCCTTGCTTATAAAATGCCGTCATGGGATTAAATAACTGTTTTTTGCGTAGCGCTAGCCTTTTGTTGTCTGTTGCCTCTAACACTTTGGCCACACTTTTGTCGATGGGGTCGTCATTAAAATCCCCCATATTGATCAGTTTGGCTTTTGGGTTTAGGCTAAAGATAGAGTCGGCCAGCTTTTTGGTTAGCGCAGCAGCTTTTATACGTCCGGGCTCACTGCGTTTTTGACCACCGCTTCTGGAGGGCCAGTGGTTGACAATAAAATAAATGGGCTCTTGTTCCAATAGTCCGAGTACCAGTAGATGATCTCGCGTGTAATCTCGCGTGCCATTTTTGCGATACAGTCGAAGGGCATGATTCTTAAAGGCTATGGGTAAGAAGCGTTTTTTTTGGTAGATCAACGCGACGTCTATTCCGCGCTCGTCCGGAGAATCGACATGGATAATTCCGTAATTGTACGGTTTTAGTGCCGGGTCTTGAACCAAGGCTTCAATTACAGCTCTGTTTTCTACTTCAGATAAGCCAATAACAGCAGGGGCTTCGTTGGTGGTGTCTTGTCCGATTTGGGAAAGGACCTTAGCAATATTGGCAACTTTTTTACGGTAGAGGTCTTCGGTCCAGCGATCGCGCCCTTCGGGGGTGCGGTCGTCGTCTCGTGTTTTGGGATCGTTTTGCGTATCGAATAGATTTTCGACATTGTAAAAGGCAACGCTAAGCACCTCGTAGCTGTTGTTTTGTCCCCAAACAAAGCCAGTGCATACACAACCAAGAGCAATCAGCCATAAACGCAAATACCGCATAGACGTAAATTATTTATCAAATGTAGGGCATTATTAGAAAAGCAGCACTTCCGATGGAGTTTTCCCAAATAGGCAGTGCACATATTGGGTTATACGTTGTTGTAGACAGCGTCCAGGTCGACTCATTAGAACGAGGAAAACCCTTTGTAGACCCACGAGATTACTACGATACCCAACGCACCTTGGTGGCCTGTACAGAAAAGCATGGAACAACATTTCTATTGGAAACGAGCGCCTATGCAACCTACAGGGACCAGCCTTTACCAGAGGGCTCGGGGAGCATACAAGGAATCGTGAGCAAAACCTATAATGGAAGCTCCTTGGTACTTACGCTTAATGATGCAGTAGATGCCAAGCTCAACGGGAGTCTATGTCAATAAAAACAAATGCTCTTTGGGATGCAAAAAAACTTTTT
>JAHEKR010000021.1 GCA_024638225.1 Flavobacteriaceae bacterium
CTTTTCAAGTCCTGTAAATTGCATGATGCTATCCAAAACTGATGTTGTGATTGATGGTAAGGCTTGATCAGGACCAAACCCATACGCATTGACCAAGGCGCCAACCGTAGGATCAAAAAAGCCATCAGTCGCTTGCCATACAGCTCGAGCAGCGGCAAACACCTGTCTAAAATCTTTATCTATTTTGATTGCTTCATCCCTATTTATTTTGGAAATAATCGAGTTTGGCCAGTAGGTCGACATGGACTGATTTGCCCGTAGAAATACCGCATCAACAGCCTCCGCCAATGTTTCGTTTGGTTGATTATCAACATAAAGAATAGAGTAAGTCGTGCCCAAGGCATCTCCCTGAATTCGTTGGAGTGCTGGCTCGTTCTGGCAAGCAACAAGAAGCAGAACAAGAAATAAGAGGCTAAACTTCTTGTAAGCCTGTGTAATTGATGGCATAGGGTTGATTTTTTAAGAGTGGCTTTTCATAGTCTTCGGCATGAGCAAAACCAACACCTGCGAAATATGTTTTTGCCTTAAATTTTATTGCGTGTTCTTTAACCTCTTGCATCAGGTCCACATCAAACTTTTTGGGATTATCGGGATAACACACATGACGTACTACTACAAAATGCAAGATTTTGTCTTTGGTACAAACAAACTGCGGATCTTTTTTGAGTGCGCTGTTCACTGCCAAAAATTCATAGCCATCCGCTTCTAGGGACTTGCCTACCATGTTCATGGCCAGTTGGTGTAATTCGTCTTCTGATAATTGGCTCATAGCGCAAATGTAGAATAAAAAAGAGGCCGAAGCCTCTTTATCTGTTATCCACCGAAATCATCGAAACGGACATTTTCGTCTGGGACACCAAAATCTTCAGCCATTTTTTCAACTGCTTGATTCATAAGTGGAGGTCCACAAAAGTAGACTTCAATATCTTCGGGTGCTTCGTGGTGGTTCAGGTAGTTATCAATAACTACTTGGTGAACAAAGCCAATAAAGCCATCGCCTTCACCATCAAGTCCGTCTTTCACTTTCCAGTTATCTTCCTCAGATGGCTCAGAAAGCGCAACGTAAAACTTAAAGTTAGGGAAGTCACGCTCTAACGCACGGAAATGTTCTGTGTAGAACAACTCACGCTTGGAACGACCTCCATACCAAAACGTAACCTTACGACCTGTTTTTAGCGTACGGAAGAGGTGGTATAAGTGCGAGCGCATGGGCGCCATTCCAGCACCACCACCCACATAAAGCATTTCGGCTTCGGAGTGATTGATAAAGAACTCACCATAAGGACCCGAAATGGTTACTGGGTCTCCAGCTTTTAGTGAAAAGATATAGGAAGAAGCAACACCGGGGTTTACATCTGCCCAACCGTTTTTTGCACGGTCAAAGGGTGGAGTAGCAATACGCACATTTAGCATGATTTCTTTTCCCTCTGCTGGGAAGGAAGCCATGGAATAGGCACGCTCCACTAGTTCTGGGTTTTTCATCTTTAGGTCCCACAACTTAAATTTATCCCATTCCAATTTAAATTTGTTTACATCACCTGGATGCTCTTCTGGATGCGCTGAAATATCAATATCTTTAAAATCTACCTCACAGGCAGGAACTTCAATTTGAATATATCCGCCAGCCTCGTAGTGCATGTCTTCGGGGATTTCGACAACAAACTCTTTAATAAACGAAGCGACATTCCAGTTTCGGACAACTTTGGCTGCAAATTTCTTTATCCCAAATACTTCTTCGGGGACTTCAATGACCATGTCCTCTTTTACCTTGACTTGACATCCTAAACGCCAGCCTTCGGCAATTTCTTTTCTAGAAAAGTGTGGTTTTTCCGTTGGAAGAATTTCACCTCCACCGTCTTTAACGATACACTTACACTGGATACAGGTACCTCCACCTCCACAGGCCGATGGCAAGAATATTTTGTTGTCACCAAGGGTAGATAACAGTGTACTTCCTGATGAAACCTCAACGTCTGTTTCGCCATTGATAAATAGCTTTACAGGGCCAGAGGGCATCAAACGCGCTTTAACTCCTAGCAGCATTCCCACCAAAACAAAGGTGATGGCTAAGAAAACAACAATGCTTGCAATAATGACTGTACTATCCATATGCTTATAATTTAATTCCCATAAAACTCATAAATCCAATGGCCATAAGACCCGTAATAATAAAGGTAATCCCCAGTCCACGCAATGGTGCAGGAACGTTAGAATACGCAATTTTTTCACGAATGGCCGCAATAGCTAAAATAGCCAACAACCATCCAATTCCAGAACCAAAACCATATACAGCAGATTCTCCTATGGAGGCAAAACTCTTTTGCTGCATAAAAAGTGATCCACCCAAAATGGCACAGTTTACCGCAATAAGCGGCAAAAAGATTCCTAAAGCGCCGTAAAGAGCAGGTGCGAATTTTTCAACGATCATTTCGACCAGTTGCACCATAGATGCGATCACGGCAATAAACATGATAAAGCTCAAAAAGCTAAGGTCTAATGCAGCATAATCTTCGCCCAGCCAAGACATAGCTCCTGGCTTAAGCAGGTAGTTATCCAGTAAATAGTTTATGGGTACCGTTATGGAGAGAACGAAAATAACAGCAAAACCAAGACCAACGGCTGTTTTTACTGTTTTCGAGACGGCTAAATATGAACACATGCCTAAGAAGTAGGCAAATATCATGTTCTCAATAAAAATACTTTTAACAAACAGGTTTACGATATCCATGACCTAGTTTTTTTCAATGAGTTTACGATTACGTGCGCGTTGCACCCAGATGATCAATCCCAAGGTAATTAAGGCCATTGGCGAGAGCAGCATCAATCCGTTGTTTTCGTAGCCCATCTCGTAGAGCGCGTCCGGAATCACTTGATAGCCGTACAGTTTTCCTGAACCCAACAACTCTCTAAAAAAGGCAACAAGGATGAGCATAAATCCGTATCCAGCTGCGTTGCCGATTCCGTCTAAAAAGGATTTCCAAACACCATTCCCAAGAGCAAAAGCTTCCAATCGACCCATCACGATACAATTGGTAATAATCAACCCAATAAAAATGGATAATTGTTTACTTACATCGTAAGCATAGGCGCGCAAGACTTGATCTACTAAGATAACCATAGAAGCCACCACAACGAGTTGAACAATGATTCGGATACGGTTTGGAATAGCATTTCGTAAAATAGAGACAATAACATTGGATGCACCCATTACAGCTATGACCGATAAGGTCATAACGACTGCCGGTTTGAGCTGAACAGTAATGGCAAGAGCCGAACAAATACCCAGTACCTGAACAGTAATGGGGTTGTTGTCATCTAGTGGGTCTTTTAGTAATTTACGATTTTTCTTTGAAAAAAGCGGTTCACGCTCTTTGGCAACAAAGAAGATAGCGGGTTTTTTTTTGGATTTTGGTTGTGACATAATTAGTTGTTGTACGCCAAGTCTGCTGGCTTAGCTTTTAGGTACGGTAAATAATGCTGTAGGCGTTCTTCAATCATGTCAGAAACACCATCACCAGTAATGGTAGCCCCCGAAATCGCATCGACTTCGTGGTCGTCTTTATCCATATCATTTGGATCGTTGTTCGTCTTGGAAACAGCAATACCCACAAGCGAACCAATTGGATCAAATATTTTTTCTCCAACAAACCTATCCATAAACCACTGTTGGGTAATTTCTGCACCAAGTCCGGCTGTTTCCCCTTTGTGATCAAACACCGCTCCCTTAATGGTATTTCGGTCATCATCTAGGGCAATGTATCCCCATATAGCATCCCAAAGACCAGAACCGCGCAATGGAATAATATAGTATTGTGCGTTATTTACTTTAGCCACATACAATGGAAAACGTTGTTCTTGTGGATCTTTTTTAAGCTCAAAGGCCAAGTTAACATCAGAAAATGCATCTACAGCTGCATCGACGGAGCCGTCGTTTTTTAATGCCAGTTGTTCAACGATGTATTGATTGAATAATTCCTCTGCTCCTTCTCTATCTGTTTGAATACCAATTGTTGAGAGGATATTTTGCATTTTCTCTTTGCGGACATTTTCCGACTGAAGGTCTTTCAATGAGCTGGCGGTAAAGGCCAGTACAGATGCTACAACCAAAACCATGGCAGCAGCAAAACCAAAAGTGTAACTGTTCGAATCTCTGTTCATGTTGCAGGTGTTAATGTTGCGTTGAGACGCTTTTTGCGTCGTTTAATATTGCCTTCAACCACATAGTGATCAATGGTTGGAGCAAATACGTTCATTAGGAGGATTGCGAGCATCACTCCTTCTGGGTAAGCGGGATTAAATACACGGATAAGGATACAAAATACCCCGACGAGTAAGCCGTAGACCCATTTTCCTTTTGTTGTTTGTGCTGCAGAAACAGGATCTGTTGCCATAAATACAACACCAAAAGCAAAGCCCCCGACGACAAGGTGGTTGAGCCAACTGAATGACATGAGTGCATTGGCACCCCATAGGTTAAACAAAATTGCGGTGGCTGCTGCACCGAGCACACCACCAACCATTATACGCCAGCTACCTACTCCAGTAAAAATCAATATGGCTGCACCCGCAAGCACCCAAAGTGTCGATGTCTCTGCAATAGAGCCTGGGATAGCACCCATAAACATATCAAACATAGAGTAGCTAACCTCGTTTCCAGCAGCTAAACTTCCCAAGATTGTTTCCCCTGAGATTCCATCTACATTAGACGCTTCGGAAACCCAAACTTTATTTCCAGACATATAGGTGGGATAAGCAAAAAAAGCAAAGGCACGTGCTGTAAGTGCAGGATTAAGAATATTCATTCCCGTTCCACCAAATGCTTCTTTAGCAATCAGTACAGCAAAGGCAACGGATAGACCTACCATCCATAGCGGTATATCGACAGGCATAATCATGGGAACGAGTAGTCCCGTAACCAAATAGCCTTCGTTTACTTCGTGTCCCCTGTAGACAGCAAAGGCAAATTCAATAGCCAATCCAACACCATAGGAAACGGCAACCATCGGCATAATTTTTAAGGCGCCGTGAAGTAAAGCGTCCCAAAATGTAAATGCCAAACCAGACTGAACAAAATATTGATATCCAGTATTATACACACCATAAATAAAAGCGGGAAGCAAAGCAATGATGACTGTAACCATCGTACGCTTCAAATCTACTCCATCGCGGATGTGTGCCCCTTTGTGGGTGGTGTGATTGGGAACAAACAAAAAAGTGTCGAAAGCATTTACTGCTGGAGCAAAGCGCTCCCACTTTTCGCCTTTAGCAAAAGGTTTTTTAATCGCGTCTATACGTCTACGTAAATTCATCATATCTATTAACCTACTTCTTTAATCATTAAATCCAATGCCTCTCGGATGATGGACTGCGCTTCTAACTTCGAAGTACTGGCATAATCAACCAAGGCAAAATCTTCGGGTGCAACTTCATAAATACCAAGCGCTTCCATTTTTTCAATATTTTCTGCCATGCACTCTTTTATCAGTTGCATGGGTAAAATATCCATGGGTATGACGCGTTCCATCTCACCTGTTACGACCAATGCGCGTTCTTCGCCATTCATGTTGGTGTCTAGTGAATAATTCTTTTTGGGTAGCAACCAAGAAAGTGAGGTGCGGGACATACTGAAAATATTGGGCCCAACAAATGGAAGCCAGCCAAACATACGATACCGATTTCCTTCCGCAAGAACAGAAACAGTATTGCTGTAAAATCCTACTGCCCCGTCTGCGTGAGCAGCGCGACCAGAGAGCACATCACCATTGATGATACGTATTTGTCCGTCACCCTCAAGACCAACAGCGGAAACTAGAGGAGCTAGGGCTGCGCCAATTCTTGTTTTTACGTAGCTTGGGTTTGAAACAACAGGCCCAACAACAGCAACAGTGCGTGTGGGATCAAAAATACCAGTACTAAAAAATCGTCCAATAATGGCTACGTCTTCTGCACCAAGCGTCCAAGCGACTTCACCAGCGCTAATTGGATCGATATGATGTATTTGTACGCCGACGTTACCCGCAGGGTGAATTCCTTTAACTCGATGAATTTCTGCAGCAGTAACTGATGATAGAAACGAATCGTCATGTGCAGCAACAGAGAGGTGCACTTTAGGTGCTAGTTTCGCCAACACATCAATCCCATGCTGAAAATCTGCTTCTTGACCTTCCAAAACAAAAGGGAGTTCAGCAGCGAGTGGTGCTGTAGAAAAACCGGATATAAAAATACCTTTTGGTGTTTGTGCTGGGTCGGCAATGACATCGTAAGGGCGCTTTTTGATAAAGGGCCAGCAACCGGAAGAAAGCAAGTGGGCTTTCACATCATCTGCTGAAAGCGAAGACAATTCGGGAAGTTTGTGCTTCACACACTGATCTTTGCCATCGGCTTGAAAAACAATTGACAAAATACGGCGTTTTGCGCCGCGCACAATTTGGGTTAGTGTTCCGCTAACAGGCGCAACAAATTGGATTTCGGGAGCAGCTTTCGCATAAAAAATAGGCTGTCCCTGTTTTACTTTTTCTCCTTCTTTACACAGCAGCTTGGGAACATGAGTGTGAAAATCACTAGGACATAAAGCATAACTGTCCGAAGATTTGGCGTGAACAAGTTTTTTTTCGGCTTTTCCTTTAAGTGGGATTTTTAAGCCTTTTTTAAGGTTTATGTCTAGTGACATAGAGTGGTTGTTTTTACTGTGCAAATGTAACGTACAGCACGTTAAAAAGGAAGTTTTGCACTACTTAAATCTATAAATTTATCAACTGATAATTAGTTTGTTTAACTTTGGTACATGAAGCAAAAGTTAAGTGGGTTATATAACAATCTGATAATTCAATAATTTACACTATTTACCAAATTTTGAACATTAAACAAAATATATTCTTACTGCTAATCGGTTTTGTTGGTTTCGCACAAAATCTTATTGAGTTTGAGCCGCCAAAACACATCAAAACAGTAGTTTTCAACAGTAGCGAGGACAACACTGGCTTGCCAATTGTAGCTTTAGACGAGCAAATTACTTTGCGGTTTGACGACTTAAATGCGGACGACAGCGCGTATTATTACACACTGGAGCGCGCCAATGCAAATTGGGAGAAAAGCACTTTATTTCGTCCCGAATACATGGAGGGTTACGACGACATCCGAATTCAAAATTTCGCCTATTCGGATGCTACTTTGCAAGCCTATATCCATTATAGTCTGACTTTGCCCAATGCACAAACGCGGATTACAAAAAGTGGAAACTATACTCTAAAAATATGGAACGAAGATCGAACTATGGTAATACAGCGTCGTTTTGTCGTAGTCGATTCTAGGTCAACTATTGGTATTCGGATAAGGCGATCTCAGGACATGGAAACCATAGAAACGCATCAAAGCGTACAGTTTAGCCTTTCCACGACTGATTTAAACATTCGTTTGCCAGAAAAAGAGTTGCAGATTTTTGTCGTTCAAAACCAGCAATGGCAGAGCTGGACTAGCGCAGGGAATCCCACATATACCATGGGTAATGAACTGACGTTCAACTACACACCCGAAACCAATTTCAATGGGGGGAATGAATATTTGTTTTTTGATACGCAAGAATTGCGCAGTGGCGGAGGAAACGTGGCTTATGTCCTGCGTGATGAGTTGTACCAATCAATTTTAAATCCGCAATGGGTACGCAGTGGACGCCCGTATACATTTGCCCCAGACATTAATGGTGCTTTTCGAATCAGCACATTTCAAGGAACAAATCCCTACACAGAATCGGATTATACAGAGGTGTTTTTTTCGCTGTTTGCCGAAGATTTTTTGCTTGACGCTGAACACTATGTTGTTGGAGATTTCAACCAACACATCAAAGGGGAAGAAAATAAATTGAAGTACAATCCAGAATCGGGGCGATTTGAAACCAAAATTGTTCTCAAACAAGGGATTTACAACTATAAATTTGCCAGTCAAGATTTTGCGGGAGTAAACTATGACAACTTAATTTCGGGCAGCTATTGGCCAACCGAGAACGATTATTGGGTGTTGGTTTATCACCGAAAATTAGGGGCACGTTGCGATGAACTCATTGCAGTGGGAAATGCAAATTCAATCAACATTGGTTTATAACGAAAATTAGTACCTTTAGGGCTATGATACAACAAGTAACACAAGGCATCCGAATTTCGGTGGAATCTTTTTTTGAGGGTACATACTTCAAAAACTACCGCTTGCATTTTTCGTTTGGTTATCGTGTATCTATCGCAAACCAAGGTAAAGACATCGTGCAACTTCAATCGCGGCATTGGAAAATTTTCGATGCCTTAAAAGCAACATCCATAGTGGATGGTGAAGGCGTTGTTGGCAAGAAGCCAGTCATAAAGCCTGGACAGGTGTATACTTATCAGTCTGGTTGTTTACTTTCTTCTCCACTTGGCGCAATGGTTGGGCATTTTAATATGATTAATTTAGCCTCAACCAAAAAATTCAGGGCATACATTCCAAAGTTTGAACTGAACACCCCATTTGCCCTTAACTAACATTTAAATCCTATCATTATGTCGAACGGTTTCTTTTCAGTACCCAAACCTACAAACGACCCCATTTTGCACTACAAAAAAGGGAGTGACGAACGCAAAGATGTTCTAAACGCATATAAAGAAATGTGGAACAAGTCCATTGATGTGCCGCTCTATATTGGTCGTGAAAAAATACACAGCGAACAAAAAGCCAAAATGAGTCCTCCTCATGACCACAAACACAAGCTGGGCACCTACAGTTTGGCTGATTCTGCGCATGTACACCAAGCTATAGATGCTGCACTAGCTGCCAAAAAAAAATGGGAAAATACCTCGTTTGAGCATCGTGTTTCTGTCTTTTTAAAGGCTGCTGATTTGATTGCAGGGCCTTACCGAGCACGAATAAACGCTGCTACCATGATCGCGCAATCAAAAAACATATATCAAGCAGAAATTGATGCTGCTTGCGAATTTGTTGACTTTCTTCGCTTTAATGCGGCATTTGCTGCAGATATTTACGCACAACAACCTGCGCAAGGAAATGGTGTTATAAATCGATTGGAATACAGAGCGCTTGAAGGCTTTGTTTACGCTGTTACGCCATTTAATTTTACAGCTATTGCTGGGAATATTTGTGCTGCACCTGCACTAATGGGAAATGTGGTGGTGTGGAAGCCAAGCGACCACCAAATGTTTTCGGCAAAAATCATCATGGATATTTTCGAAGAAGCGGGTATTCCCCCCGGCGTGATAAACCTTATTTCGGGTGATCCAGTTATGATTTCTGATGTCGTCTTGTCACACCCTGAATTTTCTGGCTTACATTTTACTGGGTCTACAGCTGTGTTTAAAAAATTATGGACGCAGATTGGGAACAACATAACTAACTACAGAAACTACCCCAGAATAGTTGGCGAAACTGGAGGCAAGGATTTTATTTTTGCACACCATTCAGCGCGTATTCCTGAGCTTATCACGGCCATCACTCGTGGGGGATATGAATTTCAAGGTCAAAAATGCTCGGCAGCGTCGAGAATTTACCTGCCCGAATCAATTGCAGATGTGGTAATTGAGGGGGTAATTGACAACATTAAGAGCTTTTCGATGGGTTCGCCCGAGGACATGAATAACTTTATCACAGCTGTAATCCACGAAAACTCGTTCGATAAGCTAGTATCTTATATTGAGCAAGCCAAAAAAGATGCTGAAGTCGATGTACTTGTCGGAGGAACTTATGACAAAAGTAAAGGCTACTTTGTTCATCCTACTTTATTAAAAACCACAGATCCACACTACACCACAATGGAAACAGAATTATTTGGGCCAGTGGTTACCGTATATGTTTATCCAGATCGGGATTGGAAGAATACCCTGGCGCTGGTCGATACCACTACTGAATATGGGCTCACTGGGGCTATTGTAGCACAAGACCGTCTTTTTATAGAAGAAGCCTCAGCACGTTTACGCCACGCCGCAGGAAACTTTTATATCAATGATAAGCCTAGCGGAGCTGTAGTTGGACAACAACCTTTTGGAGGTGCGCGTGCTTCTGGAACAAATGACAAAGCGGGATCGGCACTAAACTTGTTGCGATGGGTGTCTCCAAGACTAATAAAAGAAACACTGGTTCCAGCCAAAGACTACCGGTATCCATGCATGGACTAAAGTGCCAAGTGAACGACTTGCTTAGTTTCGAAAAAATCTTCTTCGAAAAAGGAGGATAATGGATACAATTTGGCAGCTGGATAGGGTTTTAGTTCTTCAGTTAAATCACCACCTTTCAAATATAGTATTCCATTTTTCAGGGCGTGTTTTTGCTGTTTGCATATTTTGTGCTCCACCCATGGAACAAAGCGTTCCATACGCGTAACTGCCC
>JAHEKR010000022.1:0-6326 GCA_024638225.1 Flavobacteriaceae bacterium
AGTTGTTTTACAACATACGAAACTCGCTATTGACTTACACCAAGTCGCTATCCCTTCCAGTGCTTCTATGGGTTTATGTAGCCCGTGGATTTTTTGACACTGCTTTGGTGCTTCTTTTTATCGTACAACTTAAGTTTACACATGCTGATGCCATCTTCCAAGCTTACGATTCCTTTTTAAGGCATTACTCTTCTGCTTGGAAACTAAGAAAGCACACCTCAAATCCACTTCAGCTATACAGTAGTTTACTTAGCCGATAAAAATGAGGCTAGTTTGAGGCATGACTGTTGTTAAAACAGTCCAAATCACGAATTGAAACATTCTTTATTTATTGCTGGCTTCGTTCTTACGAAAGTGTTCTTGGCACATTTTTTGAAACTTATTACACAAGAAAACTAGATTATCCACGTTTTTCTTTTAATTTTACTCTTATAAAAATATAGCGATGAATAAATTCCTAATCCTGTTACTTGCAATCCCTGTATTGCTAAGTTCTTGTGTATCACAAAAAAAACATGCCGCTTTAGAGGCCCAACATAAAGAGACCAAAGATCTGCTCAATTCTGCAACTGTTCGACTAAACTCATGCATTGATGAGAAAGCTAAAAGCGATGCTCAAGTAGCAGCACTTAGGGATCAAATAGGCTTTTTAAAGGCCAATAATCAGGAACTGATTAATAACATGGGGAATTTGACTACACTTTCACAAAAAGGAGCCGAAAACCTAGAACGTTCGCTAGAATCACTCAAAGAAAAAGACATGCGTATCACGCGTATGCAAGATGCCGTTACTCGAAGAGATTCCGTTACTTTAGCATTGGTCACCAGCCTAAAAGGTGCACTCGTGGATATCAATGATTCAGATATTGAAGTTAATGTAGAAAAAGGCGTGGTATTTATCTCCATTTCGGACAAGTTGCTGTTTAACAGTGGAAGCTACACGGTAAGCAAACGCGCAAAAGAAGTTTTAGGTAAGGTCGCTCGTGTGATTAACGATAAAACAGATATAGAGTTTATGGTCGAGGGACATACGGATAATGTTCCTGTCAAAAAAGACAGCAATGTACTTGTTGACAATTGGGATCTAAGTGTTAAAAGAGCCGCTGCAGTGGTTCGTATCTTACAAAATGATTTCCTGGTTGATCCTGCGCGCATGACTGCTGCTGGTCGTAGTTCATATGTTCCGTTGGATGATAACGAAACGGCTACAGGACGTGCACGAAATAGAAGAACACGTATTGTTGTTCTTCCAAAATTAGATCAGTTTTATGACTTACTGGAGCAAGGAATGGAAGCAGCTTCCAAATAAGTTATATAGCTAGAAATATTAAAGCCGCCTTTTGGGTGGCTTTTTTTATGCAACAATTTTAAGCTTAGCAAATCGAAGCAGTAGATTCTTCTCACCGGATTGATCAAAACGAATAAGCGCTTTTGCATCGCCTCCACTACCCTCAACCTGAAGGACGGTACCAAAACCAAATCGACTATGGGATACACGTGTACCATTTTTAATTTCGGTTAAATCCAATTGAGGAGTATTTGTACTGTTGGATACGGCTTTCATTCGCGCTTTTGGTGGGACCACCGTAGATTTTGATGAAGGTCGCTTTTTGGGCTTTGAAATCCGTACTCTATTTGGGTCTGGCGCATCAAATACAGAAGTGTCAATCATGGGTGTGAATCGATAATCGTCTTGTACCACCTGATTGTCCACGCAGGATTCGTCTAGCTCGGTTAAAAACCTACTTGGCTCTGCGTCTATGATCTTACCCCAACGATATCTAGACAGCGTGTATGTTAGAGTCACGCGTTTTTCAGCACGTGTAAGCGCAACATAGAAAAGCCTGCGTTCTTCTTCTAATTCAGCACGCGTATTCACGCTCATGGCAGAGGGAAATAAATCTTCTTCCAAACCAACAATATATACATTGGGAAACTCCAAGCCTTTGGCCAAATGAATTGTCATCAAGGAAACAACATGCTGGTCTTTGACTTCATTGTCAAAATCTGTAGCTAAAGCAACGTCTTCCAAAAACTCAGCCAATGAACCCGTTGCATCGACTAATTCGCGTTGCCCCTCTACAAAGTCCTTAATCCCATTTAGTAACTCCTCAATGTTTTCAACACGTGTAATTGCTTCGGGCGTTCCCTCTTTCTTGAGCTCATTTACCAAGCCAACTTTTTTGGTTACTAAATCTGCTACGGCAAAGGCATCTAGATTTTGGAGTTGAATCCGAAAGGATTCCATCATGGTATAAAAATTCTGGAGCTTGGTCCGAGTGCCGGCATTTATGTTTAACGGTAATTCTTGTATCCGTTCCAACACTTGATACAGGCTACATTGATGTGTTTTGGTTGCGACAATGAGTTTGTTTATCGTCGTTTGACCAATACCTCGCATGGGGTAATTAATGACGCGCTTTAAGCTTTCCTCATCATTTGGGTTAATGAGCAGGCGCAAATACGCCAAGACATCTTTTATTTCTTTGCGTTGGTAAAAGGAGACGCCACCGTACACTCTGTAAGGGATATTCCGCTTGCGCAACGAATCCTCCATTGCTCTAGATTGGGCATTGGTACGATACAAGATGGCAAAGTTTTCATAACCTTGCTGAGTTTGCATGGAACGCTCAAAAATATCGCCAGCGACATACCTGCCTTCTTCTCCATCGGTGGGGCTACGGTGAACAATTATTTTGTGCCCTTCTGGATTTGCCGTCCAAACATTTTTTTCGAGCCTATTCTGATTGTGCGCAATAACAGCATTTGCGGCTTGTACTATAGTCCCCGACGATCGATAGTTTTGCTCCAATCGATATACCTTGGCATCGTCATAGTCGCGCTGAAAATTTAGGATATTCTGAATATTCGCACCACGGAAGGCGTAAATGCTTTGCGCATCATCACCAACGACACAAATATTCTGGTACTTATCGGCCAAGGCACGAACAATGAGGTATTGCGAGTGATTCGTGTCTTGGTACTCATCAACCAAGATATAGCGAAAGCGTTCTTGATATTTCGCCAGTACGTCAGGAAATCTATTGAGTAATTCATTCGTTTTTAATAATAAATCATCAAAATCCATGGCTCCCGCTTTAAAGCATCGATCGACATACTCTTTGTAGATGCTGCCCATTTCTGGGCGTTTTGATTCTCGATCAGCTTCAACGAGCTCGGGATTGTTGTAATACGCGCGGACCGTAATTAAACTGTTTTTAAATGATGATATGCGAGAGCGAATCTGCTTGACTTTGTATAAATCTTTATCTAATCCTAACTCTTTGATAATGGACGATAACAGGCGTTCAGAATCTTGGGTGTCGTAAATAGTAAAACTCGAAGGATAGCCCAAACGATCTGCTTCAGCGCGAAGGATACGCGCAAATACAGAGTGGAAAGTACCCATCCATAAATTCTTTGCTTCGCTTTCGCCCACAATTTGGGCAACACGAGCTTTCATTTCTCGTGCTGCTTTATTGGTAAAGGTTAGCGCTAAAATTGAAAACGAATCTACTCCTTGCTGCATTAAATAGGCAATTCGATAAGTGAGTACACGTGTTTTTCCTGAACCAGCACCAGCAATAACCATAAGCGGACCGTCCTTGTGTACAGTTGGTTTTTGTTGTGCGTCGTTAAGAAATTTTAGGTAGTCTTCCAAAGCAAGGATTATCAAGTGAAAATAACCAAACCGCAACGGATGATAAAGTCGCATCTGAAATAGTTATTAACAGGAAACGCCTATCTTCGTTTTATCATGTCGGATTTGCTTCATAAACCTATTGATTACCTAAAAGGCGTTGGTCCCAATCGCGCACAGTTGTTGCGCCAGGATTTGAATATACAGACGGTTCAAGATTTACTTTATTTCTTTCCCAACAGGTATATAGACAGAAGTCAGCATTTTACACCCAGTTCACTCCCACAAACAACTGCCGAGGTTCAAGTAGTGGGCTCCATTATTCATTTAGAAACAGTTAAGCAAAAAAAAGGCAGTCGTCTGGTTGCTACTTTTAGTGATGGCCAGAATACCATGGAACTTGTTTGGTTTCGCGGACAGCAATGGATTCAAAAGTCTCTGCAACTCAACAAAGCTTATGTTGCTTTCGGTCGATTGAACTGGTTTGGCAAAAAATGCTCCATTGCACATCCAGAATTAGTGTTTGTAGAAGAACACGAACAACGAAAAGGAAATTTCCAAGCTGTTTATCCTTCCACTGAAAGCTTAGTCAAAAGTGGAATTTCACAGCGCATTATCCGTCAAATAATGGTTCACTTATTTGATGAATTAGGAAAAGGTGTTCAAGAAGTGATGTCGCCAACTCTATTGCAGCAATACCGTTTAATGGATAAGCATACGGCATTACGCCACATACATTTCCCGGATAATCAGGAGTTATTAGCACAAGCACAGTACCGCATGAAGTTTGAGGAGTTATTCTTTATGCAGTTACAACTTGGGCTAAAGAAGCGTAACAGAAAAATACAACTCAAAGGAATTCCTTTTCCAGCACTTGGAAACTATTTCAATACATTTTACCACAAGCATTTGCCTTTTGCGCTCACCGAAGCACAAAAGCGCGTTATCCGCGAGATTCGCACAGACCTTAAAAGCGAGACGCAAATGAACCGCTTGTTGCAAGGTGATGTGGGCTCTGGTAAAACTATCGTGGCTGTATTATTCATGCTCATGGCCCTTGACAATAATTTGCAAGCTACCCTTGTGGCCCCTACTGAAATATTAGCACAACAACATTACAACAGTATTCGGAGTTTGTTGGAGCCACTTGATGTTTCGGTAGCCTTATTGACAGGATCTATAACAAAAGCGGCTCGGAAACCACTTTTGGAACAACTGGCCGATGGACGGTTGCAATTGCTAATAGGGACCCATGCTGTTTTGGAGCTACCAGTCCACTTTCGCCATTTAGGATTGGCCATTGTTGACGAACAGCACCGTTTTGGTGTCGCGCAACGCGCCAAATTATGGCGTAAAAATGACACACCACCTAATGTTTTGGTTATGACAGCAACTCCAATACCACGAACACTTGCCATGACAGCTTATGGAGATTTGGATCTATCTGTTATCGATGAACTACCACCCGGAAGAAAACCCATTACTACGATACACCGATACGATAGCAAGCGACTAGCAATTTTTCAATTTATGCGCGAGGAGATTGCAAAAGGCAGACAAGTTTATGTTGTATATCCGCTAATTCAAGAGTCAAAAGTTTTGGACTACAAAGACTTAATGGATGGCTATGAAAGTATTGTTCGCGAATTTCCCCTTCCCGATTTTCAGGTTAGTATAGTGCACGGTAAAATGAAACCCGATGACAAAGCTTATGAAATGCAGCGCTTTGTTTCTGGAAAGACACAAATTATGGTTGCCACCACGGTAATTGAGGTTGGTGTTAATGTACCCAACGCAAGTATAATGATTATCGAAAGTGCAGAGCGCTTTGGTTTATCACAGCTTCACCAGCTCAGGGGTCGTGTGGGTAGAGGAGCTAGCAAAAGCTATTGTGTACTGATGACTGGAAATAAATTAAGCCAAGATGCCCAAACGCGAATTCAGACCATGGTACGCACACAAGATGGATTTGAACTTGCAGAGGTTGACCTTAACTTACGCGGTCCTGGCGATTTAATGGGTACTCAACAAAGCGGAATGCTTGAGTTTGTGATCGCAAATTTGAGACAAGATGTCGACATTATCAAAGCAGCACGACACGCTGTTGATGAACTGTTGATTCATGATCCAGCACTTGAAAAAGTGGACAATAAGCTTCTTCGCCAAGCACTTTATCTTTCGCAGCAGGGAAAAAGTATTTGGAAGTATATAGGATAAGGTGTTCAAAATAGTTCTTAGTTGTATCTTTGCACTTTAACAAACAAGCATGCACATTTCGTTTAATTGGCTCCGTGACTTTATCAAGACTGATTTGTCATCTGCCGAGATGAGTTCTATACTTACTGATCTTGGGCTAGAAGTTGAAGGGGTAGATCACTATCAATCGATAAAAGGAGGGCTAAAGGGCGTAGTAATCGGAAAGGTTTTAAGCTGTGAAAAACACAGCAATGCAGATAAGCTTAAGGTGACCCAAGTAGATATAGGTATTGGGGAACCGGTTCAGATTGTTTGCGGAGCACCTAATGTAGCCAAAGGACAAACGGTTCCTGTTGCTACGGTAGGCACAACATTATACACCGATTCGGGAGAATCCTTTATCATCAAAAAAAGTAAAATTAGAGGCGAACTAAGTCAAGGGATGATTTGCGCCGAAGATGAGCTTGGTCTGGGACAAGCGCACGATGGA
>JAHEKR010000022.1:6336-10257 GCA_024638225.1 Flavobacteriaceae bacterium
ATGGTTTTGGAAAGCCACCACAAAGCAGGAAAACCTTGTAGCGAAGTTTTTGCACTTGTTAGCGACGAGGTCTTTGAAATTGGTTTAACTCCAAACCGTTCAGATGCAATGAGCCATTATGGAGTAGCTCGTGATGTACGTGCAGCACTTGCGCAAAAAAAGGATATTCCAGCACTGATTACACCTGCGACAAGTTCTTTTCATGTTGATACACGTGATGGTGCTGTTCAAGTTGATGTCCGTGATAGTTTAGCTGCTCCTCGTTATTGCGGTGTGCGTATTTCGGGGGTTACTGTCAAACCTTCGCCAGCCGTCTTTCAAGACCGATTAAAAGCCATTGGACTAAAGCCAATCAACAATATTGTTGATATCACCAATTATGTGCTTCATGAATTGGGACAACCATTACACGCTTTTGACGCAGCAAAGATTAAATCGGGAGTAGTACGGGTCCAGAAACTCAAAGAAGGAACATCCTTTACCACTTTAGATGGAGTTGAACGAAAGTTGACCGCCGACGATTTAATGATTTGCGACGGAGATAAGCCTATGTGTATGGCAGGTATTTTTGGTGGTTTGGAGTCTGGGGTTTCTCAAAGCACAACAGAAATTTTTCTCGAAAGTGCCTATTTTGACCCAATAACCATTCGTAAAACAGCCAAACACCATGGCTTGAGCACCGATGCCTCTTTCCGATACGAGCGCAGCATCGATATCAATTTGGTTGAATATGCGCTTAAACGCGCTTCACTGCTCATTAAAGAACTCGCAGGCGGTAGTATTTCCTCTGAAATTATCGACGAATATCCAGTAAAACATGAACCCCACCAGATATTGGTAAAGTTTGATTATATGACATCCTTGATTGGTTATGAACTACCACGCCAAACCATCAAGCAAATACTATATGGCCTAGATATCAAAATAACAAACGTTACCGAGACCTCGATTGGCTTAGAAGTTCCCTCCTACAGGGCAGATGTTAAGCGACCAGCAGATATAGTAGAGGAAGTTTTACGCGTTTATGGGTACAACAATATACCAACCAGTAATAAATTAAATAGTTCATTACCTGATTTTACAACTCTCAGCACAAGCCAAAATCATCAGCGTGCGGGACAACAATTAGTTGCACAAGGTTTTTATGAACTATACAACAATTCATTGACCACCCCCAAGCATGGAGGCAATGATGAGGACATGATTTCCATTTTGAATCCGCTGAGCAGTGAGCTTTCGGTCATGCGCACACATTTATTATATGGAATGTTGGAGGCAGTTCAGTTTAATAGCAACAGACAGCAACAAGACTTGCGTTTTTTTGAATTTGGAAACACCTATCATAAGACCAAGTCAGGATCTGAACAAACAGAACAACTAGGGATTATGGTTTGTGGAAAACAAAATCCTGATCATTGGGATGTTCAAGAAAAAAAGGCAGATTTCTTTTTCTTAAAAGGGATAGTATTGGCATTATTCAATCGTTTTGGCATAACAGTTAAGGAAGAATCAACAGAGCATCCTTTCTTCAAGGAAGCAATTGTATTGACTGCCAATGACAAATCGATTGGAATACTTGGCTGGGTGGATACTCAATACTTTGACGGTATCGATATTGAACAAGATGTTTTTGCCTCTACCCTGCAGGTAGACCTTCTATTTTCAAAAGGAAAGGAAAATTTACAAGTAATTCCCCTATCCAAATTTCCAACTGTACAACGTGATCTTGCTTTGTTGGTCGATGATGTAACTACATTCGACGCGCTTTATCAAGTCGCTAAAAAAACGGAGCGTCAACTATTAGAAGATGTTCGCCTGTTTGATGTATTTACGGGTAAAGGGGTTCCCAAGGGGAAAAAATCATATGCGCTTAAGTTTACGCTATGCGACAAAAACAAAACCTTAACCGATAAACAGATCGATAAAGTCATGCAAAAGATTGCGCATCAACTCCATAAGCAGCTAGGAGCTGAGCTTCGCCAATAGTTTTGTTTATGCATCGTTAAACGTTTGATTATTTGATAGTTATGCCTATATTTGAATGTTGCTAAAAGAAAAATTTATGTTTACGTCCACTAATATTCTAGATGAATTAAACAGCATCCGTTCTACTGCTTACCAGAGCAAAGAACTACCGCAAGAAAATGCCTTTTCTATTGATTTAATTGAATCTGACCGAGTGTATCACATAAGCCAAATAAAAGAAATTTGTATCGATTTCAGGCTTCGTTTTTTGGATGCTACGCTATACAAAGGGACTTTTCCCGCTGAGGCTGTAGACGAAATTAAACGTATTGAAGCAACGCATCAAACGAATCTTAGCAATTTAAAAATGGTGGCTCCTGCTAAACTTTTTAAATTGGAAAATGCCGACGATCCCTTGCTCTTTGCGCCCATGGGGAATGGTTATTTTTACCTTATACATAAGTGGGGTGATGACTTGCACCCAATGCGGAAGTGGCTTATGTGGCCTGTCAAAAATGTCATCAATATGTGTGTCGCTACCCTGTTGGTCAGCTTAGTGGTGTCCTTTTTTGTACCCTTAAACCTCTTTACTCTAAATCCAACCACAGCAGATTTTTTGCTGATATTCTTTTTTATGTTTAAATCTCTGGCAGCTATCGTGATTTACTACACTTTTGCGCGAGGTAAAAACGTGAGCAAAGCCATTTGGAATAGTAAATATTACAACAGCTAATGGACGATTCATTTAAACTTTTATTTACCGGAAGTTTAATCGAAGTGCAACGTCTTAAGGTCAATCTCGAAGAACAAGGTATTTTCCCTTTAATTAAAGATGAGAATGAATCGGCTAGGCTAGCTGGTTTTGGTGCGCCCAGTATGATGCAACAACTCTGGGTGCCCGGCTCTGCATTTGAAAAAGCTAAAGGGTTTTTACCCGTGTAGCTTAGCGCGTAATTCTTTTACTTTTGGATCTACCATATAAGCATCAAATGTCATATGACGATCAATGACTCCGTTTGGCGTAAGTTCAATTATTCTATTTCCAACAGACTGAGCAAAAGCATGATCGTGGGTCGTTAACAAAACTGTGCCCTTAAATTTGATCAACGAATTGTTAAACGCCGTAATGGATTCTAAATCCAAATGGTTTGTCGGTTCGTCGACCAGAACAACATTAGCGCGTTCCATCATCATACGGGAAAGCATACAGCGCACTTTTTCACCTCCAGAAAGAACCTTTGCTGATTTTAAGGCTTCGTCTCCACTGAAGAGCATTTTACCTAAAAAACCGCGCAAAAAAACTTCCTCACGTTCTTCATCTGTTTTGGCATACTGACGCAGCCAATCAACCAATGAGTCGTCTGTGTCGAAATACGAAGCATTGTCCAAAGGCAAATAGCTTTGGTTGGTGGTAATTCCCCATTGAAAATTTCCAGCACTTTGTTTGCTGTTACCTGCTATGATTTCATAAAAGGCGGTTGCCGCACGTGCATCTTTACTGTACACAATTACCTTATCCCCTTTTGCCAAGTTTAGTTCAATATTTTTAAAAAGGGTAACCCCGTCGGATTCGGCTGCTAAACCTTCTATATTTAATATCTGATCGCCTGCCTCACGCTCTTGTTCAAAGATAATCGCTGGGTAACGCCTTGACGAAGGTCGAATATTGGTGATATCCAACTTATCAATCATCTTTTTTCGTGAGGTAGCCTGCTTGGATTTGGCTACATTGGCACTGAATCGGGCGATAAACTCTTCTAGTTCTTTTTTCTTTTCCTCTGCTTTTTTGTTTTGTTGTGCACGTTGCTTGGCGGCTAACTGACTGGACTCATACCAAAAGGTATAGTTTCCGGAATAGTGATTGATTTTTCCAAAATCTACATCGGATATATGCGTACAAACCGCATCAAGGAAGTGACGGTCGTGTGAGACAACAATTACTGTATTCTCATAATT
>JAHEKR010000012.1 GCA_024638225.1 Flavobacteriaceae bacterium
AGGCCATATTTTCGATGATGCCCAAAACAGGAACCTGAATGTTTTCTTGTTGGAACATGGCCACCCCTTTTTTGGCATCTGCCAAAGCCACAGTTTGTGGCGTGCTTACCACTACTGCCCCTGTTATGGGTAACGACTGCATGATGCTCAAGTGAATATCTCCAGTTCCAGGTGGTAAATCGATGAGTAAAAAGTCTAATTCGCCCCAAGCTGCATCAAAGATCATTTGTTTCAGTGCCTTGGCTGCCATCGGGCCTCTCCAGATGACTGCTTGATCCGGTTTAGTAAAAAAGCCGATAGATAGTAGCTTAACACCAAAGTTTTCTACGGGAACCATTTTGGAAACACCATCTAAATTTTTTGCCAAAGGACGTTCGTTGGTTACATCCAACATCAACGGCATGGATGGACCGTAAATATCCGCATCCAAAACTCCAACCTTAAAGCCCATATTGGCTAAAGAAACAGCCAGATTTGCTGTAACCGTAGACTTACCAACGCCACCTTTTCCTGAAGCTACAGCCACTATATGTTTAATTCCTTTTATAGGCTTACCCTTTATCAGTGAAGGGTTTTCTGTTTTTGGCGGGGTTTTAACACTTGTTTTCACACTTACTTTCGCCTTTTCGTAAACCTCGTCGTGAATAACCTTCATTACCGATACCTCGGCTTTCTTCTTGGCCTGAAGCGTAGGGTTTTCCATCAATAGGTCAATCATTACCTCATCGCCAAAAATATTGATGTTGGTCACTGCACCACTTTCCATCAGGTTCTTACCTGCACCAGGTAAGCTTATGGTCTTTAGTGCTTGCTCGATAGCTGTACGCGTAATTTTCATTAAGTCTAAATAAGCATACAAATATAGGGTATAACAGTAAGACTAGCCGCATCTTGTTGGCTGCCATAAAACAGTCTCAAAATTCTGAATTTGGTCATCCACAATTGTATGTCCCTCTGCTTCGAGTAGCTGTTGCATGGTGTTTATTCCGCCAAAATGATGCTTACCCGTCAACAAGCCCGTTCGATTTACAACCCGATGGGCAGGCACGTCTGCACGAGCATGTGCCGCGTTCATGGCATAACCCACAGTTCGTGCACTTTTGGCAGCGCCGAGAAAACGGGCAATGGCTCCGTAAGTGGTTACCTTTCCGTAGGGAACTTGACGCACCACAGCATAAACACGCTCAAAAAAATCAGTTGATTGAGTCATCTGTAGGAAATGAAAACTTGAGGTAGGTTATCGGAATTCCCCTTTCGCGGTATTGTTGTTCATAAAATGTTTGGATTCCAATGACATCCGCTGGTGCATGAACGTACTGATAAACATCGTGATGTGCCATTTCGGGCTTGATGTTCCAACCGTCCAACACACCAAGTGTATAACCATGCAAAAAAGCAGCATCTGTTTTTAGGTGAACAATACCGTTTGGCTTTAAAATTTGTTTGTATTTCAATAGGAAGTTGGGGTTGGTCAGTCGATGATGGGTGCGTTTAAATTTGTACTGAGGATCTGGAAAGGTTATCCATAGTTCAGATACTTCTGCTGGAGCAAAAACATGAGTTACGAGCTCAATCTGAGTACGCACAAAAGCTACATTTGGCAACTTTTCTTCCAAGGCTGTTTTGGCTCCTCGCCAAAATCGAGCGCCTTTTATGTCTATACCTATGTAATTTACATTCGGATTTTTCCGAGCAAGCCCTACGCTATACTCGCCTTTACCACAACCCAGCTCCACTACAATAGGGTTGGAATTGCCAAAAAAAGCAGACCAATTGCCTTTGTATTGAAAATCATCCGCAAGCAATGATTCACGTGTAGGCTGAATGACATTGGCGAAAGATTCGTTTTCTTTAAAACGTTTTAGTTTATTCTTGCTTCCCATAACAATTAACTTACCGAAACAGTGGTGTCGTGTTTTTCAAGGGTAAAGGAAAATTCTGAGCCAATTTCAGGCTGGCTTTCTACAAAAATTTGTTCTCCGTGTGCTTCTATAATGTGCTTGACAATAGCAAGTCCTAGACCAGAACCTCCCGTACGACGACTGCCACTTTTGTCCACACGATAAAAACGCTCAAAAAGGCGGGGTAAGTGCTCCTCGTTAATTCCCTCGCCGTTGTCGCGAACACGAACAATAACTTTGGACGCATATATGGGTTCAACGTCAATTTCGGTTGTCCCCTTAAGCTTCCCGTATTTGATGGAATTCATCATCAGGTTGGTTAGTACTTGCTGAATGCGCTCTCGATCACCAAAAACCATTACAGGCCCTTCATTTTTTCTGTCAAATTCTATTTTAATGTTTGATTTTGAAGCCTGCATTTCCAACATATCAACCACATTTTGAATTAAATCCAGAACATCAAAGGGCTCCATTTCCAATTCGGAATTTCCTGTTTCCAAATTTGTCAGCAGGTCAAGGTCTTTGACAATATAAATCAAGCGCTCTACCCCTTTACTAGCACGATTTAGATACTTTTTATTTACCGCAGCATCCTTCATAGCTCCATCAATTAGTGTATGAATATACCCCTGAACAGTAAAGAGCGGCGTTTTGAGCTCATGTGCCACATTTCCCAGAAACTCGCGCCTAAATACTTCTTGGTCTTTTAATGTGTTTATTTCGACGTTGCGGCTTAGTGCCAACTCGCGGACATTTTTTAGCAGCGAATCCATATCATCTGTAATTAAAATGTCATTTAATTCGCCACTAAACTGAGGTGCTAAATCCTTGTAAATATCCCTGATTTGCTTATAGGTATGGCTTTCTATTCGATAGGCAAAAATGAAAAAGCACACGATGAATACAAAAAATGAAAATAAAATTATTGGCCGATATCCGTAGTTGAGGATTTCTACACCCAAAAAGAAAAGAAATACTCCGTTAAGGCTAACCAAAAGCAAAGTTACCATTGCAGCTAACGCAAGAGATAAAAGATAGGTTTTACGAGGTGTTTTGGCCATTTTATACCACGTATTTATAGCCTACCCCTTTAATGGTTTTAAAATGATGATCGCCAATTTTTTCTCTGAGTTTACGGATATGAACATCAATTGTCCTGCCACCTACAACTACTTCATTGCCCCACACTTTTTCTAAAATTTCGCCTCGTTCAAAAACTTTATTTGGCTTTGATGCCAAAAGAGAAATTAACTCAAATTCCTTCCTTGGTAAGATTAGGTCCTTTGATTGGTATACAATTTTGTACTCTTCTCTATTAATGAGAAGGTCTCCAACCTCCACGACTGGATTTTTTGCGTCATTATTTTTAAATCGTCTGAGTATTGCTTTTATCTTACTGAGCAATACTTTGGGTTTTATGGGCTTGGTTATGTAATCATCTGCACCTGCTTCAAGGCCCGCAACTTGAGAATAGTCTTCACTCCTAGCGGTAAGAAAAACAATAATAAGGTCTGAAAGGCTAGGATTTTTACGCAGTTGTTCGCACGTCTCAATACCATCCATTTCGGGCATCATCACATCGAGCAGTACAAGGTGTGGTTCCCAAGCTGCAGCTTTTTTAATAGCCTCTAATCCATTTTTTGCCTTAGCAACTTGATATCCTTCGCTGGTCAAATTGTATTCTAAAATCTCCAAGATATCTGGCTCATCATCAACCAATATAATACGGGTGTTCTTTTTTTTCATTTCGCTTTAGTCGCTTGCTTCAAAAATAAAAAAATATCAATAGCTTTTGGCGTGAATTTTTTGAAAAATCATCAATACATTTGGGTACACATGAATTTATTCGAAAAAGAGGCCTTTTCCCTGTTTGCTTATCAACATGAGCATAATCCCGTCTATAGATCCTATTGTGATTTGATCAATATCAATCCAGCGGATGTACATGCGCTCACAGATATTCCCTTTCTTCCAATCGAGTTATTTAAATCACATCGAGTAAGTTGTACAGATAAAGAAGAAATTGTGTTTGAAAGTTCCGGCACTGGAGGTATCGTTAGTAAGCATTATGTTAATTCGTTGGAGCATTATGTTCAAAGCTTTACTTCTTGTTTTTCCGAGTTTTACGGTAAGCCCGAAGACTACTTCATACTGGCTTTACTCCCAGGCTATTTGGAACGTCCCAATGCCTCGCTTGTCTACATGTGCCAAAACTTAATAGACCGAGCCCAAAAACCTATTAGCGGTTTTTACCTAAATGAATTTGACAGACTACATCAAACGCTTGCTCAGCTGAATAAACAACAAAAACCAACCTTGTTGATTGGTGTGAGTTTTGCACTTCTCGATTTTTGCGAAGCATATCCAATAAGGTGTACCAATACCATCATAATGGAGACAGGCGGTATGAAAGGCAGACGGAAAGAATTGATACGTGAAGAGCTACATATGCGATTAAAACAAGGCTTTGGGGTGACCGAAATCCACAGTGAGTACGGAATGACAGAACTATTATCACAAGCGTATTCGAAAGGAAAGGGTGTTTTTTATACACCGCAAAGCATGCGGGTATTTGTGCGTGATGTACGCGATCCCAAGCAAGTGACCCAAACAGGAACTGGTGGCCTTAACATCATAGACTTATCCAACAAGTCATCTTGTGCATTTATTGCTACCCAAGATTTAGGCAAATGTTACACTGATGGAACTTTCGAAGTGTTGGGACGCTTTGACTCAGCTGATATTCGCGGGTGCTCGCTTATGACGGCTTGATAATCAGCAAAAAGTAGTTCTTTTTTCCACGCTGAAGCAAGACATAACGATCACAAATAATGTCTGCATCAGTCAGTTGCTTACGCTCATCTACTTTTTCTTTATTTACAGAAATTGAGTTTTCTTTTAGCGCGCGTCTTGCCTCTCCATTAGACTTTAAAAATCCTGAACTACCAGCAAGGGCGTCGACAATTTCTAGTCCCGAGTGGATTGCTGAAGCAGCTACTTCGGCTTGAGGAACTCCTTCAAAAACATCCAATAATGTTTGTGTATCAAGTCCTTTTAGCGCATCTGCTGTTGCTTTACCAAACAAAATTTGTGCCGCCTGTTCGGCTTGTGCCACGTCCGCCTGCGAATGAACCATGGCCGTCACTTCTTGAGCCAGCCTGCGCTGAAGTTGGCGTTGGTGAGCTGCCTCTTTGTGCGTAGCAATTAATTTATTAATTTCCTCTTGGGAAAGGAATGTAAATATTTTGATGTATTTCTCAGCATCTTCATCAGAGGCATTTAGCCAGTATTGATAAAACTTATACGGAGAGGTTTTGGTGCGGTCGAGCCATACATTTCCACCTTCTGTTTTGCCAAACTTAGTGCCGTCTGCCTTGGTAATCAATGGACAGGTGAGCGCATAAGCCTTGCCTGATAATTTTCGGCGAATGAGTTCAGTGCCTGTTGTAATATTTCCCCATTGGTCACTACCACCCATTTGCAGCAAGCAATTATGGTGTTCGTATAAATGTAAAAAATCATAGCCCTGAATAAGCTGATAGGTAAACTCTGTAAAGGAAATCCCCTCTTTTGCTTCTGCACCAAGACGTTTCTTTACCGAATCCTTAGCCATCATATAGTTAACGCTTAGATGCTTGCCTATATCTCGGGCAAAATCAATCAAACTAAAGGATTTCATCCAATCGTAATTGTTAACCAAAACAGCGCTGTTTTTGGTACTACTGTCAAAGTCTAAAAATTTGGCCAGTTGCTTTTCTATTCCATCGCAGTTTTTTTGGAGTGTAGCCGTGTCAAGCAGGTTGCGCTCGGTCGACTTCCCAGAGGGATCGCCTATCATTCCTGTAGCCCCGCCAACTAATGCGTACGGTTTATGACCATAGCGCTGAAAGTGCATCAAAATCATGATCTGAACCAAACTCCCAATATGTAGCGAATCTGCTGTGGGGTCAAAGCCTATATAGCCAGCTGTCATGCCCTTGCTCAAGGTAGCATCTGTTTCGGGCATGATGTCGTGCACCATACCCCGCCATGTAAGTTCTTCTACAAATGATGCCATAGGACAAATTTTAGCAAATATAAACCTCTAAAAGGAAGTATCGAAACTTATTCTATTAATAGAGCTGGTAATCTTAGTGTGGTCGAGTCCTGCTTGATTAATCCGTCAATATGTTCTTGAACTTCCTCAAAGATTTTGGTGTATTGTTTCGGTTTAGAAACATAGTAAAGATTATTTTTTGCAAAAGTAACACTGTCAATTCCATGGAATGAATACAGGGAATCTATCAGAACGATAGGCACATCACTATAGCTACGTGAAGCATTGGCTAACGACAAGTCAATCAAAAAATCAACCATTTGATCTTCTTCCATGAATGGTTCGGGCTTTGGAATTCGGTCTTGGGAACAACCAAAGATTAAAAAACCAAAAACAAGGAAACGCCAATTTTTCATCGGTCAAAAGTTAGTGCTTGGGCATTCTTGTCAGTAGCAAAGCTACCGTTATTGTACAGCAACGCGCCGTTAACAAAGGTATGGGTTACAGTTCCACGCAATTGGGTTCCCTCTAAAGGAGACCATCCGCATTTATATAGCAGCTGATCGCGAGTTACGGTTTGTGTCTTTTCTGTGTCTACAAGCACCAAATCAGCGTAATAGCCAGGGCGAATAAATCCACGTTCTGCAATTGAAAATAATATGGCTGGGTTGTGGCACATCTTTTCGACCACTTTTTCCAAAGATATTTTACCCTGTTTGACACATTCCAATAAAACAGGAAGAGCGTGTTGAACCATAGGACCACCAGAGGGTGCCTTGGTGTAGGGTTGACTTTTCTCTTCTAAAGTATGCGGTGCATGATCGGTTGCAATAATATCGATACGATCGTCGTTCAATGCTTCCCATAAACCCGCTCTATCAACAGCGGTTTTAACCGCTGGATTCCATTTGATATGTGTACCTTTTGAAAGGTAATCCTCATCCGAAAACCACAAATGATGAATACATACTTCAGAAGTAATTTTCTTTTTTTCTAGCGGAAGTTTATTTGAAAATAAGTGTGTTTCTCTTGCCGTTGAAAGATGAAATACATGCAATCGTGCACCCGTTTCCTTTGCCAAAGAAATAGCCTTGGATGAAGAAAGGTAACAGGCTTCCTCAGAACGTATGTCGGGATGATGCATAATGGGAATATCATCGCCATAAACATCGGTAAACTTTTTGAGGTTGGTGCGTATGGTATGTTCATCTTCGCAATGAACAGAGATGGGTAATGTAAAAACAGAAAAAATCTCTTTAAGTGTTTCGGGATTGTCAACCAACATATTCCCCGTAGATGAGCCCAAAAATAGCTTTAACCCAGGAGTTGTTTTGGGGTTTACAGCTTTTACTTCTTCCAAATTATCATTGGTACCCCCAAACATAAATCCGTAGTTAGCCCATGCTGTTTTGGCAGCAGTGGCTAATTTATCCGCATAGGCTTGAGCAGTGGTAGTTTGTGGATTTGTATTGGGCATTTCCAAAAATGAAGTGATACCGCCTGCCAAACATGCCTTTGATTCGGTCCCAATAGTTGCCTTATGGGTTAGTCCAGGTTCACGAAAATGGACTTGATCATCAATACAGCCAGGAAGAAGATACTTGCCATGGGCTTCGATAATATCCATATCTGCAGTGGGAGCAATAGATGACGAAACTTCGGCAATACGCATGCCTTCAATAAGCACATCTTGTTTACTAGTTGTACCTTCATTAACTACCTGCGCTCCTTTGATTAATTTTTTTGTCATTTATTTTTTTTCATAAGACTTCGCCATTTCATGGAAATAATTCCAAAAACTGCCTCTTTTATTATTGAACCATTCATTTTTGATTCTCCTTTAGTTCTGTCCGTAAAAATAATTGGAAATTCTAGGATGCGAAAGTCTTTTTTCCATGCCCAAAATTTTAAGGCAATCTGAAAAGCATATCCCTTAAATCGAATGGCATTTAGATCAATCGACTGAAGCACTTTGGTGTGATAGCCTACGTATCCAGCTGTAGGGTCAGCTACGGGTAGGCCTGTTACCAAGCGCACGTAAAACGATGCCCCTAAGGAGAGGATTATTCGTCCAAGAGGCCATTTGCGCACACGAATTCCCCCTTTGTAACGCGAACCGACGACAACATCCGTTTTATCCTCCTTCAATAAGGCAAGCATTGGCGTTATTGCTTCCGGAGGGTGTGAAAAATCAGCGTCCATTTCAAACAAATAAGTATATCCCTTGTTAAGAGCCCAATTAAATCCATGTACATAGGCAGGGCCCAAGCCGTTTTTTTCCGTGCGAACACTTAAGTGAATATGCGGATCTGTGGCGGAAAGTTGACGCACAAATTCAGCCGTTCCATCTGGTGAGCTGTCATCAACAACTAGAATGTCTAACGCCAATTCAAGAGAAGTAATCGCATTTAAAATATGCTGGATATTTTCCGATTCATTATAGGTAGGAATGACAACAATTGATGAGTTCATGATAAAAGCTAAAATACGTATTTATGCGGGGGCATCTAGCCCAAAATTTTGGATACTTTTGTACTATGTATATTTTACGACTCATTGAGGCTAATTACTGGGGCGTTTTTCTGGGACTTCTGCTATTACTGCTCAGTATTTTACGATTGAGCAACTTTTCCCGTTTCTATTCATTAGTGGTCTTTTGGATAAAGGCAAACAATGCATCGGAATTCAGTAAACCTTTCGTGATGAGTCGAGCGTTTTCAACGATGGGTTTTTTATATAGGGTATTAATTTTTGGACTTGTTATCAATACCATTTATCAAGGCAGTTTATCGCCTAATTTATTTAGCGTTGAGCTAGCCTTTTGGACATTGAGCATTATTGGATTTTGGTGCATGAAAACGGGAATTGAGGTACTATTCACTGCTTTATGGAAACAAAACAAACAGCTATTAAAAATATTTTTTATTCGATCTCTTAACAAAGAAAAGTGGGCCTTTTGCTTCAGCATCTTGCTGTTATTATTCTCTTTCATACAGCTTCACTCAGTCCTTGTATACGGCTTGTGTAGTATCTATTTTATTGGCCTAGCTATAATTCACTTCACTACGTTAAAATTTTATTTTAAAGGACATAGGCTTAGTCAAATGCATATTATTTTATATATTTGCGCCTCTGAAATCGCCCCTATATGGCTAGTATCGCAAATACTGAAACATTAACAAAAATTGCTAAAGTTAAAACCATTTTGGTTTCTCAACCAGCACCTGCGCAAGAAAATTCTCCATACAAGCAGCTAACTGATAAACGCAAAGTCACGATTGACTTCAGACCCTTTATACACGTCGAGGGTGTTTCGTCAAGAGAGGTTCGATTGCAAAAAATCGATATTACACAGTTTACATCTATTGTTTTTACAAGTAGAAATGCAATTGATCATTTTTTTAGGCTAGCAGAAGAATTGCGCTACACAGTGCCTAGTACGCTTCGCTATTTCTGCCAATCAGAAGCTGTTGCTTATTACCTACAAAAATATGTGGTGTACAGAAAGCGTAAAATCTACGTAGGAAACAGAGCATTTGATGATGTAGTACAAATGATGCTAAAATATCCTGAAGAAAAGTTTTTACTTCCTTGTTCTGATGCGCTTAAAGCTAGTATTCCTACAGCACTAGATGCTACGGATTTAAACTGGACAAAAGGTGTTTTTTACAAAACAGTCATCAGCGATTTGTCTAACTTAAGAGATGTGTATTACGATATTTTGGTGTTTTTTAGTCCCTCAGGCATTGAATCTTTGTTTCATAACTTCCCCGACTTTGAGCAAAACAACACTCGGATTGCTGTCTTTGGGAATTCCACCAAAAATGCAGCATTAAGCAAAAACCTACGCATTGATATTTTGGCACCGACACCAGAAAATCCTTCAATGACAAAAGCTTTGGATGACTATATTGCCATGGCAAATAAGCGGTAACAACTCAGCTCCGTACCACGCCAACAAGTAGATTGATCCATCCCAAGATGAGCATGAGCCCACCAATAGGTGTAATAGGGCCTAAAATAGCAGGCAAACCTGTATCGCCGTACATTGAAGCCAGAGATAAAAGATAAATCGAGCTTGAAAAGAGTATAATCCCCAAGATGAACAAGATAGAGGTACGCGCAATTAACTTTTTAGACAGCGGCGCCAAGGACAAGAAAAGCAAGGCTAATCCATGGTAAAACTGATAACGCACGCCTACTTCAAAAGAGCGAAGTGCATCTGTACTTAACAAGTCCTCCAATAAATGTGCGCCAAATGCACCCAAAACAACTGCACTACCACAGAAAAGAATACCCCAAACACTATACCGCTTATGTTTCATCGTTTATTTTCTTCTAAAATAGTTTACTAATTTTATACCTCAAAATAAACCACTTGAAAAAAACCAAAGAACAACTAACGCTAGATGGGATAGATAAAATCATTCTACGTGAGTTAATGACTAATGCACGGACGCCTGTACAAGAAATTGCAAGGCAGCTCAATATTTCGGGTTCTGCAGTTCATCAACGAATCAAAAAACTTGAAGATGCTGGGCTTATTATGGGAAGTTTTCTAAAGCTTAACCCTGCATCACTTGGATATACAACAACAGCTTATATTGGTGTTTATCTTGACAAAGCCATGCGGAACCCAGAAGCTGTTGCCCAACTTAAAAAAATCAATGAGGTGGTCGAATGCCATTATACCACAGGGGATTGGAGCATTCTAATTAAAATCATGTGTAAAAATAACGAGCATTTAATGCAGCTGCTCAACCACAAAATACAATCTATAGAAGGCGTTTCTAGAACAGAAACCTTTATCTCGTTGCATCAACAAATTGACCGACAAATAAATATTTAGCGCCTAGAACTTGCCACTCGTAAGGCAAAGTAAATTAGCGTAGCTAAAGATCCAATCGCAGCGACTACATAGGTGCGAGCTGCCCATTTTAATGCATCTTTTGACATGGCAAACTCACGCTGATTGACCACATTTTTCCGTTGCAACCAAGCCAATGCACGATTACTAGCATCATACTCAACGGGAAGTGTAACAAAACTAAACAAGGTGCCTAAACCAAAGAGAACAACGCCTGCAATAGCTAGGTTATAACCCATTGCCGAACCAAGACCTAACACAAACCCGCCAAAAATAATATACATGGATATACGTGAAGCCACGCTTACCACAGGAACTAAAAGCGAACGAAACTTTAACCACTCATAGCTTTGGGCGTGCTGAACGGCATGCCCACACTCGTGCGCGGCAACAGCTGCAGCTGCAGCATTGCGCTGATGATAAACGTCTTCGCTTAGGTTGACCGTTTTATTTTTTGGGTTGTAGTGATCAGTAAGCTTACCGCGAACTGCGGTTACTTTTACATTGCGAATACCGTGGTCCGCAAGCATTTTTTCGGCTATTTCTTTACCAGAAAGTTGATTAGAAAGCTGGATTTTACTGTACTTCTTGAACTTGGACTTTAGCTTGTTCTGTACCCACATACTAGCACCAGCAAAAGCAAAAATAATAAGGTAATATTCTGTTAGCATCGTGTGTTTTTTATAAATGGTGCAATTATAATACCACACTATTTTTTTGTGCGGATTATAAAGATAAGAATAAAGGTAATAATGGAAATAGAAATTGTATTGGCACCAATGACAGAAGGACTTTCTATTAATACGCCATAAATCAACCAACATAAAGTACCGCTCCCCATAACGCCATACATAGTCAGTGACAATCCGTCAGTAGTGCGGGATTTCCATATTTTATATGCTTGCGGAAGAAAAGCCGAGGTAGTCAACACGGCAGCCAAAAAGCCAATGTATTCTGGGTTGATCATTTTAAATAACAATATTGACAATCTTATTCGGAACAACAATTACCTTTATGGGTGTTTTCCCGTCCAAATAGGTTTGGGTGCGGTCGTCTTGCATCACCGCAACTTCTATTTCGTCCTTACTCAAAGCGGTACCTAATGGTAAGGTAAAACGCAGCTTCCCATTAAAACTGATGGGGTATTCTTTGGTATCTTCTTGTAGATGCTGCGGGTCTGCTACCGGATACGGTACTGTGCTAATCGATTCCTTATGTCCCATCAAGGCCCATAACTCTTCGCAAATATGAGGCGCAAACGGAGCCAGCAATACCGTTAATGGTTCCAAAATTTCTCTGTTAGTACACTTAAGGGCGGTCAACTCATTAGTGGCAATCATAAATGAACTGACAGACGTATTTAGCGAAAACTGCTCGATATCCTGAGTTACTTTTTCGATGGTTTTATGAAGGATTTTTAATGCCTCTTTAGATGCTGGCGTATCGTTAAGCGAAAAGGTGTTTTCTTGGTGAAACAAACGCCAATACTTATTTAAAAAATTATACACGCCAGAAATACCGGCCGTATTCCATGGTTTTGCTTGTTCTACGGGACCTAAAAACATCTCATACATCCGCAGCGTATCTGCTCCATATTGATAGCATATAGCATCGGGGTTAACCACGTTATATTTTGATTTGGACATTTTTTCAACTTCGCGGCCGACAATAAATTTGCCATTTTCTAGTTCAAAAGTAGCATCAGCAAAATGGGGTTGCCATTTTTTTACCGCAGCTACATCCAATTCATTTTGGTGTGAAACCAAGGAAACATCGACATGGACGGGCACTACTTCTTTGCCAGAACACAAGCCTTTTGACAGAAAAGTCTGACTGTCCTTAAGTCGATAAGCAAAGGCACTTTCTCCCAAAATCATTCCCTGATTAATTAACTTTTTAGCAAAATTTTGTACGGGGACTAATCCCATATCATATAAAAAATACTGCCAAAAACGCGCATACAGTAAGTGGCCCGTTGCGTGTTCGCTTCCACCCAAGTAAAGATCTACTTCTTTCCAATAATTCAATGCCTCTTTGCTTGCAAAAACCTCCTGGTTATGCGGATCCATATAGCGGTTAAAATACCAGGAGCTACCCGCCCAACCTGGCATGGTGTTTTTTTCCAAAGGAAATACCGTTTTATAATCGATTAGGTCATTGGAAACCACCCTATTTTGTTGGGTGTCCCAAGCCCAATCTGTGGCATTTCCAAGTGGTGGAGCACCATCTTCTGTAGGTAAATACTTGGATACTTCAGGTAAAATCAGTGGTAAATACGCCTCATCTATCAATTGTGGTTGGTCATTGACATAGTAAACAGGAATGGGCTCGCCCCAATAGCGCTGGCGACTAAACACAGCATCGCGCAAACGGTAGGTAACGGCTCCCTCACCCATACCGCTTTGGGTTAGCTGCTCAATAACTTTTATAGTCGCCTCTTCATAAGAAAGACCATCTAAAAAGTCAGACTGTGCCATCACCGTATTTTCTTTGGCTACATGTGCAGCTTTCGAAATATCCACATCTTTAAATATGTTTTTTATTGGAATATTAAAGTGAGTTGCGAAGTCAAAATCACGTTGATCACCACATGGAACAGCCATAACAGCTCCTGTACCATAACCAGCCAAAACATAATCGCCAATCCAAATCGGAACTTTTTCGTTTGTTATGGGGTGATGGGCATAGGCACCCGTAAATACTCCTGTAATCTTAGAAACTTCGCTCATGCGGTCGCGTTCGCTGCGCTGTGCAGATTGACGTACATAAGAAGAAACAGCCTCCTTTTGGGCTGCTGTGGTCAATTCATCAACCCAATCATGTTCGGGTGCTAAGGTTAAAAAGGTTACGCCAAATAAGGTGTCTGGGCGGGTTGTAAATACCTCTATTTCTTTGGTGCTATTTTCAATTTGAAAGCGGACAGAAGCACCAATGGATTTTCCAATCCAGTTGCGTTGCATTTCTTTTAATGGCTCTGGCCAATCAATATCATTGAGTCCTTGGAGTAATCTGTCGGCATAGGCAGAAATGCGCATGCTCCATTGTTTCATTTTTTTTCGCTCTACAGGATGGCCTCCACGCTCCGATACCCCTTGGACTACCTCATCATTGGCCAATACCGTACCCAGCGCTGGGCACCAGTTTACCTCTGTTTCTGCCAAATACGTCAGGCGGTAATACAATAAGTATGCTTGCTGCTCATGGGGTTTAAGTTTTTTCCAAGCATTGGCACTTAATGCAGGTGTATCATCGTCACACAGTGCATTTATATCGGATGTCCCCGCTTGTTCTATAATGCGTATAAGTTCATTTATCGGGCGTGCTTTGTTTTTGTCCGTATCGTACCAAGAGTCAAACAAGAGCGAAAAAATCCATTGTGTCCAGCGGTAATAGGCAGGATCGGAGGTGCGCACTTCTCTAGACCAATCAAACGAAAAACCAAGTCTGTCGAGCTGCTCGCGGTAACGCTTGATGTTTGCTTTCGTCGTGATGGCAGGATGCTGGCCTGTTTGAATGGCGTATTGTTCTGCAGGCAATCCAAAGGAATCATAACCTTGAGGATGCAAAACATTAAATCCTTTATGACGCTTATAACGAGTGACTATATCACTTGCTATATATCCTAGTGGATGTCCTACGTGAAGACCCGCACCTGAGGGGTAGGGAAACATGTCCAGCACATAATATTTGGGCTTATCATTAAGCTCTTGTGCTTTAAACGTCTGTTTTTTTGCCCAAAAGGCTTGCCATTTATGTTCAATTTCATGAAAAGGGTATCCCATACCAGCGATTGAGCAACAAAAATAACACTTTGTGTCCAGTGGATGACTCAATGTTGCGATATTGTTCTTCTTATTTTCTATTTTTATGCTTTAAAACAACAATGTCTGCAGCCCGAATTTACAAACGCCGCCTTATTGCTTCCTATTTTTCAGTAGTGAGCAGTACTACCTTGGTGCTTTTTGTCCTCAGTATTTTAGGACTGGTATTGCTCAATAGTCAATCGATTGCAAACTACTTTAAAGAACAGGTTACCATGACCGTGTTTTTGGTAGATGAAACCAAAGATATTGAGCGTAAACAGTTGGTTACCACCTTGCGTTTAGCTCCCTTTACAAAGACCGTACGTTTCATCTCAAAAGAGTCAGCTGCTGCAGAACACAGCGCAACTATTGGTGAAGATTTTATGGATTTTTTGGGTTATAATCCCTTGCAAGATGCCTTAGATATTGGCTTGAAGGCAGATTTTGTAACTACAGAAGTAATCGACAGTTTGGGTGATGTTATGGAGCAAAAGCCTTTTATTTCTGAGGTGATTTACGATAGGCCACTTATTGTTTTGTTAAATAAAAATATCAAGCGAATTGGGTTTTGGTTACTTGTATGCAGTGGCATTTTTATCGGAATAGCACTACTGCTGATTAATCATTCGATAAAACTATCTATTTACAGTAAGCGATTAATCATTCAAACCATGCTTCTCGTAGGCGCCAAAAAGAGTTTTATACGCCGCCCCTTTGTGTTGCGCTACATGGGACTAGGCATGCTCAGTGCCTTGTTTGCTTTGGGCGGACTAGCCGGTGTTCTATTATTTATGAATCGAATTATGCCGCAGATAAGCTGGTGGGACAATACCTTTAACCTAGGTTTACTTGCTGGAGTTGTTAGTGTTTGTTCGTTGATTATTTGTGCCATGAGTGCCTATTTTGCTACCCGAAAGCACCTGCGACTAACCTATGATATTATTTATTAAATGAAGCATAAAAAAGAATTTCTGTTTGGAACGCTTTCTTACCGAATTATGGCCATAGGCGGTGCCTTTATCGTTTTAGGCTTTATCCTCATGAAAGGTGGTGGCAGTGAAGACCCCAATGTATTTAATCCTGAAATTTACAGTCCATTACGTATTCGTTTGGCGCCCTCTTTGGTTGTTTTTGGTTTTTCCGTATTAATAATCGCCATTTTGAGCGCTAAAACTAAATCATGAGTTTTTGGGATGCGTTGTTGCTTGGTATTGTTCAGGGATTAACGGAGTTTTTACCCGTTTCTTCCAGCGGACATCTCGCCCTATTCACTTCACTGTTAGGAGCAGACGGCTTAGCTGAAGAAAACCTGCTTTTTGCACTGCTTGTGCATGCAGCTACCGCCTTAGCGACCATCATCGTTTTTCGGAAAGATATTAAAGAATTAAGCCTAGGCGTATTTCAAAAACAAAACAAAAATGCCCGTCTATTTGTTGGATATATCATCGTTTCCATGATTCCAGCTATTGGGGTGGGTCTCTTTTTTGAAAAGGAAATCACTGCCTTGTTTGGGAATAATCTGGCATTGGTTGGTGTGATGTTGTGTATTACAGCTGTTTTGTTGTTTATCACCGACCGAGCTCCAGAAAAAAAACAACCCTTAACATTTGGTATAGCTTTAATTATCGGGGTGGCGCAAGCCATCGCTATTTTACCTGGCATATCACGGAGCGGAGCTACTATTGCCACAGCCCTGCTTATTGGCATAGCTCGTCCTGAGGCTGCACGTTTTTCGTTTTTGATGGTCATTCCACTCATTTTTGGGAGCATGGCCAAAAGTTTACTTGATCATGGTGCTGCAAGCTTTGATGTGTCGCATGTGTTCCCCCTAGTGGTAGGTTTTGTAGCAGCACTTGTTTCTGGAGTCTTTGCCTGCACTTGGATGATTGCATTGGTGAAACGAAGTAAGCTCAGTTATTTTGCCGTATACTGCTTGATTGTTGGAGTCGCCGCAACTGTAGTCGCATGGAGCTAGAATACTCGAAAGAGGCCTTTTTATCTGGTCAATTATTACTCATCGACAAGCCCCTAGAGTGGACTTCATTTCAGCTTGTAAACAAAATTAGATGGGCGATACGAAAGACTTATGGAATCAAAAAAATAAAGGTAGGTCATGCCGGAACTTTAGATCCCCTAGCTACTGGACTTATGCTTATTTGTACGGGGCGAATGACCAAGGAAATAGAAAAATTCATGGGGATGGAAAAGATCTACACGGGATCCTTTAGATTAGGTGCTACTACACCATCTTTTGATTTAGAAACGGAGCCAACAAATAAAAAAGAAGTCCGTGATTATACAATGGAGGAGCTCGAACAAATCTGTACTTCACTGACAGGTGATTTGATGCAAGCACCGCCTATTTATTCCGCGATAAAAAAAGAGGGGAAACGTCTGTATACCATAGCTCGAGCTGGAAAAACAATAGATGTGCCCAAAAGAAAGGTGCATGTCAATGAGTTTATTGTAAGTGAACGCAGACTTCCTGATGTTTCATTCAAAATAAGCTGCAGCAAAGGGACGTACATCCGTTCTTTGGCGCATGATTATGGGCAAGCCTTGGGTTGTGGAGCATATTTAGCTCAATTAAAGAGAACTGCTATTGGAGCGTATAAATTATCCGAAAGTCTTTCTTTAGATGAGTTTTTAAACGCCTTGGAACGAGGGTAAATACATGGAAAAGTTTCGTTGCGATTGGTGCCTATCTAACCCTGTCTACATTGACTATCACGACACGGAATGGGGTGTGCCCATTTACGAGGACAAAAAACTATTTGAGGCCTTGTTACTCGAAACCTTTCAAGCAGGTTTATCTTGGTGGTCAGTACTTCAAAAACGCGCTAATTTTCGCAGGGCATTTCATGGCTTTAACCCAAAAAAAGTGGCGCAAATGACCCCATACGACGTAGATATGTTGCTTCAAAACAAGGGAATCATCCGAAATAGAGGAAAAATAAAGGCTGCAATTACTAATGCCCAGTTGTTTGTACAACTACAGCAGGAAGTAGGTAGCTTTAGTGATTTTATGTGGTCTTATACAGCTGGTAAGCCCATTCAAAATGCCTACCAGCAAACCAAAGAACTTCCGCAAACGACCAAACTGGCTATTCAAATGAGTTCTGATTTAAAAAAACAAGGATTTAAATACATCGGTAAAATTACCATTTACGCCCATATGCAAGCCGTTGGTATGGTCAACGATCATGTAGTAGACTGCTTTAGACACAAAGAGATAGCTAGTCTTGGGGTAAATAATTAAGAAAATCGTTGCGTGATATGGGAGCAGCTCCCATACTTGCCAGATGAGCCGTAGGAACTTGACAATCGATAAGTTTGTACTTATTTTTCTTTAATTCTTTAACTAAAAAAATGAGGGCAAGTTTACTTGAGTTACTCGCCTTAGAAAACATACTTTCGCCACAAAACACTTCTCCAATGTCGATTCCGTAAAGTCCGCCTACCAATTCTGACCCATCCCAAACCTCAACTGAGTGCGCGTGACCTTGTTCATGGAGTACTCCGTAAACTTCCATAAGGCCATGGGTAATCCACGTCCCTGTTTGACCAAAACGTTTCACTCGTGCACAAGCAGTAACTACGTCATTAAAAGCTTTATTAAAGGTGACCGTGTAGGCGTTTTTACGCATAAAAACGCGCATGCTTTTTGATATTCTAAGCTGATCTGGAAATAGAACCATACGTGGGTCCGGGCTCCACCAAATCAAAAATTCATCTTGTTCAAACCACGGAAAAATGCCCTTTTTGTAAGCAAGCAAGACACGGTCTGGATTTAAATCACCTCCAACAGCAACGATTCCCTCTTGGGTGGCCAAATGAGGCGAAGGAAAACGCAATTCTTCAGTAAGGTGATACATGATGATATACGCTAAAAGGGCAAGTCGTCGGGAGCTTCTTTATCGGTTTCGGGCATGGTTTCAAATGGAGGTGCTGCAGGTGGAGGTGTCGGCACATCTTCAACTGCATCAACACGCCATCCTTGAATGGAGTTAAAATACTTGATTTCTCCTTGAGGACTTTGCCACTCACGTCCGCGTAAATTTATTCCTACCTTGATGCGTTGTCCAACAGCAAAAGAGTTCAAGAGACTGCATTTGTCTTGAACAAACTCAACAAGTAAATGTTGTGGGTATTGCTCCTCTGTAGTTAGAACCAATTCGCGCTTTTGAAAGCCATTGGATCCGTATTCTTTTGTTTCGCCTATCTGCTTTATTTTTCCTGTAATTTCCATGTAATTATAAGTGGTGTTTAGACAAATTTACTGATTTTAGCGTGAACCTAACGGGTAAAAATGCACTATATTCGTACATCGCATGTTTGATTCTATTTCCTTTCGCGCAAGCTATATACGCATCATTGGTTTTGTTGGTGTATTGGGTTTTGTTGGCGTAACACTTTGGAAAACCAACGAGCTTATCCAACGTATTGAGGAAGAAGAGCGTCTACAGATGGAGCTTTGGGCATTGGCACAACAAGAATTAGCCGCCAATACAGACATCAGTCAACCAGTAGAGCCCCTTACTTTTAGGATCCTTACTGCAGAGAATTCGATCCCCATGATTGTTGTTAATTCAAAAAATAAATTGCTTTTTTCAAACAATATTGACAATCAAAGGCTGGCGCAAGATTCCCTTGGCTACATACAAGAACTCATTGATGATTTCACCAAAACACATGCACCCATCGAAATCACCTACCAAAATAGCTTATACCAAAAAATGTACTACGGTCAATCAAAGTTAATTTCCCAACTGCGGTACTATCCTATTGCTTTTTTTGTGATTGTATTTTTATTGATTGGACTCATAGTTGCCTACTACAAGAGTGCGCAGTCTGCGCTTGAAAATAAGCTTTGGACAGGAATGGCAAAAGAAACAGCGCATCAATTAGGCACGCCTATTTCATCATTGATGGGTTGGATTACTATTCTTGAGCAACAAGGCAAAGATTTTGAAACTACTGCTCAAATTAAAAAAGATATTACACGATTGGAAATCATTAGTGCACGTTTTTCAAAAATTGGCTCAGTTCCAAATAAAAAAGAAGTCTTACTAAGTGAATTGATAGCTGAACTCCTAGACTATATGCGTGTGCGCATGCCCAAAAGCATTGACTTAGCTGTGAAAATAAAAAATAAGGAGGAAAAAGTACAACTCAACCCTACCCTAATGATGTGGGTGCTAGAAAACTTAATTAAAAACAGTATGGATGCCATTCGTGGTAAAGGCGAAATTACCCTTCTACTAAGCTGGAACGACAAGGCAGTAATTACATTACGAGATTCAGGAGCTGGCATTCCCAAACACCTTCAAAACAAAATTTTCATTCCCGGTGAAACAACAAAAAAAAGAGGCTGGGGGTTAGGTCTATCGCTTGCCAAACGAATCGTAGAAGAACAGCACAATGGTAAGCTTCGCTTACTCGAGTCCTCAACAAAGGGAACTGTATTTGAGATCGAATTACCCCTTACCTAAATTCCGCGCTAATTTTTTGAGCCAAATGTACCAGCTCATCTTTTGTCGGGGCCACTTTCTTTTGAAAAGTTGCATCAGACATAGCGCTTAGCGGAATTAGGTGTACATGAACGTGTGGTACTTCCAATCCAATTACACTTAGCCCTACGCGCTTGCACGGAACCACTTGTTCGATGGCTAGTGCCACTCGACGGCTAAACAGCATTAGTTCTTTGTAAGCTACTTCAGATAAATCAAATAGTTTGTCTACCTCTTTTTTGGGTACACAAAGCGTATGACCAAAAGCATTGGGATTGATATCCAAAAAGGCAATGTGTTGCTCGTCTTCGGCAACAATATAAGCGGGCAGCTCACGAGTAATGATTTTACTAAAAATAGAAGGCATTAACGTTCGATGGATAAGACTTCAAACTTGAGGGTGCCATTGGGCACAACTACTTCAGCGGTCTCACCCACTTTTTTACCGAGCAAGCCTTTTCCAATTGGAGAATTAACCGAAATTTTACCAGACTTTAGATCTGCTTCGCTTTCGGCAACAAGTGTGTAACTCATCTCCATATTGTTGTTTAGGTTCTTGATACGAACTGTAGATAAAACCAAAACTTTGGACACATCCAACTGCGACTCGTCTATAACACGTGCGTTAGCAAGGGTTTCTTCCATCTTAGAAATTTTCATTTCCAACATGCCCTGCGCCTCTTTGGCAGCATCGTATTCGGCGTTTTCACTCAAGTCGCCTTTGTCTCGAGCCTCGGCAATTGCTTGTGAAGCGCGCGGACGCTCTACGTCCTTGAGGTAGTTTAACTCCTCACGCAATTTCTTGAGACCTTCGGCAGTATAATATGAAACAGCACTCATTGGGGTATTGTTAAAAAATCCCTTAATTCGTAAGGGATTAGGGCAAATATACAATTTTCCTTTTTCTTTCGTTCTTGTCATATGAGGTACTGTAAATTTCTTGTTGTTTTGGTTTTTTTTGGCTGTGCCAAAAACGATGTTGAGCGGAACCCTTTTTTACAAGAAGTTGCTTTTGAACAGACGGTTAATCTTTCGCTTCCTGCCTTTGACAATTTAAATTATCAAGGAGGAAGTCTGTACTGGCCATATGGTGGAATCCGAGGCGTATTACTGTTTAATTTGGCGGGGACAATAATGGCTTGGGAAGCGAGCTGCCCCAACCATGCCCCTAGTGACTGCTCCACCACGGAAATTGATGGAATAACAGCTTCCTGTGCGTGTGAAGACTATCAATACAGCTTGGCTACTGGGCAGCCCCTTACAGAAGGAGCTACCTATAGCCTATTGTTTTACAAAGTACAGCAAAATGGAACCCAAGTGCGTATCTACAATTAAAAATGTAGCGTAAGTCCGGCCATAACATGACGTCCAGCTTGTGGGTAATATCCAACCCCTTCGATTGTTGTAATTGATGATGCAGAACTCCAATCATCATCATATGTATAAAAATAGCCATTGGAGGTAAAGAGCGTATCAAAAACATTATGAACATGTATGTTTAGGTTTAATTTTGGTGTGTTTGACTTATTTAAAAGAACCGCTTGAAACTGAATGTCACTGATGAGATAGTCCTCAAGTTTTGATAGCGCTGCATCAATGTTCCCCATATACTGTTCTCCGACATATTTACTCACAAAGGAAACCGACCAATTGTCTTGTGTATAGGTTAATTGTTCAGCAGCAATGAGCGATGGTGAAAACGCTAGATGTGTGTCTCCCAACGCTTCCAGGGTACCGTCCCTTTTAAAGTATTTGTCTTTATTTCTGTTTTTACTCCACGATAGGTTTGCCTGCATGCTCCAATGAGGTGCAAATGCCCATGCACCTTCGATCTCAATCCCCCCTCGAAAGCTATCTCCAGCATTTGCGCGAATAGGTGCTCCCTCTTTATCAATTGCGCCTGTAAGCACCAGTTGGTTTTTATAGCCCATGTAGTAAATATTTGCATTTAAAGTTGCGTTGCTTGTTTTCCAACGCCAACCCAATTCAAAATCATTCAATTCCTCAGGAACGGGACTGCCGTTTTCAAAATCTGTCCGATTGGGCTCTTTATGTGCCTTAGCAAAAGAAGCGTACAGTTGATGAGCCGCAGTTGGTTTGAACACCACCCCAACTTTAGGATTAAAAAAGGTATGGGCATCATTGACGGTAAAACTTTCTGGTCCTTTCACTTCGCCACGCACTTTATAATCAATCCAGCGAAGTTGTGCGTCAGCATATAAATTCCATTGATCGGAAATAGTATACCCCCATTTAGCAAAAATATTACCATCTTTCTTTTTACCTGTATTTTCATAGAAGCGGTGTTTGGGATTAACGTTTGCTTGGGTGGCCCATACCAACGAACCAAAATGCAACCCTACATAACTACTGTAATACGCACCTATGTTAAGTTCATGTTTTTCTTTTTGGTGATGAAACAATAGGTTTGCCACATAAAAATCATTATCAAGCCACTTTTGCGCTACATTTTCGGTAGCACTAATGGACTGTCCATTAATGGTAAGTGGGGGTAATTTGAGGTAGTCATAAGTAACCTCGCTCCCCCCTATTAATAAGTCATAAAATTCTTCATAATATCCTCTTCCATGAGTATAATTTAACCCCAAAGAAATTCGTGATGAATTACTAAGGCGTTGCTCAATATGCAACTGGGTATGGTCTTGTGCATAATTATCCACTTGATCATCATAATAGCCTTGCAAATTTCCTGCATCATCATATTGCGCTCCGGCAGGGTTATAGGTTCTGTTGGTTGTCAAAGTATTAGCGTCAATGCCGTACCAAGCCTGATAGGTACGCTCTCGGCCACCAAAAGTTAAAGCCTTCAATTTTGTGTTTTCAGAAGTATAGGTTCCTTGCAAAAAATACCCTTTTAGGTTAGATGACGCACGATCGATATAGCCGTCAGAAGTAATATTTGATAAACGCCCACTAAGCTCAAAACCACTAGGTGATATTCCCGTGGAAAACTTAACGGAATTCTTAAGGGTATTAAAACTTCCAACACTTGAAGAGAGCAATGCAAAAGATTCTTTTGAGCTATCATTGGTGTTGATGTTGATACTTGCTCCAAAAGCAGCCGCTCCATTAGTTGATGTTCCCACACCACGCTGCACTTGTAAATCTTCAATAGAAGAAGCAAAATCAGAAAGATTAACCCAAAATGTTCCATGGGACTCAGCATCGTTATAGGCAATTCCATTAATGGTAATATTGACTCGAGTTGCGTCACTACCACGGACGCGTATTCCTGTGTAACCTACCCCTGCGCCTGCATCACTAGTGGTAACCACGCTCGGGAGAAAGCGCAACAAAACGGGAAGGTCTTTGCCTAAATTTTGTTTGTTGAGTTCTTTTTCTGAAACATTGGTAAACGCCATAGGCGTATCTTTCGTTGCCCTAAGGGCACTAACTGTCACTGGTTTTAAATTAACAGGACTTACTGTTGTTGTATCGATAGTTGAATTTGCTTGTTGCGCCATCAGGCTACCACATAGCATTATTGTAATAATAGTTTTCATCTGCTTTTAGCAAATAAAGGGGTATTATTTAAGTGATTTTAAGTGAAACAAAATTCCTTGGCAGCATTACCTGCCCAGGTTCGATGGGTATAATCTCAGCCATTAGGCACCCCTAGAGACAGATCAAAGATACATCAATTAGTTGGGTTGATGCATCGGTCGGAGTAAATCATTTAAGTTTTTTACTGGATTAAATGTACGCAATGGAATTTCAACAAAAATAGTGTTCCAATCCGCCATGGCTCCATTCCATAGCCCGGGACGCTCCAAGGCTTTAATTTTGGTATCCCCTACTGATTTATTTGCAATAAAATAACTTCCGTGATCGACGAATTTATGTAAATCGTATTTGTTGCCTTTGTAATCATGCGTCGCACATACAATATCAACTGGATTAAAATGTGTGCCTTTTTTAAATTTCTTTTCTTGCTCTTTGTTCGTGCTATCTACCTGAGCACTTTCTACAATCTGAAGGCTTGATATCCCATTTTTCTCCACCCAAAAAGGGCCGCCTCCAGGCTCACCTTCGTTTTTTACCATACCACAAACACGAAGTGGACGGTTTAGTTTTTGTTGCATATAGGCAATTAAGCCCTCACCACTGAGGTCTTCAGGAATAGCTATATGCAATTGTCCTTTCATAAACGAGGACACTTCAATTAGGTCGACTTCCTCATTTTCGGCTAATGCATGACAATACTGATAGATTTGCTCCAAATGGGAAATCAATACTCCTGCCAACATTTTTTTATATCGAGCCGTTTGCTGATGGTGTTTTTCTGTGGAAATATTATCAATATTGCTTAAAAAAACGAGTTGCTCATCAAGATTATTAAGGTTTTCGATTAGTGCGCCATGTCCTGCAGCTCGTAAGAGAAGAGCTCCCGAATTATCTCTATATGGCGTGTTATCAGCCTGAACAGCTATCGTGTCTGTACTTTTCTTTTGCTCCGAAAAATCAAGTTTTGTTTTCACAGTATATAATCCCTCAATCTGTTCAATAGCAGGAGCAAGAGTCCGAGTAAACGCATCCTGAGTTTGTGGGGGGACAGTGAAATGGATTCGAATCTCTTGGTTAATTTTGGCAAATTCCTTAGATAAATACAATTGTTCTTCGGCGGCAGTACGTATGTCAGATGTGTAGCGATGAAAAGGAATTAGCGCTTTTGGTTTGGTACTGAATTGATGAAGTAACTTTTGGATAAATGTGTAGCGGTAGTCAATAGATAAATCCTCCTTGACTTGATTGCGGATAGTATTTCTTATGCTTTTGAAAAACGGAAATTTTTCAATTCCACCAAAAAAGACACCTAGCTTATACGTTTTTTCTCTGTTTAAATAACTTCTTAGGGTTTCATTTGAGGGCTTGTATTTGGAAATAAAGTAGTGCAAAAACTTAAACATTCGCGTAGCCATCCCAGATGCTGGGATAAAGCGAATTAGGCTGTAAGCAGTCATTTTCTTGTCAAAAACAGCAACATAATGGTCTGTTTTCTTTTCATCATACTGCTGTATACCATCGCCAATTGTTGCTGCTCGTTCTAGGAAAACATAAGTCGATCCCCTTTGATACAACTCCAACTGCCTCTGAATTTCCTCTTCGGAAATACCATGAGCTGTAAAGAATTTTTTGTCTTCATCTGAAAAGGCGTATCTCATAAAAATGAATTTATATACTCAATTGCTGTGTTCATTCTGGTATCGTGTGTTCCCTTCAAAAGTACGTATTTGATTTTTCGTGTTTCAAGCGCTTTTTGAAAACTGAGGAACATTTCATGACGTTCGTTAGGTTTATCGCGTAAATCATCCGCCACCCATGGAACGTCAATATTGGTAAGTAGGTAAATTGAGTAATGATTTTCTTTATTTGCTTCTATAATCCGTTTGTCACACCAATTATCAAAATATACACGCGAAAACACTTCTGTAGTGAGTAAGGTTGTGTCACAAAACAGAAGTTTGTTTGCTTTCAGGACATATTTATTTTCAAGTTCCATTTGTCCTAGGGCAATGGGAAATATATCTTCTTGCGCGCATATTTTTTTTTTAGTATCCCATTTTTGCTGTAGATATTCTCTGGCAAATTCAGGAACCCACTCCGTTTTGTAATGTGTGCCAAGTGCTTTAGCAAGTGTGGTTTTGCCCGTGGATTCTGGGCCAAAAAGGGCTACTCGGATGCAGTCGCTTGGGGTTTGTCTAAGGTTTTTTTCCATGCTTGATAGCCAAAGATAGCTATTGCGGTAAAAACAAGATATTGGAAACTTGTAAAGCTTAGGCCTTTATATAAGTAAAGAGGAACCGAAATAACATCTCCTATGATCCAAAAAGACCAATTCTCAATTTTTCGACGTGCCATAAGCCACATGCCAACAAAAAATATGGCTGTTGTCAGCGTATCAACATATGGCACCCAAGATGTCCATTTCCCTGCATAGAGATAAACAACATAGACAAAGAGCAGTGTAGCAAGAAAAATGATAAGCGATACCCTTTTTTCTTGCTTTGTCGTTCGTGTTATAGGCGTCAGCGTATTATTGGTTTTACGTGTCCATACATACCAGCCATATATACTCATGGCAAAATAATATGCGTTTATCATCATATCGCCTAGTAACTCCCATTTAAAAAGTAGATAGACAAAGATTCCGGTTGAAATTAATCCGGTGGGAAACACCCAGATATTGTTTTGCTTGGCAAACCAAACACTTAAAAAACCAAAAATTACAGCCATGATTTCTAAAGTCACGTCCGTCGAGTCGTATGTGGCATATTGTCCAAAAATAAGCTCAAAAATATCAACCATAACTTACTGTTCTTTGATACTAAGTGCACAGGAAAAACTGGGCCAATGATAGGTCCAATTTTTGAGCTTTACTATACCAGAATCCGTAAATACTTCGGTAATCGGGTGTTGTGCATTCATGTGCGTTGTTCGGATATGATGTAAAAAACTGACTCCCTTTTTACCAAAAACTTTATATGCAGCCTCCTTGATACACCACTGAGTGGTTCTAAAGCGCTCTGTTTCATCTGAAAGCCGTTCTGAAATGTGCAAAAATTTTGATGCAATGCGATGGATTTTTGAATGCTCTTTTTCAATATCAATTCCAATGGGCATATCGCTTACAGCTACAGCTGAAAAAGTGTGTGAATGGCTTATCGAGATGTATTTTCCATTAGTCAAATGGGGTTTTCCGTAACTGTCATAATGTACGTCTATTGGGGCATATCCAAGGGCTTTTAGCAAATGGCGCACACTTAGAAAACCTTTGCGATGAACCATTGACTTCATGCTAGATAACCTATTCATACACAAGGCCGTAAGCTGAATTCCCTGCTCAAGCCAGTCTTCTGTTTCATCGATTTCCCAGACCAAAAACTGCGTATTGTACGGGAGCTGCTCTTGTTTGTAAATGGGCATTTAAAATTGTAAATTTGCCGTCTAAATTGCTAAGAATCAAATATACAACTATGGCTACGAAAACAACTACTTATGTACCCTATAAAGTAAAAGACATCGCACTTGCTGACTGGGGACGTAAAGAAATTGAACTTGCCGAGGCAGAAATGCCCGGTCTGATGGCGCTTCGTGAAGAATACGATCAGGAGCAACCGCTCAAAGGTGCACGCATTGCAGGCTGCTTACACATGACCATACAAACAGCGGTACTTATCGAAACGCTTACGGCACTCGGGGCTGAAGTTACCTGGAGTTCATGTAATATCTTTTCTACACAAGATCATGCCGCCGCTGCTATTGCTGCTGCTGGGATTCCCGTTTATGCATGGAAAGGCATGAACGAGGAAGAATTTAACTGGTGTATCGAACAAACCATTTTCTTTGGCGAAGAACGCAAACCGTTAAATATGATTTTAGATGATGGTGGTGACCTAACCAACATGATTCTTGATGAGTTCCCTGAACTTGCAACAGCAATCAAAGGGCTTTCAGAAGAAACAACTACCGGTGTCCATCGCCTGTATGAACGTGTGCAAAACGGTACGCTTCCCATCCCTGCCATTAACGTAAACGATTCTGTTACTAAATCTAAGTTTGATAACAAATATGGATGTAAAGAATCAGCAGTAGATGCCGTACGTAGAGCGACAGATATTATGCTTGCTGGAAAGCGTGTGGTAGTAGCCGGTTATGGAGATGTAGGCAAAGGAACTGTAGCTTCTTTCCAAGGGGCAGGCGCCATCGTTACTGTAACTGAAATTGATCCGATTTGTGCGTTGCAAGCCTCTATGGATGGTTTTGAAGTAAAGAAACTAGAAACAGTCATTGGAAACGCAGACATTATTGTAACGGCTACAGGGAACAAAGACATTGTTGCTGAACGTCACTTCCGTGCCATGAAAGACAAAGCCATTGTATGTAACATTGGTCACTTTGATAACGAGATTGATATGGCATGGCTAAACGATAACTACGGCGATAGCAAAGTAGAAATCAAACCGCAAGTGGATAAATACACGGTTGAGGGCAAAGACATAATTGTTTTGGCTGAAGGACGCTTGGTGAATTTGGGTTGTGCTACGGGACACCCAAGTTTTGTGATGAGTAACTCGTTTACCAACCAAACACTTGCACAGATTGAGCTTTGGAAGCACGCCGACCGCTACGAGAACAAAGTGTATATGCTACCCAAGCATTTGGACGAAAAAGTTGCCCGTTTGCACCTAGAAAAACTCGGCGTTGAGCTAGAAGAACTAGATAAAGATCAAGCGGATTATATCAGTGTTCCTGTTCAAGGGCCTTATAAACCAGAATACTACCGATACTAAAACTCCATTTTAGACCTGTATCAAAAACCCTAGGCGATTGCCTCGGGTTTTTATTTTAACGAGAAACAAAAAACCCCGCCAATGGCGGGGTTTTGTTTGTTCTTGTAATTTGCTATTTATGCCTGTACAGGGTCTACAGAGACATATGAACGATTGTTTTTCTTTTTTGTAAAACGAACAACGCCATCTACTTTAGCGTGCAGTGTGTGATCTTTACCTAAGTAAACATTATCACCTGGGTGGTGTGCCGTACCGCGTTGACGAACAATAATGTTCCCTGCGATCGCGTGCTGTCCACCAAAAATTTTTACGCCTAAGCGTTTGGATTCTGATTCTCTACCGTTCTTGGAACTACCTACTCCTTTTTTGTGTGCCATGGCTTAATGTTTTATTTTTTTGCTTCAAGTGCCGCAATCAAGTCGGCTTTTTTCATAGATGAAATTCCCGCAATACCTGCTGCTTTGGCTAGCTCCTTTAGCTCGGCTACTGTTTTTGATGAAAAATCAGCAGCTGCCTTAGGGGCAACTTTTTTGACAACTTTTGGCGCTTCTGCTTTTGGCGCTTCTGCCTTAGCTTTTGGTGCAGCCTTTTTGGCTTTACCAACGCCTACAGATTCGATGACAATTTCTGTCAACGACTGACGGTGACTGTTTTTAACACGGTAACCCTTACGGCGTTTCTTTTTAAATACTATTACTTTGTCATCCTTAAGGTGACGTACCACTTTTGCTTCTACAGCAGCATTGGCTACAGCTGGGGCGCCTACAGATATTTTGTCACCATCTGCCAACATATAGACTTGGTCAAAAGAAACCTTGTCTCCTGTTTTGGCATCCAAACGATGAACAAAAACCTTTTGGTCTTTTGCAACTTTAAATTGCTGCCCTGCTATCTCTACGATTGCAAACATATTATTTGTTTTTAATGCTTCTTATTGAAGCGAGCGCAAATATACAATCTTGTGTTATATCAGACAATTTTTTTTACTATAACATTAATACTATATATTCGTTATTAATTTCCAGCAAAATATTTAAATTTAAAATTCTAAAAATTTTTATCATGAAACATCTACTTTCCGTGACCTTATTATTTGTGTTGGGTTTTGTAAGCGCGCAATCAGTCTCCTTTGAAGAATACGATTTAGCTAACGGTTTACATGTCATTCTACATCAAGACAATACAGCTCCTGTGGTAACTACATCTGTCATGTACCACGTTGGTGCAAAAGACGAACAGCCTGATAGAACGGGCTTTGCTCATTTTTTTGAACACCTCTTGTTTGAGGGTACAAAAAATATTGAAAACGGTGCGTGGTTCTCTATAGTCACCGAAAATGGCGGATCCAACAATGCCAATACCACAGACGACCGTACTTATTATTATGAGGTTTTTCCTTCAAACAACCTGGAGCTTGGCCTTTGGATGGAGTCTGAGCGTATGCTACACCCCATTATTGAACAAGACGGTGTAGATACACAAAACGAAGTGGTTAAAGAAGAAAAACGCCTTCGTGTTGATAATCAGCCCTATGGAAAGTTTTTAGAAAACGTTAAGAAACATTTGTTTGTAAAGCACCCTTACCGCTGGACTACTATTGGTGAGATGGAACACCTTGACGCTGCTACCCTAGATGAGTTTCTCGCATTTAATAAAAAGTTCTACGTGCCCAACAACGCCGTACTCGTTGTGGCTGGAGATATTGACATTGATGAAACAAAAAAAATGATCGAAGATTATTTTGGTTCTATTCCAAGAGGAGCAGACATTGAAAAAGTTTCATTGACCGAAGCTCCGATTCAAGAAGAGTTGAAAGCAGAAGCCTTCGACAGCAACATTCAAATACCTGCTATAATTACGGCTTACCGTACCCCTTCTTTTAAAAGTCGGGAATCTCGTGTTTTAGATATGATATCTACCTATCTAAGCGATGGGCCAAGCTCTAAACTCTACAAGCGTTTGGTTGACGAAAAGAAAATGGCACTTCAATCGGGAGCTATCAATATTGCTCAAGAAGATTATGGTATGTACGTCATTTTCGGGCTACCACAAGGAGATTTCAAACTTACAGACTTAATTACTGAAATGGATGATGAGATAGTCAAGATTCAAAAGGATCTTATTTCAGAACGTGATTATCAAAAACTACTAAACAAATTTGAAAATGAATTTGTTAGCTCAAATGCATCGGTAGAAGGCATTGCCAATTCCCTTGCGCGTTACCACATGCTCTATGGAGACACCAATTTAATAAACAATGAAATCGATATTTATCGTTCAATTTCTCGAGAAGAGATAAGGGAGATAGCCAATAAGTATCTGAACACGAATCAGCGTTTGGTGCTTGAATACTTGCCAGAACCCGAACCAGCTAACTAAAATTTACTGTCATGAAAAAATTACTCGTATTATTCACTTCCTTATTGGTCTTCACTGCAGTTGGCCAAATTGATCGAAGCAAACAACCGGTTCCTGGTCCTGCACCCACCATCCAAGTGAAAGAGCCACAACAATACAAACTAAAAAATGGGCTCACCGTGATGCTGGTTGAAAACAGAAAACTTCCACAAGTAAGTGCAAGTTTAAGTTTGGACAATCCCCCCATTTTGGAAGGAATCAAGGCAGGGTTGAGCGAGCTCACGGGCAGCTTGCTTGGAAAAGGTTCAAAAAAAATAGCAAAAGATGATTTCTATGATGAAGTAGATTTTATGGGTGCTAATATTAGCATTAGTGCTTCAGGCGCATTTGCACAGTCGTTGTCCCGCTATTTTGAAAGAACTTTTCAGATGATGGCCGATGCTGCCATAAATCCTAATTTCACGGAGGAAGAATTTATCAAAGAGCGAGATATTATCATTGATGCATTGAAAGCATCTGAAAAAGATGTTACAAGTGCAGCCAGACGCGTCGAAAGACTCTTGGCCTATGGAACAAATCACCCCTATGGCGAATACACAACCCCGGGTACCGTCAATAACATCAAACTTGCAGATGTCCAGCGTTTTTATGACTTCAGATTTAGGCCTAACAACGCCTATCTTGTTATTGTTGGTGACATTGACCTGGAAACTGTCAAGCCATTGGTTAAAAAATATTTTGGGAAATGGAAACCAAATCCTGTTGCTTCAAGTCCAATCCCTGAAGTAAAAAACCCGAAAAGTCCACAAATTGATTTTGTGAATATGCCCAACGCTGTTCAATCAGAAGTTGTCGTTCAAAGTACCGCATACCTCGCCAAAAAAGATTCTGAGTATTTTGCTGTGTTAATGGCAAATTCTATTCTTGGTGGTGGAGGTGAGGCACGTTTGTTCTTAAACCTTCGTGAAGACAAAGGATATACTTATGGAGCTTATTCAAGTATCGGGAACGACAAGCGTACTGCAACACGTTTTCGAGCTTCTGCCAGTGTAAGAAACGAAGTAACAGACAGTGCTGTGGTTGAGCTACTCAATGAAGTAAAGCGAATTCGTACCGATTTGGTTACAGAAAGTGAATTGAAAAAAGCAAAAGCTAAATATATTGGTAGCTTTGTCCGCTCCTTAGAAAGACCTGCAACTATTGCACAATTTGCCTACGACATCGCAACAGAAGATCTAGATAAAGATTTTTACAAAACCTATCTTGACAAAATCAATGCCGTTACTGCTGAAGATGTTAGAAATGTGGCCAAGAAATACTTTAATGTAGACCAATCAAGAATCGTTGTAACTGGAAAAGGGGTTGATGTTTTAGATAACCTTGAAAAGGTCGAATTTAATGGAACGCGACTTCCTGTCAATTACTACAATAAATATGGTATACCTATTGATCGACCTAAAAAGATATCTGTTGCAGGTGGAGTCACGGCTAAAACTATTTTAAATAAGTATATCGAAAAGACAGGCATAAACAACATAAATGACCTAAACGCCATTAAGCTTGTCTACAAAGGCATATTTATGCAAATGCCTATTATGGTTGAGGAAACCTATTCAGCGGATAAACAAGAGCAAGTAATATCTGTAGGCGGAAACGCCATGATGTCAAGTGTTGTTAGTACCGACGGGGCTTTTATGAAGCAAGGGCCTAATCAGATGGATTTGCCAAAAGTTATTTACGACGATCTTAAAAAATCCTTGGGCATTATCGCTGAAATTGGCTTGCTTGCCAGTGGAGAAGCTGTTTTAGAGGGAATTGAAACTGTAAATGATACAGAAGCTTATGTGATCAAAGTTCCTGGTGTTGGCGTGAGTTACACTAACTACTACAGCAAAGAAACGGGCATGAAAATTAAAGAGTCTACGATGGTAAACTTCAATGGTCAGATGCAAACGAACAATACGAATTATGCAAATTATAAAGAAATATCAAGCTTAATGATGCCAGGCGAGAAAAGCTTTGATCTTGGCGGTCAGGAAATTTCTTTAACACTTGAGGACGTAATTGTTAACCCTGACTAATAGTGCAGGTCGTCATAATGATGTGTCTTTCCTTTGAGCTGTAGAAAAGAAAGTTAATACCATTAGTTTTTCGCTGGCTTATGAGCCAGCGAAACTCCAATCAGAATTACTACTGCGGACAAAATCTGATATACGTTTATGTGCTCGCCGTCCAATGTTCCCCAAAAGAGAGCCACTAGAGGAAGTGTGTAGGTAACTGACGAAGCAAAAACTGCTGATGCCATTTTGACAAATCGGTTAAACATAACCTTGGCGATTGCTGTGCCCAAAAAAGCGAGTAGGGCAATAAAACCCAAACTGCTTAGCACTTGAGGGTTAGCTAATTTTTTTGCTGAAAAAAAATCGGAAAAAAGCAATAAAACAACAGCAGGAGGTAGTATCGAAATAAAATTACCCAAGGTCATGGCCATGGGAGAAACGTCAGCTAACTTTTCCTTTAAAAAATAAATATTTACCGCATAACACATAGATGCGCACATGATCATTAATATGTATGGGTAAGGCTGAGTTCCACTGATTTCGTTTCCTCCAAAAATCAAGCCTAATGAACCTATAAAGCCCAGCAAAACTCCCCAATATTGCTTGGCAAAAATTCTATTTGCAAAAAAAACAATGCCTATCAAAAGAGTAAAAATAGGCGTCAACGAATTGGTGATGGCTGCGACCGCTGAATCGACATGCTGCTGAGCAAAAGCAAACAAAAACGAGGGGAAGAAAGTACCCAAAAAACCTGTAACAACAAGCCACTTCCATTGATTCTTCGTAAGCTTAGAAATGGATCGGTAACCCAGAATTAAGAGAAATAGAGTTGCAAATACAATTCGCATGCTCCCCAATTCAACAGGCGTAAGACCAACCAGTCCGCGTTTGATTAAAATATAAGAACTTCCCCATATAATGGAAAGTATAAAAAGGTAAATCCACTTGTTTTCAGGAATCAATCTCATAGCGGTACAAAGCTGATGAAAATCATCCAATAAATTGTGCTTTTTTAGTACATTTGAACAAAACTTAAAGGTATGAAACGCCCCATTTTATTTTTTGTTACGCTACTGTTTATTGTCAGCTGTAACACAAAACCTGAGAAAAAAACAGTCCCACACTCAGCTAAAGCAGTTGAAGAAATAAACAGCGACCTAGCCCATATTTCATTTCCAATTTCTGGAATGACATGCGAAATAGGTTGTGCAGCGCGTATTGAAAAGAAAGTCGCAGCCTCAGAAGGAGTTGCAGCCGCTAAAGTTGATTTTGATGCCAAAACTGCCTATGTTTCTTTTGATCCAAACATAACCTCATTTGCCAACATTCAGTCAACTGTAGAAAAACTAGGTGGCGACTACAAAGTTGGTGAGGCTAAAGCGAGTTCCCCTTATAACCTTGACCACAAGGAGCATAAACAATGTGACAAAACATGTGACAAACCCTGCTGTGCAGAAAAAAAGAAATGCGATAAGTCTTGTACTAAAGAATGTTGCGCTTCAAAAAAAGAAGGCATGCATGAAAAAGCATGTGCTGCTGACTGTAAAAAAGCCTGTTGTGCTAAAAAAGAGGAAAAGGTTTAATTCCATCTTAACGACTCGAGTAATTTACGAACATCCTGCTGTAAATAGCCTATTGCAGGCGCCAATGAATCATAATTAGGTGCAGTATCAAAAAGCAACGAACCTGTAACAAAATGTTGCTTTGAATCTGTCCCAAAAAAATGAAGATTAGATGGGCTATCGCCAATTAGGGTAATTAAGCTTCCGATCACATTATTATCCTTGTTTTCGTAAGCACTTTCGTCAAAGCGACTTGCTTGTTTCCCAAATAGCTCCAATCGTTTTTCGAAATCACGAAATAAGGTGTCCAAAGAAGATTCCTTTAAATCAAAGTAGGTAATGAAAAGCGTTCCCTTCATTTTGGGATATGCAACACGCATCCCACATTTAGATAGCAGCTTTGGTGTTGCCCATTGATTGTAAGCAAAAGAATAAGGACAGGAGGATTCGAATACTACATATTGAGCAATAGGGTATTCCAAACCTAGTTGGGCCTTGGGTTTGGGCACTGTTTGTTGGCAACCCATAAAAAGAAAAATAAATAGAAATAAGCGAATCATGAAAGGAGCTCTACTTTTAGTTGTTTGATTCGCTTCCGGTCCACTGCTTCGATGGTAAAGATGACGTTTTTGAAACGCAAGGCAGTATTCACTTTTGGAAAGGAGCCTAATTGTTCCAAAACAAAACCGGCGATGGTTTCTGACTCCCCTTTATTCGCTTCAAATTCTTCTGGATTTGAAATTTTTAACACGTGATAAAAGTCTTGCAATGAAGTTTTACCATCAAAGACAAAAGTTGTCTCGTTTAGTTTTGAGTAACTGACATCTGTCTCGTCAAATTCATCGCTAATGTCGCCAACTATCTGCTCAATGACATCTTCTAATGAAATGACACCTGATGTTCCTCCGTATTCGTCTACTACTACGGCAAGGTGAATCCGTTTGGATTGAAACTCTTCCAACAAATCGTCTAACTTTTTGTTTTCGGGAACAAAATAAGGTTCGCGAAGTAGCTGATTCCATTCAAAATTATTTTTCTCCAAATGAGGCAATAAATCTTTCACATACAGCACGCCAACTACCGAATCAATAGTTTCTTTGAATACGGGTACACGAGAAAATCCTTTTTCTACAACTTGGTTAATTACATCAGTAAAAATTGTCTTTTGCTCAAGGGCAAATACATCAATGCGTGGGCACATAACCTGTTTGGTTTCGGTATTTCCAAATGTAACGATGCCTTTTAATATTTTTTGCTCGTCTTTAGTTGTTTCAGAATCATCAGTCAGTTCCAAAGCTTGAGACAAATGATCTACTGAAATATTAGCGGAAGTTTTTCCCAAACGCTTTTGTAGCGCAAAAGTGATGTAACTCATGGGGTATGTAAACGCAAAAAATACATATTGATCCAAAAAATAAATGGGAAGCGACATGAGCTTGGCAAACCCTTCTGGATTTTTATTGGCGTACACTTTAGGTAATATTTCGCCAAACAACAAGACAATGGATGTAATCACCCCTACTTCGAGCAAGAATTTGAGCCATGGTTGCTCAATTAAATCGAAAAGACGAGGAGTTAATGTGGCAAACACCAAAACAGTTGCAATATTGATGAGATTATTGAGCAATAAAATAATAGCCAATAGTCTTCTGGGGTTTTTACGTAAATGAGCAATGATACGCTCGGCTTTGCTAGCAGCAGTAGCAGCTGATTTTATGTACGAAGTGGAAAGGGAAAAAAAAGCTACCTCTGATCCAGAAACAAGCGCTGAACTCAACAACAAAAGAAGTAGTAAAAACAGCTTTGCTGTTTCAAATGTATCTCCGCTAAAAACCAAATAGGCTATCTCCAAGTACAAAAAACTTAAAAGGGCAAGTCATCATCGCTTGATGGCTCGCTTGACTGTGTGGGCTGTTGCGGAGCAGCTTGTTGCTGTGTCGAAGGCTGCTGTGCTGAAGAAGCAGGACGTTCTGACCCGTCCGAGGGACGTTGTGTCAAAAAAGTAAAGTCATCTACATGAACTTCAGTAGTGTAGCGGTCTTTTCCGTCATCGCCTTGCCATTTACGAGTTTTGATTCTTCCTTCTACATACACACGGTCGCCTTTATTGAGGTATTTTTCGCAAATTTCAGCTGCTTTGTTTCGAACGACTACATTGTGCCATTCGGTATTGGTTACTTTCTCACCCGTTTGTTTGCTGGTGTAGGTTTCGTTTGTGGCTATAGGGAATCTTCCTATGCAATTTCCCCCTTCGAAGTAGGTTACTTTAACGTCATCGCCCAAGTGGCCGATGAGCATGACTTTATTTAGTGTTCCGCTCATAATATTTAATATAACTCAAATGTACATTATCGTCCGAACTTCTGCAAAAAGCGTTCAATAAGCCTTGGGACACCTTTACTTCGTACCAAATCCCAACTATGGGGCATGGACTGCTCAAAGTCTTCGATTATCCAAAAGTGAGCATGCAAGACTTGGTGCGACAGACGATGAATAATCGCTTTGTCGTTATAAGCTGTCCATCTTGCGCGAAGTGCCCACTGGGGCAAAGCCACATGCCTTTTTAATTCTTTTTCGTTCAAAGCATGTCCTGCCTCTATCAAAGGAAACTGGTAAAGTCCCTCCCAGATATCACCGCTTTCCCTACGCGAGAGTAGGGTGTTTTGCTGTTTATCCAAAGGAACTAAATAATGTAAATACCGATTTCGCGCAGGCTTAGCCTTAATTTTTACGGGGAGCTGTTCTACCGTTTTATTGGCAAAAGACAGGCAGCCATCAACCAAGGGACATGAGCGGCAATTGGGGTTTCTAGGAGTGCATTGTAGGGACCCAAATTCCATTATGGCTTGGTTGTACGTCCCTGGAGCATGGGATGAAATCAATGATTGAGCTAATTCTTGAAATAGTTTGATTCCTTGGGGTTGATTAATCGGCTGGTGAATGTCAAAATACCGTGCAAGTACTCGGAATACATTCCCATCTACAACAGCTGTCACTTGATCGAAACAGATCGAAGCAATAGCACTAGCAGTGTAAGGGCCCACACCCGGAAGTTCTTGTAATTCTTTTTGCGTTTTTGGAAAAACACCATCAAATTGGGCAACTATTCGTTGAGCGGCAAGCCGCATGTTTCGGGCACGTGAGTAATAACCCAGCCCCTGCCACAACTTCAAAACTTCATCTTCCGGAGCTAAAGCCAAGTCTTTTACTGTAGGATACTGGGCTAAAAAACGCAAAAAATAAGGGGTTCCTTGGGCAACACGTGTTTGTTGTAAAATAATTTCAGAGAGCCAAACGGAGTAGGGATTTTGGTTTTGACGCCAAGGCATCTCACGCTTATTTACGTCATACCATTTTAATAATTGCCCCCCAAAATCACGCATATGCACAAAAATACGTGCAATAAACTGAATTTGCATGCCTAAGTTGCTCATATGGTTCGAATTAAATTAATATATTTGCGAACCTAAAATTTACAACCACAGAAGAATCTAAGGATGACAAAAGCTGAAATTGTATCAAATATTTCCGAGAAATTAGGAGTTGAAAAAAGTGACACACAAGCAATCGTGAATCACTTTATGAAAGAAGTAAGAGGTGCCATGGAGTCTGGTGAAAACGTTTATTTGCGCGGATTTGGCAGTTTTATTATTAAAACTAGAAAAGCCAAAAAAGGACGTAACATATCCAAAAATATCACCATAGATATCCCGGCACATAACATACCTTCATTTAAGCCTGCAAAGGTTTTTTTGGAAAAAGTAAAATCGAAAGTGGCCGTTAAATAAGCGTCCACACTTTATTAATTATTAGAACATAACATATGCCAAGTGGTAAAAAAAGAAAAAGACACAAGGTAGCTACGCATAAGCGTAAAAAAAGAAGTCGTGCAAATCGACACAAGAAAAAATAATTTTTCTTAAAAATTCTTGAACATAGATGTTCTTTGACATGAAGTTATAAATAGAGTTGTTCGATCTAAGCTAACTTCCCCAATTTAAATTGTTCAATATGTTCTGCACATAAGCAGAACAATAAAAATCATTATTGTGAGTAAAGAACTAATTATTCGTTCGCGATCCTCTGCAGTTGATTTTGCCTTACTAAAAGACGGTAAGCTCGTTGAGTTTCACAAAGAAGTTGAAGATAACAAATTTCATGTAGGAGATGTTTTTTTAGCAAAAGTTAAAAAAACCCTATCTGGTTTAAATGCTGCTTTTGTAGACGTTGGGTATGAAAAAGATGCTTTTTTACACTATCACGACCTCGGTCCTAAAGTGTCTACCCTTTTAAAGTTTATCAAACGCGCTGGTTCTGGAAAAGTTAAAGATTTTTCGCTGAAGAACTATCCATTAGAGCCTGAAATTAATAAAGATGGTGTCATTACAGACGCTGTTCAGGCCAATCAATCTCTACTTGTGCAAATTATCAAAGAACCTATTTCTACTAAAGGACCCCGTATCAGTTCGGAATTGTCCTTGGCGGGTAGGTATTTGGTTTTGGTTCCTTTTTCAGATCGTGTGTCTATGTCACAAAAAATTTCGACACGTGAAGAAAAGAACCGCTTAAAAAAGCTCGTTATGAGTATAAAGCCAAAAGGATTTGGTGTTATTATCCGAACCGTGGCTGAAGGCAAAAAAGTAGCTGAACTCGACAAAGATCTAGAAGATCTGTACAATCGTTGGGTTCAGATGTGTAAAAAAATTCAAAAAGCAGATTATCCCTCAAGAGTTTTGAGTGAGCTCAATAGAGCATCCTCTATTTTACGGGATATTTTTGATGATGAATTTACAGGAATTCATGTAGATGACGCTGAACTATTAGCTGAAGTAAAAGAGTATTTGGAGCAGATTGCTCCAGAGCGTGCAAGTATTGCCAAGCTCTTTAAAAGTCAAGTGCCTATTTTTGAGCACTTTGGTATTGAACGACAAATAAAGGCTTCCTTTGGAAGGACAGTGTCCATGAACAGAGGAGCGTATTTAATTGTCGAACATACCGAAGCTCTTCACGTTATTGATGTAAACAGTGGTAATCGATCCAATAAAGCTAAAAATCAAGAAGATACAGCCTTGGAAGTCAATATGATTGCCGCTACTGAGATAGCTCGTCAACTTCGCTTGCGCGATATGGGCGGTATTATTGTCATCGATTTCATTGATATGATTCGTCAAGAAAATAGGAAAAAGCTTTTTGAGCACTTCCGAAAAGAAATGGATACCGATCGTGCGAAACACAAAATTTTGCCTCCAAGCAGAATTGGCCTGATTCAAATGACACGACAACGCGTTCGTCCTGAAATGGACATCAAAACTAGCGAGCCAAACCCCAACATCAACGGAGAGGTAGAAGCGCCAATTGTTTTGATGGACAAAATCAAATCGGATTTGGAAAAAATCCTAGCGAATCCTAAACACAAAAAGAAAAAAATAGTTTTGCACCTACACCCGTTTATTGCTGCTTATGTAGCAAAGGGTATTAAGTCTGAGCGCATGAAGTGGTACTTAGCCTACAACAAGTGGGTTAAAGTAATCCCACGCGATGCGTACACCTATTTACACTACCGTTTCTTTGATGGAAAAGGAAAAGTGATTCATGTTTAAACGAAAAGCGGCCCATTTGGCCGCTTTTTTTATTTTAGCCCAATATGAAAAATTCACTGACTGTAACCGAAGCACTCGAAAAGCTACGTAACTATTGTGCCTACCAAGAACGTTGTCATAGAGAAGTGAAAAACAAACTCTACCAACTGGGTATGATTCCCCAAGCTATCGATCAAATTATAGGTACACTGGTCAGTGAAAACTACCTTAACGAGAGTCGTTTTGCACAACAGTTTGCTCATGGAAAGTTTTCGATTAAACATTGGGGAAAGATGCGCATAACAAGAGAGCTAAAAGCAAGAAGTATTTCTAATTATGACATTAAGCAAGCTTTAGCAGCTATTGAAATAGATGCCTACCAAAATAAAATTAGGACCATAAGCGATAAAAAATGGAGTTTACTATCTTCTTATTCGCTAACAGTAAAAAAACAAAAGCTACATCAGTACCTTAGCTATAGAGGCTGGGAAAATGAGTTAATCTATGCACAAATAGACAGACTCAGTGCAAAAGACTAAAAGGAATAGCTTACACCTAAAACCCCATGTGCTTTGGGCATAGGAATAAGGTTTTCTACGTACGCAGCGTTAAATAAATTACGCCCCTGTGCCTGTAAACGCCACTTTCCACTTCGGTATTCCAGCTGAGCATTTACTAATTGATAATGCCCGCCAAGCGCTCTAGATGCATAGCGATAGGAAAGGGTTGATGAAAAATGGGTGAAAAGTGTATGAACAGCTTGAATATTGATGCTGTGCCTTAGAGAATTAAGCGAGTACCTAGATTTAACAGTTTTGGTGTAATCGTCGTCAATATAGGCATAAGCAAGTGTGAGCGTGTGAGCAGTCGAATCGGTACTGCCGTAGGAAAACGTAGCATTTAGTTCACCCCCAAGAGTTGTTACCTGCTGAACATTGGAAGCCAACCATTTTGGATCGCCAACGATCACTTCGACATAGTCAATTAAATCTTTACTGTTGCGCTGAAAAATAGCCGCCTCTAAGGAAAGTTTGGTGCCCGCATATCGATATCCTATTTCGTGACTTAAGGCCTGTTCAGGCTTAAGACTTGCATTTCCAATAGCCTGAGGACCGTTGTAGTATAAATCGGTATAGGTGGGTACACGATAAGTATAGCCTGTATTAAACGTTAACTTCTCCTTTTCACTTAACCTCAGACCAATATCCATACCGGGATAGAAAAACGTGTCAACATCCGAAAAATGACTTAACGCAAATCCTGGAGTTATACTAAACCCAGACAAGTTAAAACGGTGTTCAAAAAATAAATGCGCAATAGTTCGGTTGTGATCACCCAAATTATTGGATCGAATACCAACACTAGATAGTTCAATGCCAAATCCTGTTCTATTGTTATTGGCGTGGGCTATTTGGGTATCGAGAGAAAAACCAACTTTATTGTTGATATGCAAATTGCGATAAACACTGGGGTTATTGCGAATAAAAATATATTCGTCTTGACCACGTTTCCAAAATATCCTTGGAGTCCATGAAGTTTTTGTGCCAGAAAAAGTAGTGCTTAAGGCAACCAGACTGCTTTGCGTTTCTTCGTATTGATTCATTCCACGTTCTCCAGCTACTCCATAAAACCCATTGGCACCGAACTTTCGTTCGTTAAACATGGTCATGAGTTTAATTTTTTTCGAATCCCCAAAAATACTATGTGAAAAAAAATGGCGATTGTCTAAATCCGTATTATGGCGATAACCATCGCTAGTCAATTTAGAAACATGAAAAACGTGTTGTTGGGTTTCTTTAGTGGCTTGTGCAGTTAATCCTAGGTGATTGGTATTAAAGCTTCCTTGACGAAGGCTCAGTGCTGCCCCATTAGTACCGCTTTTTTTGGTTACTATGTTGATAGCGCCGGTAAACGCATTTTGTCCATAAATACGGGCTGCAGGTCCTTTGACAATTTCGATACGCTCAATTACTTCAACAGGTATGGCGCTATTGAGTGTATGGTGTCCTGTTTGCGGATCGTCAACCCGAATACCATCAATGAGTAACAACACTTGGTCAAAAGTTCCACCACGTAAATACACATCCGCTTGCGCTCCCTCAATACCTTGACGGCGAATATCAAGCCCCGCTTGAAAACGCAAAACATCCGCAAGTGTTGTAAAAGGAGTTGCTGCAATCTGCTTGGCAGTAATCACAGTGATCGATTTTGCATCATCAGAAAAAGGGATAGATAGCCTCGGTGATGAGACAACAACCTCGTCAAGATTGGTTTGTCCCAAAACAAATGAACTCAAAAACAACAAATAAAAAGTAAGGTAAAGTGCATTTCTCATATACCAATATTTAAAGTCTGGTAGTATCCTATTTGATTGCTAATCTACAAACAAAATGACCTTATTGTCATTCATTTCTAGAGTGCCACCATTGGCAAGGGCAATCGAGGTTTCATCCCCATTTTGCTCAAATTGTGGTTGAAATTCAGTAGCGATATCCAGCTTACCCACAATCTTGGCCTTTCCAACAGACAAAGAAGAGACAATAGGTGCGTGATTATTCAACACCTGAAAAGACCCTTGTACACCAGGAACAGAAACTGAGGTTACTTCTCCTTCAAATAGTGTTGCTTCTGGACTGACGATTTCTAAATACATATGGACTAGGCGTTTGCTTCAGCAAGCATTTTTTCACCAGCTTCAATAGCTTCCTCAATAGTACCCTTAAGGTTAAAGGCTGCTTCTGGAAGATGGTCTAATTCACCATCCATGATCATATTAAATCCTTTGATGGTATCCTTAATGTCCACCAACACACCAGGAATACCTGTAAACTGTTCGGCTACGTGGAAGGGTTGCGACAAAAATCGCTGGACGCGTCTTGCTCTTGCTACAGCTAGTTTATCATCTTCCGAGAGTTCTTCCATTCCAAGTATGGCAATGATGTCTTGAAGCTCTTTGTAACGTTGTAACAGCTCTTTAACACGTTGTGCACAGTTGTAGTGCTCATCTCCCAAAATTTCAGGAGTAAGGATTCTAGAGGTAGAATCTAAGGGATCTACAGCAGGGTAAATACCAAGCTCAGCGATTTTACGCGACAGTACTGTTGTTGCATCCAAGTGGGCAAAGGTAGTTGCCGGTGCTGGATCGGTAAGGTCATCTGCAGGAACATATACTGCTTGTACAGATGTAATGGATCCTTTTTTGGTTGACGTAATACGCTCTTGCATGGCTCCCATTTCGGTGGCAAGTGTAGGTTGATACCCTACTGCAGATGGCATACGTCCAAGGAGGGCAGAAACCTCTGAACCTGCTTGAGTGAAACGGAAAATATTATCCACAAAGAAAAGTACATCTTTACCTTGGTCAGAACCTGCACCATCACGGAAATACTCGGCTATAGTTAAGCCAGAAAGTGCCACACGTGCACGCGCTCCTGGGGGTTCATTCATCTGTCCGAAAACAAATGTAGCTTTAGATTCTTTCATGGCATCTTTATCAACTTTGGACAAGTCCCAGCCGCCTGCTTCCATAGATTCGGTAAATTCATCCCCGTATTTGATAATACCAGATTCAAGCATTTCGCGAAGTAAATCATTTCCTTCACGTGTACGCTCGCCTACTCCCGCAAATACAGAAAGTCCTCCGTGTCCCTTGGCGATATTGTTAATCAATTCTTGGATAAGTACTGTTTTACCCACACCTGCTCCACCAAACAAACCGATTTTACCTCCTTTTGCATAGGGTTCAATAAGGTCAATTACTTTAATCCCTGTGAATAGCACTTCGGTAGAAGTTGAAAGATCTTCAAAAGCGGGTGCTTCACGGTGGATAGGAAGTCCGTCTTTACCTGTTTTGGGCAAGTCGCCGATACCGTCAATGGCATCACCAATTACGTTGAATAAACGTCCATACACTTCTTCCCCTACAGGCATTTGGATGGGGTTCCCAGTAGCAATAGCTTCAGCACCTCGCTCCAATCCATCTGTGGAGTCCATAGAGATGGCGCGTATTTGATCTTCACCAATATGGGATTGTACCTCAAGGACAAGCGTAGAGCCGTCACTTTTGGTGATTTCTAAAGAATCATAAATGTTTGGAAGTGTGTTTTCGGCGGTATCAAAGGATACATCTACTACAGGACCAATTACTTGGGATACTTTACCTGTGTTCTGTGACATAAGTGTTTATTTAAAATATTGACAAGCACTACTTTGTGCTACAAATTCGTGTGCAAATATAGTAGAAAATCGCTGAGATTTGATGCCATTAGGGCAAAAAAAAAGAGCCCGTTTGGGCTCTTTTTGTTGAAAAAATTTGATTCTACTAAAGACTCACTTTAAGCGCAGCATAATAGGTAGTTCCTACTAAACCAGAACCAGGGATAGCGATGTAGTTATCGCCACCAATATTGTTCCCGCCAATCTCTAAAATTGAGTTAAGCTTATCCATAACAACTGATAACTTAGCATCTAACACAATATTCTCAGGAACATCTGTATTAAAGAATGAAGACTCATAGAAGTACTCCGAGTTATACCTTCCATTAGCGCTTAGACTAATTTCGTCAGCTAATTGATAGTTTAATCCAGCTTTGATACGGTGCTCGGGGGTATTCCAAGACATGTTCACTTCAACAATTGGGTCTGGTGTGTAATCAAGGTCATTGAATTCGTAAACAAGATTTGCCGTTAACGAAGGAGTCAAGGTTTTAATGGCCTCAAAACTAAGTCCGTAAGCATTGAAATCGTTGTCTATATTTGAATCTACTTGGAATTCAAAGAAGTTACCACCAGCCATCGCTGCAGCAGCAGTTGTAAAGTTAGCATCAATTAAAGGAGTATATACATATACTCCAGCAATTTTGTCTTTGTATGCATTGTAATATCCACTCACATCAAAAGTAAATCCAGGTGAGTTATAACGATAACCAACCTCAATAGTAGAAACTGTTTCTGCTTTGGCAAAGTTTAAATCTGCTGCTGAGTTATCCAATTGATTTACTGAGTTCTGCATCACATAGTTTCCTGTAAATGTGCCAGGATTACCGTTGCGCATACTTACTGTTCTATTAAACCTGTCAACGCTTCCACGCTCGTTTCCTAAAATAAAGAATGCACCATTATTTAATCCGATAAATTTATCTTGGTTTGTTGGGTTTCTAAATCCTGTTTGAGCAGTAATTCGGAAGTTTTGATTTTCAGATAGGTTTACAAGAAATCCTAATCTAGGTGTGAAGTTACCGTCATCTAAAACGCTTTGCTTATCATATCGTACAGAAGCAGTCATCGAAACTTTATCATCCAATAAATCAGATTTTAATTGAGCGTAAGCCCCGTATTCACTGTATTCAATAGGCGCATCGTAATCTGTATACAACGTACCACCAGTAGCTAATTCGTAGTTTCTTAAAGAAGCTCCTACAATTAAATTACCAAAGTCAAATTTATCGCCAAAATCATAATCTACTTCATAGTTGAAAATTTTGGAAATATCTTGTACCAATGATCCTCTTCCTATTGCTAAAGGATTACTTCTAGAAGCAGCAAGGGCTTGATTAAAAGCAGTTGTTCCTGGAACCAACATATTTGCATTGGCAGCAGCACGGGCAGCCATATGAAATGGAGTAGTATCTCCGTAAAGATCGGAAATACTCAGTGTAGCTAGGTCGCTTGCGGGTCTAGCTCCAGCCAAAACCTGACCATAAACACCCGTAATATGACCTTGTATTTGTCCCATAACACCAAGTAATGCTTGTGCTGGAGGAATTCCTTGTGATAAAGCTATCCCACCTAAATAAGTTTGAAGGTAAGTACCACCCCATCCAAGGAGTATACCTCCAGGCTGGGCATTGGCCACATTTACAGCATCCAGTTGGGTAACCGAAGTATTCCCAGCGTTTTCGTGCGTAAAGAAAAACTTAGCCTTTAACCCGCCTCTTTTCAGCTCGAGTTTATGTTGTTGTACCACAACTTCGTCCAGATTGTATACTGTGGCACCCGTATATAATGGTGCTTTACCAGTTCCTATTAAGGACTGAACGCTTAGTTCAGTTTTGCTGTCTGGTCTGTAGTGAATGGCAAAGTTACCCTTAGTGTTATAGGTGTCATTCCCCATCAGGTCAACTAGCTTGTAACCAGTTGTACGCGTAGTATCAAAATAGTTAGGCGCTAGAGCAGATAATTGCAAAAGACCAGGTGCTAAAGCAGGTGGCGTGGCTGGGTTTGATGCAATTGCGCCAAACCATTGAGGAGAAGTTAATGCTTGTTCTCCTTCTACGTTCACTGCATTGTAATCTGGACTATTGACATCATAACCCTCAACAATATTTCTGTTTTCGGTATGTCTGTAGTCGGCAGCTAACCAATCTGATCCCCATTTGTGGGAGAAAGTTGCTTTAACAGCAACTTTATCAGATAACTTACCACCCATACGGATAGCGAAGTCTTCAAACATATTTGTCCCAGCTGCATCTTGTTCTGTTTGACCTCTACGGTAGGTAACATCTAAACCTTCATGGTCAAATGGATTTTTACTGTTGATAAATACAATTCCTTTGTATGCATCGGCACCATAAAGGGCAGATGCAGCACCCGGAAGAACTTCAACGCTTTGCACATCGATATCGTGCACCCCGATTAAGTTACCTAC
>JAHEKR010000025.1 GCA_024638225.1 Flavobacteriaceae bacterium
CTTAAATGACCATCAAATACCAAAATTAAGCATCAAATGGCCAAACGACATTTTGTCAGGAAATAAAAAACTCGGTGGTATTTTGGTAGAGCCCATCATGCGCGGGAGTACGCTGACAGGGATCATTATTGGTTGTGGTATTAACGTCAACCAGTGCAAATTCCAAAATTTACCTTGTGCTACGTCCATGGCAATCTGTACCGATAAAGAGTTTTCCATAGAGCAGATGTTTGAAAACTTAGCCAATAAGATCAAAACAGAACTTACTTCAAAAACAGATGGTCATGCAGCATACATGAATCTGCTTTATGGTTTTCAAGAGGAGTTGACATTCAAGCGAAAAGACGGGACTTCATTTGAAGCGACCATAACAGATGTTGCGCAAAACGGTACCCTGCTGCTCACCCATAAGCATGGACAAATAGAGGCGTTCAACGAAAAGGAAGTTATTTTTAAAGTTTCTGCAAATTGTCAATAAGCGATTCAAGAAATTGCGTCAACGGTTTTTTGACCATCATTTGCATCATCGGATTGATGTTTCCATCAAAAGTCAATTGAACTTCCGTTTGACCGGAAATATTTTCAAGATTAGCTGCTAGCTCAAAGGGTACATTGCCACCATCTGCAGCAAGTACAATCTGGTTGCTGGGTGTTTTTCTTGCCAACTTTAACGGAATGACTGGCATGCCGCCAAGCTTAAAGCTAAAGTGCTCTTCGTCTGTCATACGGAAGCTGACTTCCGCTGGCATTAGTCTTTTGTAAGTACTCGCTAGACTAAGTTCATTAAAAACCTCTTCAATGGGTTTAGCCAGCAAAGTTTTACTGCTTTCTAATTTCATGTTGTTGAGTTAGGTGTCCAATTTTGCGGTGCCTCACGCCATTTTTTTAATATATTTTCGTCTGCTGCTTCGATGTAGTTGGTGACTACTGCAGTCTCGATTAACGTATCATATCCACACAGGGTTGTAAGTGATACATCAGCATCAAGCATGTTTTCTTCGGCAAGAGCGAATTGATAACTAAATACCGCCATCATACCCAACACTTCGATGCCCGCTTTTCGCAACGCCTCTACAGCAAGAAGGCTGCTTTTGCCAGTACTAATTAAGTCTTCGATGACCACTGTAGGCGCAGCCGTATCGAAATGCCCTTCAATTTGATTTTGGCGCCCGTGTTTTTTTGGCTCTGGCCGTACATACATAAAGGGAAGGTCTAATGCCTCAGCCACGAGTATACCCATGCCGATAGCCCCAGTAGCCACTCCAGCTATCGCTTTGGCTTGTGGGTGTTGTTCTTTTATCTGTGCAGCCATTGCAGCGCATATAAACCTTCTAATTTTGGGAAAAGAAAGGGCTATTCTATTGTCGCAGTAGATGGGAGATTTCCAACCACTGGCCCATGTAAAAGGATTTTTTGGTTCAAGCTTTATTGCTTTTATTTGTAACAGGTGTTCTGCTGTCTGTTGAGCGGTAGAGGATGCTTCAGGCATAGCGCAAATGTATAAAGTTTTTGTCAATCACAAGGAGATAATCCTAACCGCAATCAAACCAAAGTCGGCTAAGGCTAAAGTCTTGTCCTTGGAAGTAACCTCATTTGAAAAAATCAGACGAATACTTAAGCGCACAAAAGTCAAAACGCTTTATTTGATACACCATGACCCAGAAAATTTGATTCCAATATTCAAACAAAAACTACCTGTTACCACAGCTGGCGGTGGAGTTGTACGTAATTCAAAAAACGAATTACTGTTTATTTACCGAAAGAAAAAATGGGATTTACCAAAGGGGAAAATTGAGAAAAAAGAAAGCCTTGAATCGGGCGCAAAACGCGAAGTGAAAGAGGAAACAGGTGTAAAAAAATTGGGTGTTGGTGCTTTAGCAGGTAAGACCTATCACATTTTTAAACGAAGTAATCGTTATCAGTTAAAGGAAACCTATTGGTTTTTTATGAAAACTGAATACGCTGGAAAACTTGTTCCCGAAACTAAAGAAGGTATTACCAAAGCAGTTTGGAAAGGACCAAAGAAAACGAAAAAAGCTTTGCAGAAAACCTATCCCAACATTGCCCATCTTTTTGATAAAACAGGCTTGCTTAAAACTTTATCTGAGGGGGAATAAAAGAGCTGTAGTCTCCGTTATTTCGGATGATTTCTCTAACAATACTGCTGCTTACATAAGAGTTCTGTGCAGAGGTTAGTAAAAAAACAGTCTCTATTTTTGACAGATGACGATTGGTTCGAGCAATGGCTTTTTCAAATTCAAAATCGCCGTTGTTGCGGATACCTCTTAAGATAAATTCTGCCTTAATTTCGGCGCAGAAGTCAACTGTTAGCCCTTTGTAGGATGCGACTTTAACACGTGGTTCATCTGCAAAGCAAGCTGAGACAAATACCAAGCGTTGCTCCAACGAAAACATGTATTTTTTTTCACTGTTGTGTCCTATGCCCACAACAATCTCATCAAAAAAAGAAATCCCTCGTTCAATTATGTCCAAATGACCAACAGTAAAAGGGTCAAATGAGCCAGGAAAAAGTGCGCGTTTCATGAGTCAAAGGTATTGTTTTTTATACAGCTGTGTAGCATATCTGTAAACAAGTCGGTCAGGGATATGCCTGCTTTTCTGGCTTGTTGTGGCAAGAGACTTTGTTCCGTGAGTCCTGGGATGCTGTTGAGTTCTAAAAAATAGGGTTTATCTCCTTGGAAAATAAAGTCGCTTCTACTGAAACCACGTGCTTCCAACGATACAAATACTTTTTTTGCTGCCACACGAAGATTTTCAAGTTGCTTTTTATTTAGTCGCGCAGGTGTAATTTCTTTAGATTTCCCTTCGTACTTGGCTGTGTAGTCAAAAAAGTCAGTTTCGGTTATAATTTCTGTTGGTGGTAAAACAAGTACAGCGCCGTTGTACTCAATAACGCCTATGGATACTTCTGTTCCTGCCAAGAATTGTTCTATCAACACCTCGTCATCTTCTTTCATGGCTGTAGCTATTGCATCATGCATTTCTTCAAGCCGATGAACCTTTACCACTCCAAAACTGCTCCCAGCCCTATTTGCTTTTACAAAACAAGGTAACCCAAGCTTATCGACAATTTTTTTGGTGTTCCAGTCAGTCCCTTTTTGAATAAATAAATGAGCTGCCATATGAACACCGCGCGGTTTTAAGAACTCCAGGGTTTCGTACTTATTGTAGGTCAATCGGGCTACTTCAGCAGAACAACCAGTAAAGGGTATTTGCAGCTTTTCCAGGAGTTGTTGTAGTTCGCCATTTTCTCCAGGAGCTCCGTGGACAGCATTAAATACAGCATCAAAACCGCGTACTTTACCTTCGTAGTTAAATGTAAAAGTGTCTTGGTTTATGCGTATGTGTTGATTGTTGTAGTTTGCTAGCCAACCATCATCCGATAGGACAACTGCCGTTGCTTCAAATAGGTCTTCAGGCAAGTGCCGCATAACTACAGTTCCACTCTTAATCGAGATACTGTGTTCTGAGGTGGTTCCACCCATAACTACCGCGATGTGTTTTTTCATACCGCAAATATCATTATTTTTGACATTCATTCTGGTAGAACATGCTTCACTTCCTTCGATTTTTATTTAGCCGCACCTTTTATTGGCATCTTTTGTTGGTTTTCATTGGGGCTACACTTTTCATTACACTCACTTTTTATGGACTCGGATGGCATACGCGGCAGGGAAAATTTATCGAGGTCCCTGATTTAACAGCCAAGTCGATATCCGAAGCAGCAATACTTCTTGAAGATCGAGACCTAACCTATGAAGTCATAGATTCTGCCCGCTTTAATCCCAACTATCTGCCTTTTGCGGTAATTGAGCATTTACCAAAAGCCGGAGAACAAGTAAAGAAAGACAGAAAAATTTACCTAACGCTAAATCCTGCCAACTACAATGACGTGCGAATTCCAGACGTAATTCAAGTCACACGCCGATCTGCTGAGTCGACACTACGCGCAGTAGGTTTGGATATAGGTGAAATAACCTATTTAGACAATATCGGAAAGGATATGGTGCTCCAACTGCGCTACGACAATGCACCTATTGCTCCTGGTGAAAAGCTTCCCAAGACTTCTCGCTTGGATTTGGTTTTGGGTAACGGGAAAAAACCAACGCAAGAATAATGAAACAAGAATCCTCCTTAGACGAACTCCACGAACATTATTCCTTTGCAGCAGATGCAGGTCAAGAGCCGCTTCGAGTAGATAAATTTTTAATGAATCGCGTTGAAAATGCCACACGTAATAAAATTCAGCAAGCTGCTACTGCAGGCGCTGTATTTGTAAATGACAAAGCTGTAAAATCAAATTATAAGGTGAAAGGCGGCGATGTTGTCCGTGTTTTGTTGGCACATCCCCCACATGAGCAATTGCTTGTTGCTGAAGAAATGCCCTTAGCTATTGTTTTTGAAGACGAATCCTTGTTGGTCGTGAATAAACCTGCGGGTCTTGTGGTTCATCCGGGTCATGGCAATTATACAGGAACCTTGATCAATGGACTGATATACCACTTCGACAAGCTACCCAAAAACAGCAATAATCGACCGGGATTGGTTCATCGAATTGATAAAGATACCTCAGGACTTTTGGTGGTGGCCAAAACAGATCATGCTATGGCGCATTTGGCACAGCAGTTTCACGACAAAACATCCACCCGGGAATACTTAGCTCTTGTTTGGGGCGATGTAAAAGAGGATAATGGAACCATTGATGGTTTTTTGGGTCGTGATCCAAAAAACCGACTCCTGATGACGGTTTTTCCTGACGGCGACCAAGGAAAGGCTGCCATTACCCATTATGAAGTAGTAGAGCGTTTTGGTTATGTAACTCTTGTAAAATGTGTGCTGGAAACAGGACGTACGCACCAAATTCGTGCGCACATGAAACACATTGGACACACCTTATTTAGCGATGCTCGATACGGAGGCGATAAAATTTTAAAGGGGACAACTTTTACCAAATACAAACAATTTGTAGACAATTGTTTTAAGCAGCTACCACGTCAAGCATTACACGCACGTACTCTAGGATTTGTTCACCCCACAACTGCCAAAAAATTATCGTTTGAATGCCCCTTGCCTGATGATTTTGCTGGTGCGCTTGACAAATGGCATGCCTATGCACAGCACAAGCATTTGGGCAATAGCTAGCATAATTGTTATTTGTATTATATTGCAGCTTCGGTAACGATAATTTAATATTCTTCTTAAGCTTTTTAAAATGAAAATTCTGATATCCCCAGCTAAGTCCCTAGACTTTGATCGTGCCTTACCTACGTCGGAATATTCTCAGCCTCAGTTTTTATCACAGGCTGCTTTATTAAATATTGCTTTGCGTGAAAAATCACCAGTGGAATTGCAAAAGTTAATGGGTATTTCTGAGAAACTTGCAGTGCTAAACTGGGAACGAAATCAAAATTTTTCAGTTCCTTTTTCTAAGTCCAATGCACGGCCGGCCATATTTGCCTTTAATGGTGATGTTTATGCAGGTTTAGATGCCTATTCACTGGATGATGCAGGCATTGCTGTGGCACAAAAAAGCGTTCGTATTCTGTCCGGGCTATACGGCATGCTTAAACCACTTGACTTAATGCAAGCTTACCGACTGGAAATGGGTACATCTTTTGGTGCAGAAGGACACAAAAGTCTTTATGGTTTTTGGAAGGATCAACTTACCGATACCTTAAAAAAAGAACTTTCGCCTAACGAACTGGTGATCAATCTAGCAAGCAAGGAGTACGCCTCGGCGGTAGATTTTAAAAGGCTTGGTACAGCTGTCCTAACCCCTGTATTTAAAGATTATAAAAACGGAAAGCTGAAAATAATTTCTTTTTATGCCAAAAAAGCACGCGGCTTAATGGCACGCCATTTAATCGATACACAAGCTAGTGCTACAGAAGACGTACTTGCATTTTCGGTTGATGGCTATGCCTTTAGCGAAGCGGAAACAACAGATGCTACTGCGCCTGTGTTTGTCCGCTAAGTTTCTTTTTCTTTTTTGATCTGGGCCGTCTAACACCAAAAGATTTGTTTACAATCTTTCCGCGTCGTGTTTTCTTATCTCCTTTACCCATAATAAGCGTATTTAATTACAATTGGTAGCTAAAGCCAATATTGGCAATTCCCTTATAACCAAACCCGAGTTCAGCCGAAACTGCAGCTTTTTTTCCGAACCTAAAACCTAAGGCGGTTACATGAAAGTTAAAAGAACCTATATTTCCTTTACTGGCTTTGTACAAACTATTTTCAACGGGTGTAAACTTTGCTTGAGTTGTGGTGTAACCGGCACCCAAACCAGAATACATTCTAAATTTTGGATTTACTATATAACTGTATTTGGCATGGGCTGCTATGGTAAGGTTGTTGTCTATTTGCCTACCATCTTTAGTGCTACTTGTAAAGATGTCTTTTGAAATACGCTCGTAAACCAGTTCTGCACCTATTGAAAAATTATCTTTAAGTGTATGGCTGTAGCTTATGTACGAAGCGCCAGAATAGGTGTAATTTTCTGCACGATGTGATAGTCCCGTAAATGCCGGCAATAAAAAAAAGTTTTTAAAGAAATCTAATGTACTGGAAGTTGTAATTACACCATGACCTAAGGTTAATTCATTGGTTTTTGCTTCTTGGCTGTGTGCAGCAAAAAAAGTACAAAAGAAAAGTATAGGAAGTAGACTTTTTTTAATTTGGGTTTTCATTATTTGAGTTTTTAGGTAAACAAACAGTTGTTTAGAATCTCCTCAAAACAAAAGCAGATAAAAAGGTAGTTTATAGGCTACAGCGTAGAATTGATTTGGGGAATAATTCTAAAGTAAATATATCACTTTATTGTAAATTACCGAATAGTGCGGATAAAATCTTGAACGCTATTGACACCCTTAGCTTCGAGGTTTTTGATAAATGCAGAGCCAATGATTGCTCCCTTGCTATGCGCCGTAGCTGCTTGATAGGTTTCTGCATTGCTAATTCCAAAACCAACCAAAAGTTTAGCGTTTAAATTCATCGCTTCAATACGCTTGAAATAAGCTTCTTGGGTGTTTCCAAAACTACTTTGCGCACCCGTAGTGGCAGCGCTACTGACTATATAAATAAAGCCTTCAGAAACTTTGTCGATAAAGCGAATCCGTTCGTCAGGAGTTTGTGGCGTTATCAAAAACATGTTCAACAGTCCATATTGTTGAAATAGTTCTTGGTATTTTTCGTGATAGACTTCGACCGGTAAGTCTGGTATAATGAGTCCATCAATGCCCACTTCTTGGCAACGTTGACAAAAGCGCTCCACTCCGTATTGCATCATGGGATTAAAATACCCCATAACGATAAGCGGTACCTTTATGTATTGGCGTATATCTTTGAGCTGATCAAATAATTTGTCGGTTGTCATCCCATTTTTTAAGGCTTGGGTAGAACTTTCTTGAATGGTGGGACCATCCGCCAAGGGATCTGAAAAGGGAAGTCCTAACTCAATCATATCCACACCAGATGCTTCTAATTGTTTCAGGATTGTCACCGTATCCTCAAGCTGGGGAAAACCGGCGGTAAAATAAATAGAAAGAAGCTTTTGTTCTTTGTTTAGTGTTTCGTTGATTCTGTTCATTACAACTTAAAATAATCGATATAAGTTTCCAAATCTTTATCTCCGCGACCAGAGCAATTAAAGAGGAGTATGTCATCAGGTGCAAAGCTACGCTCATCCAAAATGGCAAAGGCGTGTGCCGTTTCAATGGCTGGAATAATTCCTTCCATTTGCGAAAGGCTTAGCCCCCAATCCATAGCCTCTTGATCCGGGATAGAAACAAACTCAGCCCGTTCGCTGCGATAAAGATGTGCGTGCATGGGCCCGACACCCGGATAGTCCAGACCAGCAGAAATGGAATAAGGTTCGGTGATTTGCCCATCTGCAGTTTGCATCAGTAAGGTTTTGCTCCCATGAATAATGCCTTCTTTACCTAAGGCTGAAGTGGCTGCACTTTCTCCTGAGTCAATTCCCTTACCTGCAGCTTCAACGGCAATTACATTCACCCGTGGATCGTCCAAATAATGATAATAAATTCCTGCAGCATTGCTACCGCCACCCACACATGCGATAACGTGGTCTGGGTAGTCGCGACCTTCTGCTTCTTGAAGCTGTGTTTTACATTCTTCACTTATTACTGCTTGAAAGCGCGCAACCATATCGGGGTAGGGATGTGGCCCAACTACAGAGCCAATAATGTAGTGGGTATCAACAGGATTGTTGATCCAATCGCGAATGGCTTCGTTTGTGGCATCCTTTAAAGTTTTGCTTCCTGATTGGGCAGGGCGAACTTCAGCACCTAGCATTTTCATACGTGCCACATTGGGCGCTTGGCGTTTGATGTCTAATTCGCCCATATACACGATACACTTAATACCCATCAGAGCACAAACAGTAGCCGTGGCAACGCCATGTTGTCCAGCTCCAGTTTCAGCTATGATGCGATTTTTACCCAGTCGTTTAGCCAGCAAGATCTGCCCGATGGTGTTGTTGATTTTATGCGCTCCAGTATGGCACAAGTCTTCACGTTTTAAATATATTTTCGTGTTGTACTTTTTTGACAAACGTTCGGCAAAGTAGAGTGGTGTAGGACGTCCCACATAATCTTTGAGTAGTTGGTCAAATTCCTGCTTAAAATCAGCCGTAGCTGTAATCTTTAAGTAGTTTTGACGTAGCTCTTCTACGTTAGGATAAAGCATTTCAGGGATAAATGCTCCACCAAAATCTCCGTAATAGCCTTTTTCGTTGGCGTGGTATGTAGTTTTCATAGCGTTAATTTTTCTTTAAAATCTGTAAGCATAGCAACATCTTTCACGGCAATAGCTTGCTCAAACTTACTGTTTACATCAACTGCATAAACAGGAAGTGAACTGTTGCAAAGTTCGTGAATCTTAGACACTTCTTCTAGTCCAATACCACCGCTGATAAAAAATGGTATATCATAGGGGTAATCGTATAATAAGGCCCAGTCAAAAGTTGTTCCGTTTCCACCCGGATATATCCCTTTGGTATCAAAGAGGAAAAAATCACAGTAGGGGATGTAATCGATAAGTGTGTCAAAGTCAAAAGACGCTCCAACACTAAAAGCCTTGATGATTTGCGCATGACCTTGCACTGCTCGACATAGGCTAGGCGGTTCATCTCCGTGAAGTTGAACCGCTGCAAGTTTATAGGTGTCAATTGCGCTTAACATTTCTTCTGGCGCTGCATTTACAAAAACACCAACTTTAGCAATGCCTTTGGGAACTTCAGGAACGCTGGCACAGAAACGTTTGGAACCATCCCATAAAATAAACCCCATGTAGTCGGGCTCTAGGGCTGCTATCTCGTTGATATTTTCTGTTTGGCGCATGCCACAAACCTTCCATTTCATGAGTTGAATTTTTTGATAAAGGTTGCTGCAGCTTGTCCAGGTGCATGATGTAACATAAAATGTTCGCCCATAAGAAAACCGTCAAAACCAACAGCTAAAAGTTTTGAAATGGACTCATGGGAGGAGATCCCGCTTTCAGAAATCTTAACCATTCCTTCGGGAATATGCGCAGCAATAGAAACACTAGTATTTAAATCAACAGAGAAATCTTTAAGATTGCGGTTGTTCACGCCAACTACAGCTATATGGTCTAGAGGCGAGTTGATCAATTCTTCTTTATTGTGAACCTCTAAAAGTACCTCTAACCCTAATTCCTGTGCTGTTTTCGAGAGTAAGGTTACCTCATTTGCCGTTAGGCATGCAGCGATTAGCAATACGGCATCAGCACCATAGGCCTTCGCCTCGTGGATTTGGTATGTATCTATGATAAATTCCTTGCGTAACAGGGGAAGGGTACATGCGGCACGAGCCAAAAGTAAGTCTTCCAAAGAGCCACCAAAATATTGATTATTGGTCAATACAGACATGGCGGCCACGCCAGCCTGCTCATAGCCTTTGGCTACTTCGGCTACACGTGACTGAAGCCTGATTTGTGGCTTTGATGGAGAGCGTCGCTTGTGTTCTGCCACTATGCCCAGTGGTGCAAGCTTGATGCTCTTCGAAAAGGAAATTGGCTGGCGCTGGTAAAGCGGAAATG
>JAHEKR010000013.1 GCA_024638225.1 Flavobacteriaceae bacterium
GCACCTGTGGCTTCACAAATGGCAGAAATAGCGTTTATTGAGGAAATGCGCTGCGCCAGAAAAGCGTTCGAAGTAAGTTTTGAAAGCTCAGACGACCACACATTAGTGGTGAGTATTTTCTCTTTTGGAATCCAATTTGCGTATATGTCTACCAGTGTATCGGCCGCCTCTATACCTTCTTTTGTTTGCAAAGAGCCTACAAGAACTCGATCTGATTTAAATAAATCTTCCATGGCGGTACCCTCCGCTAAAAATTCAGGGTTGGACAGCACGTCAAAGTTCACTCCATTCCCAGTACTATCCAAAATAGTCTGTATGGTTTCCGCAGTACGTACAGGAAGTGTCGATTTCTCTACAATGATTTTGTCCGTTTTGGCAACTTTGGCTATTTGTCTGGCACATAATTCAACGTATTTTAAATCTGCTGCCATGCCTTTGCCCTCGCCATAAGTTTTGGTCGGGGTGTTGACAGCGATAAAAATCATTTCTGATTCTTCAATGGCCTTGTCAACATCAGTAGAAAAAAATAAATTTTTTCCACGAGTTTGACCAACCACTTCTGAAAGCCCAGGCTCATAAATGGGTAGCTTGGATAAATCGGAGTCGTTCCAAGCAGCGATACGCGCTTCATTGACATCTACAACCGTTACCTTTAGCTTTGGACACTTTAGGGCAATAACAGCCATGGTAGGCCCTCCTACATAACCGGCTCCGATACAGCAAATATTTTTAATTTTTCTCATCGAGTTTGTTTTTCTCATCGAGTTTGTTTTTCTCTTTGACTGACAAAGGTAGGAAGTTTATACACCACCATCAGACCTCCACGATACAAAAGCACTTCACCTGAGCCATTAAATGGCCTTACGACAGGCTCGCCTAAGTGGTCGACCCGCTCAAATCCTCTGTAGCCCTTATACCAAGACTGACTGAGTCCTGCACCAACAAAAGCTTCCAAAGCCCATGAATCGTTAAGTCGCTTTTTGTATCCAAAGGTAAGTCCATAAAAGGTTACACGACCAGATTCGTATCTTTCCTTATCTGTGGGTAGTGACCCGCCAGACGAACCACCAGCGGCTTCCTCATAATAATCGTATATGACCAGATAATTGGGTTTTTGCAGTGTAAACATACCAAAGCCAATATGCGGACCAATGAACCACTTTTCCCTATTGTCTTTTTGATACCAGCGATATTCCAAGAAAGTCTGTGTTACATGCAAAGGAGTGTCGTTTAAAAGTGGCATTTCGTCCCAAAAGGAGCCTAATACATCCAATTGTATAGCCTTGCGTTCACCGACAGGAAGCTCAATTCCCACATTGGGTATAAGCAGTAGGGCAGAAGCGGCATTAAACTTAACCTCAACTTGTGAAAAGCTTAAATGGCAAAAGCAAGCCGTTAAAATAAGCAGTATTAATTTAAATTTTGTTTCCAAATCAATTCAAAAGAAGCGTTCGATTTTTTCACGGCTTCGCCGTTGTGACTCACATCACAGTTCGTACGTTATAATGTTATTTTCGATACTTAGCGCATCGAAAAGCTGACGGTCATGCTTGCGTTGGCTAATTGTACCCAACACTCATTACCGCTAATTTTTTCAACTTTACCTTTATGTTGAAGAACGGGCACATCAATGGTGTCTCCAATCCGTATGTGATTTTGTTTAACCTCGTATTTTCCGTTGAGAAACTGAGCCAATAGCGTTACTTCTTTGTCCAAAACTTTAGCGCGTTTTTCCTTGTAGGACATAAAACCCAAAACTCCCTTAGAGGAAAATAAATGTTCCTTAGAATAGGTTCCTTCTTTAACTAAAATCATGCCGGGTAACGCAGGCTTTAGGACTGTTTTTTTACGATCGCTCCATTGGCGTATTACTGTTTGCGTTGGACACCAGGCCTCAACTCCTTGGCTGATGAGTTGTTGTGCAACCTTTTTTTCAGCCCTAGACATGGTGTATAGCACATGCCAAATAGGCTTTATGGCTGTGGTTGTCGGATTTTTGGTTTTTTGGGTGAGCATAAAAATATTCACATTGTATAAAGAAAGCTGCAAAAATAATTCGTTAGAATCACTTAAGTAGCAGCTAAATATAATCTCATTTTAAAATTTTAACGAATAAACACATGTGCTTTTTGTGTGTAATAGATGATTACACGTTGATCTTTTTCATCTTTTTTTGATTCTATAAAGTCTTTGACGTTTAATATTTTATATATTTTCTTGTTCACTTTTTTTATTGTGTCGTTTTTAATTTTATTGTTATGAGGATAACTTAAAGTACTGCTTTCTACTAGATCATACATCCGTTGTGAACTTACTGTATCATTTACTATTATTTCTTGTAGGATCCGTTTTTCTTTTCCCGTTAGGTGATAACTGACACCTTTATAACGTATTCCGAGCTCGGATATTTTAGGTGACTGATTTCGTTTATAACGAAGAAAAATAACAATAGCTGCGATTAAAGCTATTGTAATCAATGCTGTGTTGTACAATCCGCTGAACAAAGTTGCCGTGTTGTAATAAATAGACTTTGGATTTTTAATATTCAGACTTGGTATTTCATTGCTTAATCCTATGCTTATAATGGAATCCCCCAAAACATTGAAGAGCTTGTTTTGATGAATTACAGCACTCTTCCCAAAAAGAGTAAAAGTTGAATTGTTTTTTTGGAATTGCTCAAATTTATTGTTTTCTAAATCAACGAGGACTAATTCATTTTCCTTTGAAGTAGTGCCAATCAACAAGCCTGATTGTAGAACTTTGTGTCTATCTAAATTCGGAATATTGGAGACACCCATATCTTGCCAAGTTTTACTATTGAAATCGAACTTCCAGACATTAATATTTCGCGCTTTTTTAACTCCAGTAAAATTGTCAATAAGTTCACCTTGCAATACAAAAAGCTTATCTTCTTTGGTTAAAACTCCAATAGAATTTGAAAGTCCTGGCGGTAATGGTCCTTTATTTGTTTTGTAAAACTCCCATTGTTTGCTGGAATTGCTGAAATAACTAAAAAAATTGCGATTACTCCAGTAACCATACCCTCCAAACTTAAATATGGTGTCATTTCGTTCAAATACATGACTTTGATTCGTCATGCTGTGCTTATACGACAAATCTATTCTTCTGAGCGTATCATTGGTAGATTCATATACAAAACCATGGGGAATTGATACAATTTTTACCTGTTTGTTAGGCCGTTCAAAAAAGGCATAGTAATCTCTATTTTTATTGAAATCAGTGTCATCGGAAATATGCTTTGGTATATAAATACTGTTAATTAGTTCTCCTTTAGTAGAAACTGTATTTATTTTATGCGTGTCATTGTCTAGAAAAAAATAAACCTCGTTGTTGTTGGCAATATTGTTCCCAAAGGGAAAAGAGTCGCTTTGCAAGAGTCCAAGTGTAGTCTGAAGTGCGAATAGAAAGTATATCATCTTTTGTGTAAAAATTCGATATTTTGGCTAAAAATAATTAATATTGTTCACATAATAATAAATATAGAATAATATTGTTTAGTTTTTTCTTTAGTGTTGTTTACTTCTCTGGCGGATTGGTTGTCTCCTACCTTATTCTCGATAGTATTAGAAAGTTTATTCGCACGTTTAATCTATTTGCTCCCAGTAAGTTAAGAGACTTGCACAGCAAGCCTATCCCATCCTTTATTGGCGTAGGCTTTATTGTTCTTTTTTTATTGGGCACTTTTTTTTATTCCAAACTCATTGATATTCACATTGATTACAGCGTCTTTTTGTTATGTTTATTGATCATCACTTTGATTGGGGTTCGCGACGATTTACTTGAAATAAGCTCAAAAGAAAAACTTCTATTTCAATTAATAGTCATAAACATACTCTTGTATGCAAATCAGCATCTAGTCATTGATCATTTACATGGGTTTTTAGGGATTTACGAGATCCCATTTTACTTTAGTTATTTTTTTACTTGTTTTATCGGAGTAGCTGTAATTAATTCATTTAATTTAATTGATGGTATTGATGGTAATGCTGGAGTTAACGCACTTATTTCTTTTGTTTTATTTGCTGTGATTTTTTGGACTATAGAAAATCAGGCTTTTTTGGGTATATGCATTTTGATGTCCTCCTTGGTTTTAGGATATCTTTTTATAAATCTTAGAAGAGTAAAAAAGGGATTCATGGGTGATACAGGTTCTTTATTTATTGGATTCATGATTTTTGTTATGACCCTATTGTTAATGAATTCTGAATCCGTTTTTTTGGCAAATATTTTACCTTCAAAGTCAGTACTTCCACTGGCTCCTCTATCCATTTTTATTTTACCTATTCTTGATACACTTAGTGTTTACAGTTACCGAATTAAGATTGGTAGAAGTCCTTTTAGCCCTGACAATTATCACTTACACCATTTGGCGTTAAAACTATTTAGTAGGCACCATTTTACGGCTGCTTTGTTTCTCAACGGATTTGTAATTTCTTTTTGTTTGCTATTTGCCTTACTTTCCTTTAACACACCCCCTCTTATATCTATTAGTTTGTATTTTGCCTTCGTGTTTTTATTGGTTGTTTATTCCAATCGGATCCGTACCAAAATTCGGAGAAGACTTGGAAAAAAAGCAAGTGATGTTGTTGTTTTTGAGGACTAAACCGTTCCTATTTTTTTGAACTTTTGATAAGCTAATTTTGAAATAGTCCCTATGGTATAGGTGCTCCAAAAGGGCAATGCAGCTTAGCACGTATTCTTATTTTTTCCGTTGACTTACAGTAGATTCAGAAGTGCTCGTTTTGTTTTTTTTGTATATTTCAATACCCTAAAATCTAAAATATGCATCTAAAGAATTTCACCAAGCAGTATCGCTTGCATTTGCTTCCTGCTGCCCATACTCGCATCATACTCGGAAACCTTGTCTGGAAGCCCTTTTTGGGCAGTCCCAAGTACAGTCATCCTGGCATGCCTAACCATATCGGAAATGCACTTTATGACCTTGGGATCATCAATAAATCAAAATGGCAGCACTTACTTCAAAATCTTGATATGGCCATGTGTGAAAATGCCAAACTTGCCAATATTAAGATTCAACAAGCACACGAGGTTTCCGCTTCTATGCTTGAAAATATAGGTTTAGGCTTTGAGCATGCCTATGTACTTGAGTCTTCAATCTCAAAGGTATGCGCCAAAGTAATGGACAACAGCATGCGGGTGTTATTAGATAATTATCTAGAACAAGTAAGTGACAACTTGCTACGCGCATTGTTTCGAAACCCACGTAAGGTCTACCTCATTACGGAATTATATTACGGTTCTGTAACATTAAAAGTAGAAAAGAAACACGAAATGTCATTCGAAAGTAGATTAGCAGCGACCCAATGGCCGGTGCAAGCAGATCTAAAAGGCGAAAAGAATCACGAGTACGTATTTGCCAATAATGAAGTCCCTTTTGCATACAAAATGGAACGTATCAAGGGGTTTAATGGGTGAGTGTTTTTTTAGATTTGGTTTTATTGGTAGTAAAATCAAAGGTTATAGTAAGTCAGGGCGTTTCTCTTTTGTTCGCTTTAGGGCTTCTTTCTCTCGCCATGCTTCTACCTTGGGTGTATTTCCCGAAGTGAGTACATCGGGCACCTTATTTCCCTTATAGTCTGCAGGACGTGTGTAGACAGGCGGCGCTAAAAGCCCATCTTGAAACGAGTCCGTTAGCGCAGAGGTTTCGTTACCCAATACACCTGGAACCAAGCGTATAAGGCTATCGCAAAGCACTGCAGCAGCTAGCTCACCACCCGACAATACATAATCACCAATCGAAATCTCGTGTGTGACATACAAATCGCGAACACGTTGGTCTACTCCTTTGTAATGACCACACAAAACAATGATATTGGTCAATAAGGACAATTTGTTTGCCATCCCTTGGTCCAATACATTTCCGTCGGGTGTCATGTAAATAACCGCATCGTAATCACGTGCTGCCTTTAATTGAGCTATACATTTGTCAATTGGTTCAATCATCAGCACCATACCCGCACCACCACCATAGGGATAATCGTCTACTTGCTTGTAGTTATTTGCACTGTAATCGCGGAGGTTGTGAAAATGTACGGACACCAAGCCTGCGTCTTGAGCTCGCTTCATGATCGATTCAGCAAAAGGGCTGCGCATCAAGTCGGGAACTACGCTAATGATATCTATCCGCATAACGCAAAGATAGGGAACTACTCTATAGACAAGCTTAACGAGCCTTATTCAAAAATAAAGCGCATTTTTTCTTTGTCTTTGTTCAAAAACTCAACCTCGTAAATATAGTCCTCGTCTAAGGCGTCAACATCATCCACGTTTTTCAATTCATTCCCATTAATTGATAACAGCACATCCCCATCGGAAACCCCACGGTTGTACAAGCGTCTGTTTTCGACTGCTGCAACTTTGACTCCCTTTTTAAGCCCAAATTCTTTGGCTTCTTCTTTGGTCAAGTTCCGTAACCGCATGCCGTAGTAATTAACATAGGGCGTACGCATCAGCTTGACTGAAACCACTTGTTCTTTTCCATCGCGCAAAAATCGAACACTGACTGTCTCTCCAGGTCGTTTGGATCCCAGATAGCCTGTTAGATCTGCAAAACTGTTGATTTCAGCCTTATCTACACGAATAATGACATCTGTTTCTCTAATTCCAGCTAGTGCTGCACCCATGGATGCATCAACCCCAGCAACATAAAAACCTTCAGTTTCTTCAATTCCGAGTTCCTCGGCAATACGCGCGTTTAGCCCACTTCCACTAACACCCAAGAGCGCTTTTTGAACATTTCCGTATTCCAGTATATCTTCGTAAATCTTACGCGCAATGTTGCTGGGCACGGCAAATGAATACCCGATAAAAGTTCCCATTCCATTGCTGCTGATAGCCGTGTTGATACCGATGAGGTCTCCGTGAAGATTTACTAACGCACCCCCACTATTTCCCGAGTTTACTGCGGCATCTGTTTGTATAAAGGATTGATTTTTTCGGTCGTAATCATTCAAATCTCGTGATTTTGCACTGATGATTCCAGCTGTTACAGTAGAGTTGAGGTTAAATGGATTGCCGACTGCAAGTACCCATTCGCCCACTCGCGTAATATCGGAGTTGGCAAAGCGCACGTATGGGAAGGATTGGGCTCCTTTAATTTTAAGCACGGCTATATCGGCATTTTCGTCACTTCCAATGAGTTCTGCTTCGTACACTTTGTTGTTGTTGGTGGTTACCTGTAGCTCGCTTGCCCCTTCGATGACGTGATTGTTGGTAATGATGTAGCCGTTTTCAGAGACAATGACACCTGAACCCATGCCAATTAGTGGGTATTCGCGTTGTGTCCCGCCATAAAAATAATCCCAGATACTAGAGGGCTGACGGCTTTTGGACATGCCTTTGTTGGTAATGTGTACCACGGCATCGATTGTTTTTTCAGCTGCTGATGTAAAATCAGTACTCAAGGCACGAATGGGGACTGCAGGCGTCGTAAAATTGGTGTTAACCACCTGGGCAGTCGGTTGTTGATAACTTGGCTGTATGGGTTGTGTCTGGCCAAAAACCCAAAGAGCAATCAACGCTGCTCCAAAGGCTACGGCAGTGTATTTAAGGATTGATTTCATAATGCTTTATTTTTTAACAGAACAAAAATAAGAGCTAATTCGATGAGTAAAAAGAGGTTTAACGCATTTTTAACAGCCTCTAACCATGGCGAAATGGCTATATTTGCACATGCTTTTTCCGTTTTTAAAATACCAGGGAACTGGAAACGATTTTGTGCTTATGGATAATCGTACAGGGCATTTCCCTATCGATAATCACCAAGTTATAGCCCAAATATGTCACCGAAACTTCGGAGTTGGTTCGGACGGATTCATCCTCATTGAAAGTTCCGACACCGCTGATTTTTTTATGCGTTATTTTAATGCAGATGGGCATGAAGGTAGTTTGTGTGGTAACGGTTCACGTTGTGCCATTCAATACGCCAAAACCCTTGGAATCGTTTCGGCTAAAGTTGTTTTTGAAGCCTCAGATGGTATTCATCAAGCTCATTTTGTTGGAGATGATGTTGCACTTTCGTTGCATCCGCTGACTCATTGGGAGCTTCGTGAAACTGCTATTTTCATGGATACGGGCTCACCACATCACATTCTTTTTGTCGATGATCTTTCTGCCGTTGATGTGCCAAAGTTAGGTGCTTCAATCGCTCATGGCGCTCCGTATTTTTCAGATGGCACTAATGTTAATTTTGTTTCGCTTATCGATGCCAACACGATCGAGGTACGTACTTTCGAGCGTGGAGTTGAGGCCGAGACTTTGTCATGTGGAACTGGTGTTACTGCCGCTGCAATTGCAACGCATATTAGTGCTCGTACGCGTTCCACTAGTCTTGTAATTCAGACGCGTGGGGGTTTACTAAAAGTGTCTTTTTCTCCATCCGAAAAGGGGTATAAGGATATAGTGCTGCAAGGACCTGCAAACTATGTTTATAAAGGAAACTGGGAATATATATGAGTATGTTAAAACGTGTTTTGTTGGCAACAATACTCCTTATCACGCTACTATGCGGTGGATTTGTCATCCATTTTTACCGTGTTTTTTTTGCTCCAAACACTGCTTTTGAAACGCCTTCACAAGAAGTGCTTATTCCAACCGAGAACACCAAGGTGGCTGCTTACGATACAATAACCCAGTATGTCGCGAGTATTGGCCGTTTTAAGCAGGCTGCTGCTCGAAAAGGATACGCTCCCGCTCCCGGTAGATTTGTTTTTGATTATGGGATGAGCAATAATGAATTGATTAACCGATTGCGTTCCGATAACCGCCCTTCTAAAATTACGTTCAATAACCAAAAAACATTGATGCATTTGGCTGGATACATGGCGACAAAAATTGAGGCAGATAGTACATCCATTATGCAGTCGTTTTTAGACGATGACTTTTTGAAGGAATACGGCTTTACTGCAGAAAATGTATTTTCTATTTGTTTGCCCAACACTTACGAGTTTTTTTGGAATACTTCCGCCAAGCAGTTTCGTAACCGTATGCTATTGGAGTTCAATCGCTTCTGGACTGACAAGCGTGAGTCAGCGCGGAAAACTATAGGGCTATCTCGAACTGAAGTGATTTCTTTGGCTGCTGTTGTTCAGCGTGAATCGTATCGAAAAGACGAACGACCTGCTGTAGCAAGGGTGTACTTGAACCGGTTGCATAAACGCATGCGATTGCAAGCAGATCCAACTGTTATATACGTGCTTCAGCGTAAAGCTAATAATTACGATTTGGACATTAGACGCGTGCTGTATGAAGATTTAAAAATTAGGTCGCCATACAATACCTACCGAAATAGGGGAGTACCACCAGGCCCTATCACCATGCCAGACGTAAGCGCTATTGATGCGGTACTTTTCCCAAGCAAGCACCAGTACTTATATTTTGTTGCCGATCCCGATCGCAGCGGCTATCATCAGTTTGCAAAAACCTTGTCGCAACACAACAAAAATAAAAAGCGCTACACCACATGGCTGCGTTCGCGAAATATTTATCGCTAATCTTTTAGGAATAAAAAGACGGCAGGTCGTCGCAAATAATCCTCGTTGCTTTTTTTCCATTGTGCCACAGTAGCTGTTTTAATGCTTTCTGTAGGTAAGGTCAGGTCGCAGGCCACACAAAGCCGTGTGTTGGGATGGAGTGTTCGTACCAGTTCGTCTAAAAGCGAATTGTTTCGATATGGTGTCTCGATGCAAATTTGCGTCTGCTTGTGTTGCGCTGCATTTTTCTCTAATTGTTTGATGTTTTTTCTTCTTTCTATCTTTTCTATGGGTAAGTACCCGTGAAATACAAACGACTGTCCATTTAGTCCACTGGCCATCAGGGCCAACAAAATAGATGAAGGGCCAACTAGCGGTACCACACGAATTCCGTGTTGGTGCGCTTTGGCCACCAGTTCTGCACCTGGGTCTGCAATTCCTGGGCAGCCCGCATCCGAAATAAGCCCCAAATCATGACCAGTTGTTAGGGTTTTCATCATCTCCTCCACCTCATAACTTTCTGTAAACTTATTGAGCAAAAACACCTTGATTTTGTCTTGCGGCACACTGGGACATATACGCTTAACAAAAGCTCTTCCGGCTTTTTCTTTTTCAAAAACAAAATAACGAAGTTGCTCTATGTTTTTTTTAACAGACATAGGGATAACTTCCAAGGGGGCCGTATCGCCCAACACGTTAGGAATAAGAAAAAGCGTAGCTGTTTGTATGCGCTCCATTAGCAATTATGTTCAATCCATTTACTGCATGAATGATACAACAATGTATAGACAAAAGCAAAGCCGTCTTCTTCTCCGTAATAGGGATCAGGAACTTCTTCCGGTGAAACAGCAGTTACTTCATTTAACAGTGCAATTTTATTGCGCTGTTCTTTAGTGGTACACAAAGCCATAGCATCGTTTAGGTTTTGCCTATCCATAACAAGGATATGATCAAAATCGACAATATCTTGGGTGGTGAGTTGTCTTGCTTGCTGTTGGCTGATATCGATGCCGTTTTGTGCAGCAACTTCAATAGTTCGTGGATCAGGTGCTGCTCCTGCATAATAATTTGCTGTTCCTGCAGAGTCAATTTCGAATGCTTTTCCTTTAGTTAGTTGCCGCATGATGCCCTCTGCAAGTGGCGAGCGGCAAATGTTGCCCAAGCAAACCATGAGCACTTTGGTGGACATGATGTTTAGTTGGCTAATTTTTTAGTAAGGTCTTCCACATATTTGCGGAACTGCTTGTCAGTAAAGGCTAAGTTGTCTACTGTTTTGCATGCGTGCAACACTGTTGCATGGTCACGGTGACCTATTTTTGCTCCGATGCTGGCTAAGGATGCTTTGGTCATTTTCTTGGCAAAAAACATGGCAAGCTGTCTGGCTTGAACTATATGTCTTTTTCTTGTTTTGGACTGAAGTGTGGTTACGTCCATTTGGAAGTATTCGGAAACTACCTTTTGGATGTAGTCTATGGATACTTCGCGCTTAGTATTGCGTACAAACTTATCAACTACTTGTTTGGCAAGGTCAAGGGTGACCTCTTTGCGGTTAAAGGATGCTTGAGCGATGAGGGAGATAATAGCTCCTTCTAATTCACGAACATTAGTTTTGACTGACTTGGCAACAAAATCAATAATCTTTTCAGGAAGCTCTACACCATCGCGGTAAAGTTTGTTTTTGAGAATAGAAACACGGGTTTCGTAGTCTGGACGCTGTAGCTCAGCAGAAAGTCCCCATTTGAATCGAGATAGCAGTCGCTGCTCAATATCTTGCATATCAACAGGTGCTTTGTCTGAAGTGAGTATAACCTGCTTGCCGTTTTGATGTAGGTGATTAAAGATATGAAAGAAGACATCTTGAGTGCCTGACTTTCCAGAAAAGAACTGCACATCATCTATAATCAGTACATCAATGATTTGATAAAAATGAATAAAATCATTTCGGGTGTTCTTTTTTACTGCTTCAATATATTGCTGCGTAAATTTTTCAGCAGAAATATAGAGTACAGTTTTGTCTGGGTATTTGCTTTTGATGTCTACTCCTATAGCATGTGCTAGGTGAGTTTTCCCAAGACCTACACCACCAAAAATGAGCAATGGATTGAATGATGTCCCTCCAGGTTTGTTAGCAACAGCTATTCCGGCTGAGCGTGCAAGTCGATTGGCATCACCTTCCAGGAAATTTTCAAAATTGTAGGTAGGATTTAGCTGAGATTCTATTTTTAAATTGCGTATTCCTGGGATGATGAACGGATTTTTCAGTTCGTTGGATTGACTGCGCAATGGCGCTTCAACGTCTTGCACTTTAATCTTTCCTTTATTTTGACTCGGAATTTTTTCGGTAAACGCTTGTTTGTTGCCAAATGTGTTTTCCATGCGAATAACGTAAACAAGCCGGGCATTAGGCCCTAACTCTTTGGTAAGAGCAACCTTGAGTATCTTAATGTAGTGTTCTTCAAGCCACTCGTAGAAAAATTTACTCGGGACTTCAACGCTCAGTGCATCAGCGTTAAGTTTGATGGGTTTTATTGGTGTAAACCATGTCTTAAACGCCTGGTTGTGTATGTTGTCCTGCACAAATTTCAGGCAATTTTCCCAGACATTTTGAGCAGTTTGCTCCATTTTATTTATTGGTTTAGTGTTTATTTGTGCACTTGGATAATTGTTTTGGGGGAGCTTATTACCGTTAGCAAATGCATGACAAATATGCGTGTAATTTTTTTTTAAAAAAAGTTTATTTGGTATTGAATTTTTAGAAAGTTTTGTGCATATTATAGCTCGTATAGGATGTGCATATTTGAAATTTATTTCCTACAAATTGTACGAAAATGACTACAAAACGATTTAAAGTTCATTACCATCAGGTCGATCAAATGGGTTTGATGCATCACGCACAATATCTTTATATTTTGGAACAAGCCCGCATCGATTGGTTACATTGCAAGGACATAAGCTACGCAGTTATGGAAAAATCAGGAATATTATTGCCTGTTGCTGAACTTTCTATCAAGTATAAACGGCCATTGCATTTTGAGGATACTTTTTTTGTTCATTCTTTTTTAGACAAAATGGAACGTTTTTTTGTTACTTTTTCCTATGTCATTGAAGATGAGCAACAAAATGTTATCGCTCGTGCAAAAACGCGTTTAGTTTTTGTTTCTGCACAAACGCGTAAAGCAATTAGTTGTCCAGAGCATTTACAGAAGGTGTTTTCGCCCTAATTGTTTGTAAAGTATCTCCTACAATTGTTTTTTCTACTTCTTTGCCCGCTGGTTTATCAGGCGCTTTAACTCCTTTTTTGATTGCTTTTTGTCCTCGAACGATGCGGCACTCGTTCCAAAATTGATGCGCCAAAAACTCTTCTAGGGTTTTCGCTCCACCTTCCACCAATATGGATTGTATCCCCATTTTGTATGCATTGTTTAGTAATCCTTCCAGAAAAGCGTTTTTATCTACTTTTTTCCAATGTACGTTGTTTATTTTTTTATCTACTTCCGTGTTGTAAATTACGGTTGTCGCTGCGTCATCTTTAATATGTGCAGTTTCCGCTATTTTGTTTTCTGGGTCAATAACAATGCGCGTTGGATTTTTTCCTGGCCAGTGACGCGTTGTCAAACGCGGATTATCTTGCTGTACGGTTTTTCTTCCTACCAAAATAGCGTGCTCTTCTGCTCGCCATTGATGCGCCAGTTGCCTACTATATTTGTTGCTAATCCAATATATGGTCCCTTTTTTTTGCTGCTCAGGTGCTATAAACCCATCTGCCGATTCTGCCCATTTGAGTATAACATAAGGTCTTTTGTTGTTATGAAACCAGTAAAAGCGTTTATTAAGTTCCAGACAAGCTTCTCTCTGTACCCCTAAAATAACATCTATTCCTGCTTGCTGCATAGCTTTAATTCCTTTTCCAGCTACTTTTGGATTTGGGTCTACGCTACCCACAACAACTTTTTTCAGTCCTTTTTGAATAACCAGATCACAACATGGCGGTGTTTTTCCGTAATGTGCACAAGGTTCAAGATTTACATAAAGTGTGGCTTCTTTGGCTTGTTCTTTGGAAATAGTACGTAGCGCATAAACCTCTGCATGAGGTGTGCCCGCTTTGCGATGCCACCCTTCACCAACAATTTTATTGTTCACCACAACCACAGCACCAACCATAGGATTTGGGTAGGTGTTCCCCAGTCCCTTTTTAGCTAGGCTTATGCATCGGTTCATAAATGGGATATGTTTGCTATCCAATGGTTGTGTATTTTAGCAAAAATATCAAATATACCTATGCAAAAGGAATATCATATTCGACCTGTTCAACTTCAGGACAATAAACCCCTAGCGCATGTATTGCGTGAAGTTTTGGTGGAGTTTGGTGTACCCAAAGTAGGAACAGCTTATGCCGATCCTGAATTGGACGATATGTTCCACACCTACACAAAAAAAAGGCATAGTTACTGGGTAGTGCATAAAGATAACTCCGTTTTGGGTGGTGCGGGTATTGCACCGCTTCGGGATGGTCCAGCGAATATTTGTGAATTACAAAAGATGTATTTTGCTCCAGAAGCGCGTCATGTAGGAATGGGCAAACGTATGCTTTTACAATTACTTAAAATTGCAATAGAATTTGGCTTTGAGTTATGTTATCTTGAAACCATGCCCAATATGCATGCAGCCCAAAGATTATATACTGCTGCTGGATTTGGATATGTAGATGCGCCAATCGGCAATACAGGTCATTACTCGTGTCCTGTTTGGATGACAAAATCGCTGGTATGAATTTAGGAATTGTCCGAAAGCGTTTCGAACTTGAGCTCGACACACACTATACCCAGCAGGAAATTCGTCAGCATTTTTCAGAACTCTGTCGTCATTTTTTTGGTCTTCAAGCTGCCGCCGTCGTTTTAGCACTTAATCAACCGATAGACGATGTAAATGCTGCTAAACTTTTGCAATCGCTTGATAAACTTAAAGACAACATTCCAATTCAACATATAGTAGGACAGGTCTCTTTTGCAAAAGCAATAATAACCGTTAGCGGTGCTGCGCTCATTCCTCGACCAGAAACTGAAGAGCTCGTTCACTATATTTTGGAATCAAGCCCTGCGGGCAAACCACTTCAGGTTCTCGATATAGGAACAGGGAGTGGCTGTATAGCCATAGCCTTAAAACAAGCGCGTCCCAATTGGCACATTACTGCTTGGGACAATGATGTGAACGCACTAAAGCTTGCCCAACAAAATGCAAAACACAACAACGTGAACATTAGGGTAGAGCAACGCGATGTATTAACGGAGGTACTTCCCATGCGCAAATGGGATATTATTGTTTCTAACCCACCCTATGTCCCTGAGCACTTAAAAAAAAATACAGCACCCCATGTGTTACTGCATGAACCACATCAAGCTATTTTTGTTCCAGACGACAATCCTCTTTTGTTTTATAAGTCTATAGCTGCTTATGCAAAGACCCAACTAGCTGCAAGTGGCACTCTTTTTTTTGAGGGCCACGATTCCTTGATGAAAACACTAAAGATATTTTTAGAAAAGCAAGGTTTTTGCGATATTGTACTTCGAAATGATTTTAGGAATCACCCTAGATTTATAGTCGCCACTAACTCATGAATATAGAGCAAGAAATCGCTGCCCTGCGTAAGGAGCTTCACGAACACAATTATCGTTATTATGCGCAAGATGCCCCTATTATTTCTGATCAACTCTTTGATGAAAAACTCGCACGACTGAAGGATCTTGAAACGCAGCACCCCAATTTTTATGATCCAAACTCACCAACACAACGCGTTGGTGGAGCAATAACAAAGAATTTTGATACGGTGGTGCACGAACAAAGAATGTATTCACTTGATAACTCTTACAATCGACAAGATTTACTTGATTGGGAGGCACGGGTGTGTAAAAACTTGGGCATTGAACAAGTAGATTACACCTGCGAATTAAAATACGATGGTGCATCAATAAGTATTACCTACATTAACGGAAAACTTTCTCAAGCCATTACACGTGGCGATGGCGCTCAAGGGGATGATGTAACCCAAAACGTAAAAACGATTCGAACAGTTCCACTGCAATTGACAGGAAGTACTATCCCAGAGAAGTTTACTATTCGTGGAGAAATTATGTTACCTATTGCCGGTTTCCAAGAAATGAATAAACTACGGGTTGCAGCAGGAGAGGAGCCGTATATGAATCCACGAAATACCGCATCCGGTAGTCTTAAGTTGCAAGACAGTACTGCTGTCGCTGCTCGTCCTTTAGCATGCTATCTATACCAAATTGTTGCAGCACGACCTTTGTTTACTTCCCAGCTCGAGAGTTTGGAAGCAGCTGCACGTTGGGGCTTCCACGTACCCAAACATTTTGTTCATGCGCCAAATATGGACGCTGTTTTTCGTTTTTTGGATTATTGGGAACAGCAACGCTCCACTCTTCCCTATGAAATTGATGGGGTTGTAATTAAAGTCAATCAAATGGCTTATCAAGAACAGTTGGGCTATACAGCCAAATCACCTCGCTGGGCAATAGCCTATAAGTTTAAGGCAGAGGCGGTAGAAACCATCCTTGAAGACGTAACTTATCAGGTGGGTAGGACAGGTGCTATTACGCCTGTTGCACAACTTCAAGCGGTATTACTTGGCGGTACCGTAGTAAAAAGAGCCTCGTTACACAATGCAGACTTCATTCAGACATTAGATCTGCACTATAATGACACCGTATTGGTCGAAAAGGGAGGAGAAATCATTCCTAAAATTACAGCGATCAAACACGACAAGCGTTCTGTTATGGCAAAAGCAATTGTTTTTGCCTCACTTTGCCCTGAGTGTGCTACTCCGCTCAAACGCAAGCCAGATGAGGCAGATCATTACTGCCCCAATACACAAGGTTGCTTGCCTCAGCGCGTTGGACGCGTCGCTCATTTTATATCAAGAAAAGCAATGGATATTGATGGTCTTGGTGCAGAAACCATACACTTATTGATACAACACAATCTAATCGATTCCTATGCAGATTTATACACCCTTAAAGAAGAAGATTTAATTCCGCTTGATCGATTGGCTGAGAAATCTGCTCAAAATATTGTTCAGGCGATTGCTGCTTCCGTTACTGTTCCTTTTGCCCGTGTGTTGTACGCACTTGGCATCCGTTATGTAGGACAAACTGTGGCCAAAAAACTTGCCAATCACTTTGGCTCTATTGATGCACTGATGTTTGCTACTGTTGAGGATTTAGTTCAAGTAGATGAAATTGGGGAGCGAATAGCACAGAGCGTAGTGGATTATTTTGGTATTGCTGCTCACCACAATCAACTTTCAAAGCTACGTGAAGCAGGTGTTCAATTGAAACAAGTTGTGGCTGCTTTGGATTCCACACTATTGGAAGGGATGCGCTTTGTGGTTTCTGGTGTTTTTGCATTGTATTCCCGAGATCAATTAAAGCATGTGATTGAACAAAATGGGGGCAAAGTAGCTGCGTCAATTTCCAAGAACACGACCTATCTAATTGCTGGTGATAAAATGGGTCCTGCAAAACGCACCAAGGCCACTTCCTTAGGTATTCCCATCATAACAGAGCAGGAGTTTAATGCTATGTTGGCATAATAATTTGTTTGAAATACAACAAAGTGTTTGTTTTTTATAATATTAATGAAAAGCAAGCCGCCGACCTGCTTTTAAAATGCTATTTTTGTGCAAGATGAAATTTTTCGCCAAACGTGCGGTAGCACAACAGCTAAATGCCTTAAAAGAGCGTACGGCCTTTAAGCCGAAGCATGTTCGTCGTTTGCTTATGATTCATGAAATAGATTTAGATATCACTGAGGCTCAATACCAAGAAATGCTTCATTTTTTTTCGGATGAATACACATTTGTTGAGCGGGTCAATTACTCACCAAACAAAAAGTTTTTAGAAGGTCTAGCCAAGCCCCATTTGCATGCTCAAAGTTTGGATTGGCGAGGGCGCATGCAGGCTGATGATTTGCGTTATGCCTTGGAGCAAGAGTATGACCTGGTTATTCACTTTGTATCCCAAATAACCCTTCCGTTAAATTACTTTTCTGCCCGCTTAAATGCCCGTTTTCGGATAGGTACTTCATTAATCGATGAGCGACTAAGTGATCTGGTATTACCTCCAAAGGTAGACTTCGGTTCTTTCCTTGCTGATTTAAAGAATTTTTACATCAAAATAAAACCCAATGAAACCAAATAAACTGAGCGGTACAGGTGTCGCAGTCATTACGCCATTCACAGCAGTTGGGGAAGTAGATCACGCTGCTTTACGTGCCATCATCCATTTTTTGGTTGATAGTGGGATTGATTTTTTGGTCGCTCTTGGTACCACAGGTGAATCGGTAACACTTACTGAAGCTGAAAAAAAAGCCGTTTTTGCCACATTTGTCGCAACCGTTAATGGAAAAGTCCCTTTGGTTATGGGACTTGGTGGAAACAATACACAAGCTCTAGTTTCTGAGTTTTCTACGATTGACACCCGTGGATTTGACGCAATTTTATCCGTAACTCCCTATTACAATAGACCATCACAGGAAGGCTTGTTTCGCCACTATATGGCTTTGGATGCCGTTAGTCCGCTTCCGCTTATTATGTACAACGTTCCTGGGCGTACTGGCGTTAACATGACCGCTGCCACAACACTTCGTATTGCAGCAGCAGCAGTAAATATTATCGGAGTAAAAGACGCCAGTGGAGATTTAGTGCAAGGAAAGCAAATAATCACAGCTTGCCCAAAAGACTTTTTGGTTTTATCGGGAGACGACGAAACGGCTATTCAACTGACTTTGTTGGGAGGCGCAGGAGTTATTTCGGTTGCTGCTGGTGGATTTCCTAAAACCTTTAGCGAGGGAATCAATGCGGCAAGAATAAAAGACGAACAATCAGCAAATCGCATTAATGCTCAATTACTGCCTGCCATTGAGTTACTCTTTCAAGAAGGCAATCCTTCAGGTATCAAAGCAGTTTCTAAGCAGATTGGACTCTGTTCGGATGAGGTACGCTTACCTTTAGTAAAGGCTAGTGATGAGTTGTACGCCGAATTAAAGCCGTTTGTAGAAAAATTGCCCTAAAGAAGTTTCTTTAGCTACATTATTTTTGTTCCATCAGGATAACGAAATTTGAAGCGAAACCTAAACGTTTGTATGTGCTATGTTTTAGTTAAGTTTGCATTCATGAAATTACATAACTACTTTACTGTTTTATTTTTTTGCTTAGCTCTAGGTTGTAGTGATTTTCAAAAGGCATTAAAAAAGGATGATGTTGCCACAAAAAATGAAATGGCTTCAACTCTTTATGAGAACGGAAATTATCGAAAAGCGGCTCAATTGTTTGCTCAACTTAAAGAATTATATCGTGGAAAACCACAAGCCGAACGCATCGTTTTTTTCTACGCCAACTCACTATTGGAAACAAAAAATTACATTTTGGCGGGTTATGAATTTGAGACTTTTATAAAAGCATACCCGAAAAGTCAGAAGGTTGATGAAGCTTATTTTTTGATGGCCTATGCACAGTACAAGCTTTCACCAAACTACAGTCTAGATCAGAAAGATACCTTTCTTGCCCTTGACAAAGTCCAAGAGTTTATCAATCGTTATCCAAACAGTGAGCGTATGGCTCAGGCAAATGATATGGCACAAGAATTACGTCTTAAAACCGAAAAAAAGGGTTTCGAGGTTGCCAAACAATACAATACGATACGCGATTACAAGGCTTCCATTAAATCCTTGGATAACTTTATAGCAGATAATCCCGGCACATCTTATCGTGAAGCCGCGCTTTTTGTTCAGCTTTCTGCTGCCACGACTTTGGCAGTTAATAGTGTTGATTATAAAAAAGAAAATAGACTACAAGACGCAAAATCTAAGTTTGATAACTTCAAGCGCTTGTACCCTGAATCTTCTCATATGGAAGAAGCGGTTGAATTGTTAGAAGATATTGAGCAAGAAATACGTACTTTTGCATCCAATTAATTAGAAAGATGGATTTAAAACGCACACAAGCAGCCGATACAACAAAAACGTATAATCGTAATGAACTTGATGTAACTACGGGTAATATTTACGAAACCATATCCATTTTGGCAAAGCGTGCCATTCAGATAAACGAGGATATCAAATCTGAATTATTTGAAAAGTTAGAAGAGTTTGCTACGCCAACCGAAAACTTAGAAGAGATTTTTGAAAATAAAGAACAGATCGAAGTTTCTAAGTTCTACGAAAAACTTCCTAAGCCCCATGCGATTGCTATTGAGCAGTGGTTACAGGAAAAAATTTACTACCGTCACACGGATACCGACTCAGGAGAATAGTCATGTCTGTGCTTCACGACAAGCAAATTTTATTAGGCGTATCGGGAAGTATAGCCGCATATAAAGTACCCTTTATCGTACGATTGCTTGTTAAAAAAGGCGCTGCTGTTCAGGTATTAATGACCGAAGCCGCAAAAGCTTTTGTATCACCACTTACACTTTCTACCCTTTCGAATAGAGAAGTACTGACTTCGTTTACCCAAGAAGATAGCGATGGTGCCCTGTGGAACAATCATGTGGAATTAGGCTTGTGGGCAGATGCCATGTTGGTAGCTCCAGCCTCTGCCAATACGCTATCAAAAATGGCTCAAGCTACGGCTGATAATTTGTTGATCGCCTCTTATCTATCTGCCAAATGCCCTGTGTTTTTTGCGCCTGCAATGGATTTGGATATGCACAAGCATCCCGCCAACAAGCAAAATATAGATACACTTGTACAAAACGGAAACCACTTAATTCCAGCTACTTCTGGAGCATTGGCTAGTGGATTAGAAGGAGAAGGCAGAATGGAAGAACCGGAACAAATTGTATCCCTGTTGGAATCCTATTTTTTGGAAAAATCCCCTTTGTCTGGTAAAAAAATTATGATTACGGCTGGTCCAACATACGAACCTATAGACCCCGTTCGTTTTATAGGAAATCACTCCTCTGGAAAAATGGGCTATGCTCTTGCCAATAAAGCCGCATCGTTAGGCGCTTCTGTAACGTTAATTAGTGGGCCAACCACTGGAAATTCGCTACACCCAAACGTAAATTGCATCCAGGTTACGACCGCTGATGAAATGTTGCAGGCTTGCTTAAAGGAATTCAGTGAAACTGATGCGGTCATAATGTCTGCTGCTGTGGCCGATTTTAGACCCATCAAGACGACAAACCAAAAAATTAAAAAGAAAGCAGGTCTAGATGCATTAGACCTTGAGCCGACAACAGATATTCTAGCTACATTGGGTAAGGCAAAAAAAGGACAGCTCCTTATTGGATTTGCTCTTGAATCACAAGATGCAATGAAACATGCTACTTTAAAGTTAAAGCAAAAAAACTTAGATGCTGTTGTCGTTAACTCTCTTGCTGATAAGGGAGCTGGTTTTGGTCATGATACCAACAAGATTAGTTTCTTGGCTGCCGACAAAAAACCTGTTTACTATCCACTTAAATCGAAAGATGAGGTAGCTTCTGATATACTAAACCACCTAAATGAAATGTTTCATGCGAATTAATATTATTTGTCTGTTTTTTTGTGTCCATTTCATGGCGTGGAGCCAAGAAATTCGAGTAGATCTGAATGTTAGCACTGAATTAGTTGATCAAACTAATATAACGCCTGTCCAGACGCTTGAAAAATCACTTAGAGATTTTTTAAACAATACCAATTGGACCAATGAGCAGTCTACCCAACAAGCTGAAATTTCCATTTCTTTTTTACTAAATATAGTTACGGTTAATGACAATTCTTTTTCAGGGACTTTACAAGTGCAATCTGGCCGATTGATTTATGGGAGCGCTTACACATCTCCACTTACAAACCTGCTCGACAATAATTTCACTTTTACCTATCAAGAGTTTCAACCCCTTTATTTTGATGTTAATCGCTACAACAGCAATCTTGTTTCTGTTTTTTCCTACTATATTTATTTGGTAGCTGGAATGGAACTGGATTCATTTGCTCCACTGGGTGGAGATGTGTTTTATGAACAAGCGCGAATCATTGCTAACGCAGCTCAGGCGAGTGGCGCTGCTGGCTGGACGCTCAACAGAACAGGTATTAGCCGTTATGCCCTAATTGATCAATTGTCCTCAGCGGCATTCAACGATTTTCGTTTGTTGCTCTATGAATATCATCGAAATGCTCTTGATCTAATTCAAGAAAATCCAAAAGAGGCAAAAGAATTAATTGCCTCCCAGTTGGTTGGTCTAGAGAATTTAATGAGACGTCAGTCCAATGTTTATTTGTTACAAGCATTTTTTGACACCAAGTCAGAAGAAATTGGACAGATTTTCGCTGAAGGTCCTGACGTAGATACCAAAGACTTGCTTTCTTTTTTGAATCGTTACGTACCTACTATGTCTTCCTATTGGAGCAGTATAAAGCGTTGATAACTTCGTGTGTACATCTGGGCGAAACACCCTATATTTGAATGAATCTGAATACGTAAACTGTGTTAGCTTCTCTATCTATTAAAAATTTCGCACTCATTGAAGACTTAGAAGTTTCCTTTGCTTCAGGTCTTTGTATGCTTACAGGAGAAACAGGTTCTGGAAAGTCTATACTCCTAAATGCACTTTCCCTAATTCTTGGACAACGAGCAGACTTATCTACCATACGATCTGGCGCAACCAAGTGTATAGTCGAGGCGGTGTTTGATATTTCACGTAAGAACCTTAGCAGTTTATTTGAAGCACTGGATTTAGACGAAGAAAGTGAAACCGTAGTGCGCAGAGAACTAAGTGCTAGCGGAAAATCACGCGCTTTTGTCAACGATACTCCTGTGACTTTAGATGCACTTAAGACCTTAGGCGCTGCTCTAGTAGATATTCATACACAACGGCAAACCATACAATTGACAGACAGTACATTCTACCTAAGTCTCTTGGATCATTATTCTGGAGGAATTGAGCTGGTTTCTGAATACAAAACTGCTTACACCAAATGGCAGCAGGTTTCAAAAGAGTTGGATCGACTCTTAACACAACAGCAACAAGCCAACCAAGCACTCGACTACCATCAATTTTTACTTCAAGAGCTAGAGCAAGTCAAGCTTTATTCATCGATAATACGTGAGCTTGAGGAGGAAGCAAAGATTTTACGTAATGCGACTGGACTTCGGTCCACACTTGCCGAGGTTCGTACTTTATCCACTCAAGAACAATTAGGAGTACAAGACCAACTTTTGGCACTTAAGCAACTTTTGGCTAAAATATCTTCTTTGGGAGATGCATACCAATCACTCCAAGAACGGATTTCGAGCCTAGGTATTGAATTTTCAGATATTGTTCAAGAGGCAGAATTACTTGCAGAGAATATTGCTGACGATCCCAGTCGTTTGCAACAGCTTGAAGATGAATTAAGTATACTTCATCATCTATGCCAGAAGCATCAAGTTTTAGATGCAAATGGACTTATAGAAAAGCGCGAAACCCTGCGCAAACAATGCGGTGATGTGGTTTCTATGGAGCAGCAAATTGATTTACTCAAAGATACACAGACAAAAGCAGTACAAAAGCTCAAACAGTTGGGTGACAAACTCCGCAATCAGCGTCAGGCTTGTTGCAATTCTTTAGCACATGACTTGGTAGGTCGAACAAAAGCTTTGGGGATGGAGCACGTTCAGTTTTCCGTAAAACTCATCCCTTTAGACACTCCAGGATCCCTTGGGACTGAGGAGGTGGATCTTTGGTTTTCCGCAAATAAAGGAATTGATTTTGCACCCCTAAGTAAGGTAGCTTCTGGTGGTGAATTGTCTCGTATTATGTTGGTAATTAAATCTATTTTATCTGAAAAAATAAAGCTACCAACTTTGGTTTTGGATGAAATTGATACAGGTGTTTCTGGGGAAATGGCGAATGCCATGGGAAAACGCATGCATGAAATGAGTCGAAATATGCAAGTAATTTCCATTACACATTTGCCCCAAATAGCTGCACTAGCAGATGCACATTACAAAGTGTATAAACAAGTGGTAGGCGAAACAACCCAGACCTTTCTTCGGCCGCTTTCTGAAGAAGAGCGAATTAATGAGTTGGCCGAAATGCTCGGTGGGAAAAATAAAAAAGAATCAGCTTTACGTCATGCACGTGAGCTACGGAACGTTTAATTTAAATGAGTACATATGAGTTACGGATTATTAAAAGGGAAAAAGGGAATCATTTTTGGCGCACTGGATGAAAATTCAATCGCTTGGCAAACTGCACTTCGAGTTCATGAAGAAGGAGGCTCTTTTGTCCTAACCAACGCACCTATCGCCATGCGCATGGGCACCATCAACGAATTAGCTGAAAAGACAAATGCTAAGATAATTCCTGCTGATGCCACTTCTATTGAAGATTTAGAAAACTTAGTAGCTGAATCCATGGAAGTTCTCGGTGGAAAGATTGATTTTGTTTTGCATTCTATTGGTATGTCTGTCAATGTACGCAAAGGCCGTTCTTACACCGACCAAAAGTACGATTGGACTGCCAAAGGATGGGATGTTTCTGCGGGTTCTTTTCACAAAGTGATGCAAGTACTTTATAAACATGATGCTATGAATGAGTGGGGGAGTATCGTTGCCCTTTCCTATATGGCTGCACAACGTGTCTTCCCCGATTATAACGATATGGCTGATAATAAAGCTTTTTTAGAATCCATTGCGCGAAGTTTTGGATATTTCTTTGGTCGGGACAAAAATGTACGGGTAAATACAATATCCCAGTCACCAACACCAACCACAGCGGGTAAAGGAGTAAAAGGCTTTGATGGATTTATTGCTTACGCTGAAAAAATGTCCCCTTTAGGAAATGCATCTGCTCTGGACTGTGCTAACTACACTGTTAGTTTGTTTTCTGATCTCACAAAAAAAGTAACTCTTCAAAATCTTTTTCACGACGGAGGCTTTTCCAATATGGGAGTTAGTGATGCAGTCATGGAAGCTTTTGAGGAACAACAAAAAGATTAATTTTGGTAAAGCAACTTGGTAGTAAGCGATTTTTATGGTCCAAGCAGGGACTTTTGTTCTTGTTGTTTGCGAGTGTGATATGGACAATTAACACCCTTTCGAAATCCTATTCAACTCTAGTTCCGGTAACGGTTAAGCTGCACGCCAGCGGCGATGCTGTATTGTTGTTAGCCCCATCGTTAGATGTTCAGGCGCAAATGACTGCCTCTGGTTTTTCGATTTTATATCGAAAAACCTTTCCCAGACTCATTCGGTTGGACGTGAGTCAGCTTCCAGAATTAGATTTAAACAATCCAAGACTTCAGTCACTTTTTCTCGTGGACGTTTACAAACAACAATACCCGAGTGCAAACGATGTCGAACGATTTATTCCACTATCCATCCCGCTTCCTCTTGCCCGAGCTGCAAAAAGAACCTTTATCCCTGAGCTAAACAATTCGATTATACTTGCTGAAGGGTATCAACTTACAGCTCCATTGCGTATCTCCCAAGACAGTGTTTATGCAGTTGCTGCAGCTTCTGTACTTGACTCTATTGTTGCTGCTGTATTTGACCTTAGTACTGATGTGCCACTAAAGGAAGATTTCCGATTAAGGGCTTATATGCCTGATTCGCTTAGCCGTATGGCACGCTGGAGTACAACACATATCGATGTTTCCGGAACAGTAGATCGCTACTCAGCGATTTCTTTTGATTTGCCAGTAGTTCTCACCCAAGTTCCAGACTCACTTCGTTTGGCCCTATCTCCAAAGAAAGTAAAAGTCAAGTTTGCCGCTCCTTTGGCTGAATTAAAAGCGATAAACGCTTCAAGTTTAACTGCCGAGGCTACTTATTCGCCCAACGATTCAGGTGTATTAACCATTCGTGTTAATGGGCTTCCTCCAACAGCAAAGCAGCTTATCGTTACCCCTAGCTCTGTAAATTACCTTATAGTAGAATGAAACATTATGCCCTTACCGGTGGAATAGGTAGCGGAAAATCTACGCTCTTAAAGATGTTTCAGGAAATTGGAATTCCTACATTTTCTGCTGATCAAGAAGCCAGACACTTGATGCATAAAGACCAAACGCTAAAAGCAAAGATTACGGATTTGCTCGGAGCTGATGCGTATGTAGACGGTAAGCTCAACAGCTCTGGAATTGCTGCCAAAGTGTTCGACAACAATACCTTACTTGATAAACTCAACGCTTTGGTGCATCCTGCTGTGCAAAGGGAATACGCACAATGGAAGGCAACTCAAGAAGCTCCATATACAGTATATGAGGCTGCTATAGTCTTTGAGCATCAAGCACAAGACCGCTTTGACGGGACAATTTTAGTTGTTAGTCCCGAAGATATTCGTATAAAACGTGTGCGAGATCGGGACGGTGTTTCCAAAGCATCCGTAATGAATCGGATGAAACATCAACTGACTGATGCACAAAAGATTCCGTTGGCAGATTATCTTATTGAAAATGTAACATTGTCAGAAATGCGCCGTCAGTTGACGGAATTACATCAACAATTGCTTGTGGTTTCTTAAACTAAATTTAGGTTGCGTATTTTTATCCTATGAAGAAAGGACTATTTACTGTACTCACTGTCTTTATGGCCATTTCGCTGTTGGGTATTATTGTGATTCAGACTTTCTGGATACAAACAAATCTCAATAATAGAGATCGACAATTTTCATTAGGAGTTAATAACGCATTAGCGGCTGTTTCGGAGCAAATTAAAGAGCGTGAATTACGAGACTACATTGCTGCTACGCAGAAGATCATGGATAGCATAGGGTCTCCAAAGGAATCCCAACTAACGGAAGTTTTTCAATACATTGATCGAACTACAGAAAATAAAACCCTGTTGGTGTCTCGTGGAATTATAGAGGACACCTATGGAATCTTTCCTGAACTGTACGACCCTTCCACTTCTGATTCTACGCCAATTCTCGACTATAGGAGCATCAAAGCGACTACTGTCCTTGAAGAAGATATGGACAATACCATAAACCGAATGTCGACAGGGGAGCGCATGCAACGTATCGAGCGATTATCCTCAATGGACAAGGCAAAATACGAAAGTATTTTTATGGATATTGCCGCCAATAAGCCCATTGAAAAACGCGCCAGCACTTTTGAATTAGAACTACTTTTAGGTCAAGAACTTTTGCTTCGAGATATAGACGCAAACTTTGAGTTTAGGGTATTTGAGGGAAACAGAATGTCAGCTCTTGGTACTGAATTATTTCTTCAAAACGTAGATAAAACAACATATAAAACACCACTGTTTGTTGATTTAAATGGAAGTAGCAACTATGAACTGCGTCTTATTTTTCCTGAAAAAGGGGCCTTTATTCGCTCTTCTATTCAAAGATCTATAGTGCTGTCCATTTTGTTTACGCTGATTCTTTTGAGTGTATTTGTGCTTACCTTATCTCAAGCGTTAAAGCAGAAAAAAATATCCGATATAAAATCTGACTTTATCAACAATATGACCCATGAATTTAAGACACCTATTGCAACAATACAGTTGGCTTTGGATGCTTTAGGTACTTCGGTTATTGCAAAGCAACCAGATAAGGTCACCCAATATTTGGGGCTAATACGGGATGAAAGTAGAAGAATGAATAATCAGGTTGAAAACGTTTTGCAAATATCTAGTCTTGACCGACGAGAATTAGAGTTGTCTACACAAGACATAGATCCAAATATTCCCATAAAAGATGCTATTGAGCATGTGCGCTTGCTCATAGATCAAAACGATGGTCTACTAGATGTTTCATTAGATCCGATGCATATAAAGATGAATATATCCGCTTCGCACATGACCAATGTCTGGGTAAATCTCTTAGAAAACGCTATTAAATACTCAGATGATCGAGTTGAAATATCTGTGCGCTCTGAAGTTTCTGAAGATGCATTCAGTGTTTCTATCCAAGACAAGGGAATAGGTATGAATAGTGCAGTTCGACGAAGGGTATTTGACCGTTTCTACCGAGAGCAATCCGGAAACATTCACAATGCCAAAGGACATGGTTTGGGCTTGTCTTATGTAAAACGTATAGTTGAGTTGCACGGTGGCACGATATATGTTAAAAGTCAGTTGAAAAAGGGAAGTACGTTTACGGTACGTTTTCCATTAAAACACGCATTATGATACAAACGAAGAAAAGAGTATTGTTGGTAGAAGACGATCAAAACTTTGGGGCTATTTTACGTGATTACCTAGAAATAAACGACTATGAGGTTGTATTGGCTCGCAATGGCGTAGAAGGTGCAGAACGCTTCAACAAAGATAACTTTGATATTTGTTTATTAGACGTCATGATGCCCTACAAGGACGGCTTTACACTGGCTAAAGAAATTCGCAGCAATGATGCAGCTGTTCCCATTATATTCTTAACTGCCAAGTCTATGAGAGAGGATGTGCTAAAAGGGTATAATCTTGGAGCGGATGATTACTTAACTAAGCCTTTTGACTCTGATGTGCTGCTTTTAAAAATGAAAGCCATGTTCCATCGTATGGAACAAAATACAGTTAACTTAAACAAGGCAGATCACTTGTTTACTATCGGTGCATTTTCGTTTAATGCAAAATTACGTGAACTTTCCATTGGGGATGATAAGCCTGTAAAATTGTCTCCTAAAGAAGGTGCATTGTTACAGCTACTGGCTTTACATCAAAATGATTTAATGCCGCGCGAACTTGCATTAAAAAAGATTTGGAAAGACGATACCTATTTCACTTCACGGTCAATGGATGTGTATATTGCCAAACTCCGCAAGCACCTAAAAGCTGATTCAGCAATAGAAATCATCAACATACATGGCGAGGGATTCCGTATGCTTGTCTCAAATTAGTTTCCACGCGGGTGAAACCGTGTGATGGCATCCTTTAAATGCTGCTGACTCATGTGTATATAACGTTCTGTTGTTGTTATGCTTGCATGTCCCATCATGTGCTGAACCAATTGAATGTCGGCTCCATTTTCAACTAAATGGGTTGCAAAGGAGTGACGTAAGGTGTGTGGGCTAATGTTTTTTTTGATATCAGCTCGAACGGCTGCCTTTTTTACTAAAGTAAAAATCATGGCACGTGTCAATTCTTTGCCTCTGTTGTTCAAAAACAAAATATCTTCATGTCCCTTTGCGCATTTGCGCACCATTCTTTTGTCTAAATATGAATGGATAAGCTTAGTTGTTTCTTCTGCTATGGGCACCCATCGAAGCTTGTCGCCCTTACCGCGAACCTTAATAAGCCCTTGTTCGAAAAACAAATCAGAGCATCTGAGGTGGGTTAATTCGCTAACGCGCAAACCACAACTGTAGAGCAATTCCAGTATACAGTGATTGCGAAAAGCAAAAGCACCTTTTTTATCCAATCCATCAATTAGCGCATCAACTTCAGAAGTAGACAGCGTATCTGGATAGGTTTTGCGTGTTTTGGGGCTCTCTAACAATTGAGTCGGATTATCTTTGCGATATCCCTCGAGTTGCAAATAAAGAAAAAAGCCTTTTATCCCAGAAATAATTCTGGATTGTGTGGGTGGCTGTACCTCTTTGGATAAAAGGTACACAAACTCTTTTATAGTTTCTGTATCAATAGTTAAGGGGAGATTTTTTTTATTTAGGGTTTCGCAATAGCGAGCAAGTCTACGTACATCGAATTGATAACCATCTATCGTATTTTTGGATTTACCTTGTTCTAGCTGCAGGTAAAAGGAATAACTTTCTAAAGCTTTTGTCCATTGCATATTCAAAAATACGGATTGATTGGCAAGAGTTTCTTAGTTTTGAATAAAATACATCATGGAGCTAACCATCATCAACGGACCTAATTTGAATTTACTTGGGAAACGCGAACCCGAAATTTACGGCTCTAAAGGTTTTGAAGCGTACTTATCCGAACTCAAAGAAGCGTTTCCGCAATGTACTTTTCACTATGTTCAATCCAATATTGAGGGAGAACTTATTGATGCGCTACATAAGTATGGATTTTCCGCTGATGGTATTATTCTCAATGCAGGTGCTTATACCCATACTTCTGTAGGTATAGGTGATGCGGTCAAAGGGATAGAAACCCCCGTAGTTGAGGTACATATTTCCAACACTTTTGCTCGAGAAGACTTTAGGCATACTTCCTTTATTACACCCAATGCTGCGGGCTTAATTTTGGGATTTGGTCTGGATGTCTATCGCTTAGCCGCTGATAGTTTTATCAACAGGTAAGTTTATACGGGTCGATGCTTTTCGCCTTTTCCTAGCGTTTTATGAATTAACCAATCGACTAGTTTATTAGGAAGGTAAAACGCCATCAATTTAAATGCCAGTTTATTCCGATGAACGATGTATCTCGTTTTTGGATTTTTTAAGGTGATGCATTTAAATATCAGCTTTGATATTTTAGCTACAGGATAGGCAGATTTTTCTGCGTTCTCGATGATTTTATTCGCGTTTTGAAGTACATCGTAATACTCTGTTTGGTTAAATTCATCTAGACTGTTGAGATTTTTTTGCCAAATATTGGTTTTGATGGGACCAGGTTCTATGGCGATAACTTTAATTCCGTAACGTCTAAGCTCTCGTCTGTATACATCTGTCATGCTTTCTAGGGCATGTTTAGAAATAGAGTAAGCTCCATTAAATGGTGAACTAAACAAGCCCGAAACCGAACTTATATTGATGATACGCCCGGGTGTGCCTTTAAACTCTTTACTGGCGCCAAGTAGTGGAAGGAAAAGGTTCGTAATACGCCGAACAGCTTTAACATTGATATCCATTTGCCGCTCAAAGGCTTCTTCCGTAAGATGCTCTAAGGGTCCTGGGATGGCAACTCCAGCATTGTTAATCAATCCAGCAAGTACGTGGCATTTGTCAAAAACAACACCTGATGCTTCAATAACAGATTTGTGGTCTTGGACATCAAAAACGAGTGGGGTAAAGCGTTCTGGATATTCTTTACTCAGTGCAGTTGCATCTTCTTCTTTACGCACGCTTCCAAAAATATAAAAACCTTTGCTGTGCAATAGCCTAAGCGCATCGCGCCCAATTCCCGTTGAAACGCCTGTGATAACGATAGATTTATTCATAACATTAGTTGAATTCTAAATGTAAAAAAAAAACAGCCATTCGGTTGCTTTATACAAAATGCCTATATAAGTCTCAGCTTGATATGAAAGAATCCATATTTGTTATGTGATTTTTCATTAATGCAATCAGCTCATCAATCTTTTTAGGTTTGCCTTCAGTGCTAAAGGTATAAGCTCTGATTTTCTTTGAGTTGACCCCATACCTTAATTTATGATGGAAAGACAGACCTTCAACTCTTTTTATCCGCTTAAAACACTCGATAATAGCTTGGTTATTTATTTTAGGTCTTTTCAGCGTAAACGATACTTTAACACTGTGATTTGACCCTTCTTTCTTGAAATAGTTCAAAGTTTCTTTCCAGTCAAATTCTTTAAGCTCTTCAATACTATTTGTTTTAATTTCTACTCCGAAGTTTTTGATTTTAACGTACGTAAACTTATGCTGACCATGACTAATATTTAGCCCAAATAGCAACAGTATTAAAGGTAGAATTCTTGTATTCATATCTAAAAATTTAATTCCTAAACCTTCTGTGGCGCACTCGAAGTGTTTGTGTAGATGTCACATAAATTGTTCGGTTGCAGTTCGATTTGGAAAGGTTATTTAACAAATATAAAAAAAGCACCAATTTGACTGCTTTTCTATTTTTTAAAGGTGGATAACCTCGTCGTAGGCATCGGCAACGGCTTCCATCATCGCCTCGCTCATGGTCGGGTGGGGGTGAACCGCCTTGAGTACTTCGTGCCCCGTTGTTTCTAGCTTGCGTCCTAGCACTGCTTCGGCAATCATATCCGTTACACCTGCCCCAATCATATGACAACCCAGCCATTCTCCGTATTTAGCATCAAAAATCACTTTGATAAATCCGTCTGAGGTTCCACTAGCTTGTGCCTTCCCAGAAGCAGAAAACGGAAATTTACCCACTTTAATGTCCAAACCTTGTTCTTTGGCTTGTGCTTCGGTGAGCCCGACAGACGCAATTTCAGGGCTGCTGTACGTACACCCTGGAATATTACCGTAGTCGAGAGGTTCTACATGATGTCCTGCAATTTTCTCTACACACAAAATTCCTTCTGCAGATGCAACATGCGCCAAGGCCTGACCCGAGGTAACATCACCAATAGCATAATAACCTGGGATGTTCGTTTGGTAATAATCATCAACAAGAATTTTATCCCGATCTGTTGCAATACCTACGGCTTCCAAGCCAATATGCTCGATATTTGTTTTGATACCAACTGCAGAAAGTACAACATCGGCCTGCAGTTGTTCTTCGCCTTTTTTGGTTTTGATGGTTGCAACAACCCCTTTCCCCGTAGTATCTACTTGTGTTACTTCAGCATTGGTCAAGACCTTAATTCCAGTTTTCTTAAAACTTTTTTCCATTTGCTTTGAGATGTCTGCATCCTCCACGGGAACAATACGTGGTTGGTATTCAACTAGAGTAACTTCTGTTCCCATTGCATTGTAGAAATAAGCAAATTCTACTCCAATGGCTCCTGACCCAACAACAATCATTTTATTGGGTTGTTTTTTTAGGGTCATTGCTTTGCGGTAACCAATCACTTTTTCACCATCTTGAGGAAGGCTCGGTAGTTCGCGCGAGCGTGCACCTGTAGCTACGATAATGTGCTTCGCAGAGAGTTCTTGCTCATTTCCATCTTCAGCTTTTACATGCACTTTTTTACCTGGAAGTAGCGTGCCAAAGCCCATGATGACATCAATTTTATTTTTTTTCATCAAAAACTGGACTCCTTTACTCATGTTTTCTGCTACGGATCTACTCCGGTTTACCACGGCATCAAAATCTTTGTCGTATTCTTTAACCTTAAGACCATAATCTTCGGCATGTTTCAGATATTCAAAAACTTGCGCCGATTTGATTAAAGCTTTAGTTGGTATACAGCCCCAGTTAAGGCATACACCCCCAAGGCTTTCTTTTTCAACAATTGCAGTTTTCAATCCTAGTTGAGAAGCGCGAATAGCCGTAACATAACCGCCGGGTCCGCTTCCTAAAACGATAATATCGTATTGACTCATAAATAAAGTTTGTGCAAAAATACGAAACAACCCACTATTGGGAACGCCTATTTTTTCTTTTTGTTTTCAGAAAAATTCAGTGCTACTGAATTGACACAATAGCGAAGTTCTGTGTCTGTGGGCCCGTCTCTAAATACGTGTCCTAAATGTCCATCACAACTGTTGCAGATGATTTCGGTTCGTGACATACCTAGTGAGGCGTCATGTTCATTCCTGATTTTACCTTCGATGGCACGATCAAAACTCGGCCAGCCACAATCACTTCTAAATTTTGATGTACTGGTAAACAGTGGCTCTTTGCAAGCCACACAAAGATAAGTTCCATTTTCAAAATGTAGGTTGTATTCTCCTGTGTGTGGGTATTCCGTTCCTTTCTGTCTTAATATCCGAAATGCTTCAGGATCTAATTTATCTTTCCAATATTCATCAGTCTTTTTCATTTCTATTAGCGTTTGATTTTTGTCATTACTTTCTTTTGTTCCTTGTCCGCAAGCGGTGACAAGAACAACTAAACTTAAGGTGGCGAGTAATTTTTTCATGGATTTATTATAAAAGAGGCAACTGCTTCGACCACTTTAGAATCGTTTAGGATTTTGCTGTGCCCAAGGCCTTCGGTTGTCATTAATGTTGCATTCTTGTTGTTTTTTACGATTTGGACTGCGCAATCATAACCTACATCAAAATCCTGTTTGTCATGAATTACTAGGGATGGAATGTTGACTTCTTTTGCAGCAATACTAGTATCATAATCATTTATATCAACACTGTATTTTTGCTCAAAATAATGAGTCATTCGTCTGTAAGTTTTGTCGCTCAAACCAACCATCTTGATAAAGTTTGCAAAAACCGTGCTTATTTTATCTACAGCAGCTATGGTAACTGTTTTTTCTAGTTTATTTGCAGCTCTAGCGTATTGATGGGCAATATTTCCCCCCAACGAATGCCCAACCAACGCATAAAAGTCTCCAAAATAGTGTTTTAGGTATTGTGTAACTTCAATTATCTGCAACATATTGGTTGTTTTTCCAGTCGATTTACCGTGAGCGGGAGCATCGAAAGCAACCACGTGAAATCCAGCCTGATGTAGCTTTTCAGCAATTCGGTACATTTGAGTTCCTCTGCTGCTCCAGCCGTGGATGATAAGCACTTTTTCTCCCGTGTTCTCCCACTGATATACCATAATATCTCTGTCAATCTCGCTGATGTGGTGTTTCTGTTGGCTGTATGTAACGATTGATCTTTTTTCGTGCTTGGGCACTCTAAATTTAATGGGCTTGGAAAAAACATGTGCAGCTGTACGCATAGCAACATAGGGGGCAATCAGTTCTAGTGTCTTAAAACCAATTTTTAACCACTTTGGAACAGGAATTCCCTGTTGGTGTTTTTTCTTCTTCGTCATAGAAGCAAATGTACGCTTTCGTTTTTTTCATCTAAAACTATTTTGTTTATTTGAACAAACGCAGCTTATGCCAGCACACAAAAAAGGAGACAAAAAATTACTCAGGGCATGGGTTTCGTACGACTGGGCAAACTCGGTTTATTTTTTGGTTATTTCCTCTACTATTTTCCCTTTGTACTACGGTTATATCTGTGGCGATGAAACACATCTTACAGTCTTTGGGGTATCGGTTAAAAACACAGCCTTAATTAGCTATGTTACTGCACTTGCCTTTATGTTTATTGCTTTGTGGTCACCAATTTTATCGGGAATTGCAGATTATATGGGCAACAAAAAACGCTTTATGCAATTCTACTGCTATCTCGGCGCAGCTGCTTGTGTTGGTCTTTATTGGTTTGATATTGATAATATTTATTGGGGCTTATTGTTTTATTTTTTGGCTTTGATAGGTGCTTGGTCAAGCTTGGTTTTTTACAATTCCTATTTACCCGATATTGCTTATCCAGAACAGCATAACAGAATTAGTGCCCGAGGTTTTGCCTTGGGGTATGTCGGAAGTGTTCTTTTATTGTTGGTTAATTTATTTATGGTACTCAAACCAGAATGGTTTGGCATAACAGGTGCTGGTGGAACCGCCTCCCTAAAAGCAATGCGTTATTCTTTTGTCATGGTAGGCGTTTGGTGGTTTTCATTTAGTCACATTGCTTTTTATCACCTTCCTCGAGGATTTAAAGATAAGGTCTACACCAAGGATATTTTTTTTAACGGCTATCGGGAACTAAAGTCCGTTTGGAAAAGCTTACGCGACTTGACCAAACTAAAGCGTTATCTCGGTGCTTTCTTTATTTTTAGCATGGCACTACAGACGGTCATGTTAGTCGCTGCCTATTTTGGCGAACAAGAGATATCGTGGTCAGGGGAAGAAAAAACCATGGGTTTGATTATAAGCATATTACTTATTCAAATCATTGCCATTTTTGGCGCCTTAATTTCCTCAAGACTTGCCAATAGCTGGGGCAATATCAAAACATTGATTTTATTAAACTCCGTATGGGTAGCCTTATGCATTAGTGCTTACTTTATCCATGAACCTATTGAGTTTTATGTCGTCGCTGGTTTTGTTGGCTTGTGCATGGGTGGTATTCAATCTGTTGCGCGTTCAACATATTCGCAACTGATCCCCAAAACACTAGACACCACTTCTTATTTTAGTTTTTACGATGTAGCCGAAAAAGTAGGAATTGTTATCGGTATGCTGATGTACGGCACTGTAGATCAGCTTACTGGAAGCATGCGCAACGCCATACTTTTCTTTGTCGTATTCTTTTTAGTGGGCGTTATTTTACTCATACGCCTACAACGGAAAAACGAAAAATCTTTGGCCGTCTAACTCAATACTTGGTTACTTCTCCAGAACCAACAACTTTCTTTTCGGTGGTCTTTACTGACTTATTGACCAGAACATCACCTGAACCTACAATAGTCGACTTTAAGTGGCTTAGGGCATAAACAGCGATATCACCCGAACCCGTTACTGAAGCTTGGCAATTATTGACTTTTAGATTTTTTGCTTTTATATCACCTGACACTGTTACCGAAGCGTTAAATTCATGGGCTTTTCCACTAAGATCAATATCTCCAGAGCCAGCAATGGATGCATGAAGTTCAGTTACATCAACATCAACATCACCTGATCCGCTAAGACTCAGCTTTAGTTTATCCGTTTTAAGCGATACAGCTCCTTCAATATCACCTGATCCACTTAGGGTTAATTTAGCTACTTCGGCTACCGGTACATAAAGCGTGATTTCCTTTCCTAAAGAGGTGCGTACATTCGTGTTGTCCTTTGTTTTGATGTGTAGCTTTCCTTTTTATTTGTTGTTTCGATGTATTCCATCAGATTTTCCTCTGCTTCAATTTTGATATCTCCCTCATCACCTGAAGTAAGTTTTACGTGCATACTTCCGTGTACATGAATGGCATCATAGGAATCTAGTTGACGCATTTCAGTTGTCATTTTACCATTTCCCTTTATTTTTTTTGCCACCACTGCGCTTGTGCGCTTCCAAAGACAAATAAAAAAAGTGTGCTGTAAATAAGATGTGTTGTTTTCATGATTTCATTGGGTTTAATACTTTTCTAACGACTTTTAAACTAAATTGTTACAATGGCATAGAGTTTGAAATTTATTAGCACAACAGTTAAAATTAGCCATTGCTCATGTTTTTTTGCAAAAAACAGACAAAATGGCATAGTATTATTTTTATGGCTCGATCAAAATTTTTATCCCTAGACAATCTCTCGGCACAAGACTTGGAAGAAGAAACGGAACTAATTCCGTTGATGACCACAGATGACGAGGAAGCCATTCAGAAAGAGCCAGTACCCAGCGAGTTACCAATACTGCCGTTAAAAAATACGGTCTTGTTTCCTGGCGTGGTTATTCCGATAACGGCCAGCCGTGATCGATCAATAGAGTTGATTAAAGAAGTTAATAAAGGGGATAAACTCTTGGGTGTGGTTGCACAACAGAACAGTAGTGTTAAGTCACCGAAATCAAAGGACTTATACCAAAAGGGTACCTTGGCCAAGGTTTTACGTGTACTCAAGATGCCCGATGGGAACACGACGGTGATTCTTCAAGGAAAAAAACGCTTTGAAACTCTTGAATACACCTCCGAACAGCCCTTTTTTACCGCCAAAGTAGTAGCTTTAGATGAAATTCGCCCCGAAGGAGATGCGCCTGACTTTGTAGCTATTATTGAATCTATCAAAGATTTAGCGCTAAAGATTATTGCCCAAAATCCCGAAATCCCATCGGAGGCCTCGTTTGCGATTAAGAATATCCAAAGCGATGCATTTTTGGTCAATTTTGTTTCTTCCAACATGAATATGTCGGTTTCTGAAAAACAAGAGATTCTGGAGCTTGATAGCCTGGAAGCACGGGCATTACGCTGTTTGAAACAAATGAATGTGGAGTATCAAAAATTATCTCTTAAAAACGATATCCAGTCGAAAGTTCGTCACGATTTAGACCAGCAGCAGCGAGAGTATTTTTTGCATCAACAGATGAAAACAATTCAGGAAGAACTCGGTGGTGTTTCCTACGATGAAGAAGTGCAAGAAATGCGTGAGCGCGCCAAAACCAAAGCTTGGGATAAAGCTGTTGCAAAGCACTTTAATAAGGAATTGGCTAAGCTGGAACGCATGAACCCTCAGGTTGCTGAATACTCCGTACAGCGCAATTATCTTGATTTATATCTAGACCTGCCTTGGAACACCTATTCGGAAGACTCTTTTGACTTAAAGCGAGCGCAACGAATCTTAGACCGTGATCATTTTGGATTAGACAAGGTCAAACAACGTATTATTGAACATCTTGCCGTGCTTAAACTGCGCAACGACATGAAATCCCCGATTTTATGTTTGGTTGGTCCACCTGGTGTCGGGAAAACATCGCTAGGCAAATCCATTGCAGAAGCTTTAGGACGTCAATACGTACGTATGTCTTTAGGCGGTATGCGCGATGAAGCTGAAATTCGCGGCCATCGCAAAACCTATATTGGAGCTATGCCAGGTAGGGTAGTGCAAAACATTAAAAAAGCGACCACATCAAACCCTGTTTTTGTTTTGGATGAATTGGATAAGCTTACCGAATCTGCTCATGGAGACCCTTCATCTGCCATGTTGGAGGTGCTTGATCCGGAGCAAAACACTAACTTTTATGATAATTACCTAGAAACAGGTTATGACCTGTCTAAGGTTATGTTTGTAGCCACGGCAAATTCGCTTTCAACCATACAGCCGGCTTTGCGTGATCGAATGGAAATTATAGAGGTTACGGGATATACGCTTGAAGAAAAAATTCAAATAGGCTTGCGCTATTTGTTGCCCAAGCAACTAAAAGAACATGGGCTGCCCAAGACTGCTGTACACTTGCCCAAGGCGACCATGCGTCAGCTTGTGGCTGGATACACTCGCGAGTCGGGTGTTCGTGGTTTAGACAAACAAATTGCGAAAGTAGTACGTCACTTTGCTATGCGACTAGCAAAAGAAGACCCGCGTGATGCTAAGCTAGAAGTGGCGGAGCTTGAGCCTATTTTAGGTCCTGCAAAAATGCTGCGCGATGCCTACGAGAACAACAACTTAGCTGGAGTTGTGACGGGTTTGGCATGGACACGTGTAGGCGGAGATATTCTTTTTATTGAATCTTCGCTTAGTAAGGGAACGGGCAACCTATCAATCACAGGCAATTTGGGTAAGGTAATGAAAGAATCTGCTACTATTGCGTTGCAATATATCAAGGCCCATGCCGAGGAGTTGGATATTGATAATGACTTTTTTGGAAAACACAATTTCCACATTCACGTTCCTGAGGGAGCTACTCCCAAAGACGGGCCTAGTGCTGGAATCACGATGATTACCTCCTTAGTTTCAAGTATCCTAAAGCGTAAGGTTAAAAATAGATTAGCCATGACTGGTGAAATTACCTTGCGCGGGAAAGTATTGCCTGTTGGTGGTATAAAAGAGAAAATACTTGCTGCTAAGCGCGCCAACATAAAGGAGATAATCTTGTGTACGAAGAATAAGTCCGATGTGGGTGAAATTCCAGAGCGTTATCTCAAGGGATTACACTTTCACTATGTAGAAACCATAGATGATGTATTGCAGATTGCCATTACAAAACAACAAGTGAGAAGCAAGAAAAGCCGCTAAAATTCGTTTGTAATACGCATGAGGGGTCTAATTGTCTGCTTGCTGATTTTTTATTTGTCTTCTTTGCAAGCACAATTGGGCGGTGATGCAACCTTTAGATTTTTAGAACTTTCAGCTACACCAAGAAGCTTAGCACTTGCCGACCCCATTACCCTGCAGAACAATGACATTGGCACGACCATGATTAATCCTGCTAGTATCCGCAGTGTTCATGGTGGACAACTTATGGTCAACTATGAGCCGTACTTTGATGGAATTAACAGAGGAACAGCAGCTTATGCCTACACCATTAACCGAAAGAAGGCTGTAGTTTTTGATGTTTCGTACATGCATTATGGAACCTTTGAAGGGTTTGACGAATTGGGTAACTCTACTGCTAATTTTACTGGAAATGAAGTCGCTTTGGGATTGGCTAGCTCACATTATTTTTTACAGCAGGATTTACATCTAGGAGCGCGTATTCGTTACATTCGCTCTGCTCTGGAAACCTACACTTCTTCTGGCATAACCGCCGATATTGGTTTGTTTTTTCAGCCTGCTGGCGCTACATGGCGTTTGGCTTTACTTTATCAGCATCTTGGAAAACAGCTAACTACATATCAGGATGTGGTAGAGCCCCTTCCAAGTAACCTAACTTTTGGTTTTTCAAATTCATTGCGCTATTTGCCATTGCGTTGGCATGTATCTTTTCATCATTTGAACAAATGGCCCTTGTACTTTGACAATCCAGAAGAGTCTACAGCTAACTTAGGCGGTGGTAGTAATCAGTCTTCGTCAGGGATCATACAAAAAGTGTTGCGGCAAAGCACCTTTGGTGTCGAGTTTTTTCCTGATGGTGTTTTTTCAATCCGATTGGGCTACCATAGCCAACGTGCTGCAGAAATGCGTATTTTAGACGTACGTAACTTTTCGGGGGTGTCTTTTGGTGTTGGAATACAAATGCGTCGCTTGCGATTTCAACTTACCCATTCTCGATATAGTGTAGCTGGAAACCGTATGTTTTTCGGATTAACGATAGAACCACGCGAATGAAAAAATCCTTTATCATTGCTATAGATGGCGCCTCATCTACGGGAAAAAGTACGCTTGCCAAAGCGCTTGCCTCATCTTTAAATATGGTGTATGTTGATTCGGGAGCCATGTATCGTGGTGTGACTCTTTATGCACAGCAGCAGCAATGGTTAACAGAAGCTGGTTTGGATAAAGAAAAACTAATCTCGCATCTAGATGATATTCATCTAACATTCACGAATAATAAATTGTTTTTGAATGGCGCAGATGTGTCAAGTGAAATTCGCTCCATGGCTGTTTCCAATGCAGTAAGCATTGTGGCATCTATTTCTGAAATACGCGCTTTTTTAGTTGCGCAGCAACGCATTATAGGTGCAACACAAGCTGTTGTAATGGATGGACGAGATATCGGTACTGTAGTCTTTCCTGATGCCGATTTAAAATTATTTTTGTTTGCAGATGATCAGGTACGCGCGCAACGTCGCTTTAATGAAATCAAGGAACAGGATACGGAAGTTACCTTAAATCAAATTCACCAAAACATCAAGCAACGAGATTATTTGGATAGTACACGGGCAGACTCCCCCTTGATTCAGGCTCCAGATGCCATAGCGTTAGACGCTACACAGTTTACAGCAGAAAGTATGCTAAACCACGTTTTGGAATTGATTTCCAAACGCTTTAGCTAGGTAATGAATGGTGTATATTTATAAACCCAAACAAAAAAACATGTACAAAAAAACAATTTACAAGCTAGTTACCGTAGTTCTGTTACTGGTTTCCTGCACCAATGCACCCAAAGCCAAACAAAACACACCTACAAAGGCTGTTGCGGAACAGTTTAATGTACGTATTCACGACAAAGCAGCACGTTCACTTATTGCACCGGATGCTTCCTTTGAAGTTTTGGCTACCGGATTCAAATGGAGTGAAGGCCCCTTGTGGGTAGATTCGTTACAGGCATTACTTTTTTCCGATGTCCCTACAAATAGGATTTACAAATGGAGTCCAAAAGACGGTTTAGGTATTTACCTTGAATATGCCGGCCATACAGGTGAGGGGAATAAAGATTCCAACAGAGGTTCCAACGGATTGATGTTGAACAGAGAAAATCAACTGATTCTGTGTCAGCACGGCGATAGGCGTATAGCTCGTCTCGATGCTGATTTAAGCGATCCAAAACCACAGTTTATTACCCTAGCTGATAACTTTGATAATAAACCATTTAACAGTCCAAATGATTTGGATATAGATCGTGATGGGAATATATATTTTACCGATCCACCCTATGGTCAGCCGGGTACTAAAACAGGTGAAATAGGTATTAACGGTGTATTTAAAGTTACACCAAACGGTGCAGTTAGCATGTTGATTGACAGCCTTAACCGTCCAAATGGAATTGCCTTGTCACTCAACCAAAAAATGCTTTATGTCAATCAGTCCTACAAAGAAAAACCCTTTTTATACCGCTATGAAATTGCAGCTGATGGGTCGCTTGTAAATGGGAAGGTTTTGTTTGATTTTAGGCCATTCACAAAACAATTTAAAGGCATGCCAGACGGTTTGAAAGTTCACAAGAGCGGTAATATATTCGCCACGGGCCCCGGAGGCGTGCATATCATAAGTCCAGCGGGGAAACACCTTGCTACCATTGAGACGGGGAAGCGTTCGGCCAATTGTGCTTTTGATTCCGACCAAAACTTTTTATATACTACCACGACAAACATGCTTCTTAGGATAGCGTTAAAGTAGTCTTACTAAATCGTATTGTTTTTTTGTAACTGCAAGCTAAGAGTAGAAAACGTAGAATATGGTTTATCATTATTGGCATTGTTGCCAAAAAAGAGTGTCTCAACTTGCGTGTTTGTAGTCGTTTCTATTTCATGAATTATGTGTAAAGTCGTATCATCAACGGGGCTATGACAAGCAACAAACAACAGTATAGATGTCATTAACAAAAAAAGATTTCATGATTTATATTTTTTTCCAGTAGTGTTTGTAGTTGTCGTTTAGGGAGTAATATTTCCCCCATTTCCCCATGCCAAATACTTCTCCATTCGTATAGAGTTGTATATCTCGATCTTTGTATTGCAGAGTTATTACATCCCATTTGGGAGCTTTCATATATGTTTTTAAACGCGCATTATTTACATTAGTGATGAAGGCTTGAATTTCTTCTTTTTTAGTGATGTAAATAGCTTCTTTAGGATTAATATTGAATTCGATCGTAATTTTTTCAATAGCAGCAGTGGGTAGTTTAGGGTACATATCCGTGTAGATTTCCTTCTTTTTTTGGCAGGAGAATACGATTAGAAGCAAAGCACTCAATCCAACAGTGGCAACTGTGCTGGGTGCTTTTGCAAAATATTTTTTTCTGGGTTGATTGTACGCCATTTGGGGTTCTAATTTTGGATACTATTCCGCTTTAATTATTTTAAAAAACCATCCGCCTGCCAGAACTGTTTCGCTAACCAACTAAATAGCCTTGACGAATGCTTAAAAAACCCCAACAAAATTCGTTAAAAATACGTTTGTGATACAGTATGTAGGTTTACCTAAACGAGTCAGGTACTTAGAATAATAGGATTGGAGTTTGTTTAGCTAAACATAACAAAAAAATCCAAAACTCTAACCTAATTGGGTTGCATTTTGAATATTATCTTTTGCCTATCTACAAGAAAGACATTACATTTGCCGTCCTCTTGGGAAGCGCTTTAGAGTAATACAAGAGTAAAAACACAAATAACCCTTCTGTAAGGCAGCGCCTTTACTCCGCCAAGCAGAATACAAAGAACCGCAGCATGGCTGACGAAAACCAACCCCTAGAAGAAACAACAGAAGAAGTTGTTGCCTCATCCGAAACTACATCTGAAGAAGTAGTTGAGACTACTGAAGCTCAACCTGAGCAAGAAGAAACAGTAACTCCAGAAGAAGATACCACACCAACCGTTTCACCCGAAGAGTTTTTGGCTAATTTTGATTGGCAAAACTACGAAGAGGGAATTGAAGCTGTTGAAGATGATAAACTAAAAGAATTCGAGCAACTCGTTTCTGAAAACTTTGTCGATACTCAAGGTGCAGATGTAGTTGTTGGGAAAGTCATTCACATGACCGATCGCGAGGCAATCATTGATATTAACGCCAAATCTGAAGGTGTTATTTCACTTAATGAATTTCGTTACAACCCAGACCTAAAAGTAGGAGACTCGGTTGAGGTAATGATTGATACTCGCGAAGACAAGACAGGGCAACTTGTGTTGTCGCACCGTAAGGCACGTACCATCATGGCATGGGATCGTGTGAACGCTGCACACGACAATCAAGAGATAGTCACTGGATTTGTTAAATGCCGTACAAAAGGGGGAATGATTGTTGATGTGTTTGGCATCGAAGCATTCTTGCCAGGTTCACAAATTGACGTGAAACCTATCCGTGACTACGACCAGTACGTAAACAAAAACATGGAATTTAAGATTGTTAAAATCAACCATGAGTTTAAAAATGTTGTTGTCTCGCACAAAGCGCTTATCGAAGCGGATATCGAAGAGCAGAAAAAAGAAATCATTGCACAACTTGAAAAAGGTCAAGTACTCGAGGGTACAGTCAAAAACATCACTTCTTATGGTGTCTTTATCGACCTTGGAGGTGTAGATGGACTGGTACACATTACCGACCTTTCTTGGAACCGCATCAGCCACCCAAGCGAAATTTTAGAAGTAGAGCAGAAGCTCAATGTGGTTATCCTTGACTTTGATGATGACAAGTCTCGAATTCAGTTGGGCGTTAAGCAGTTGACACAACATCCTTGGGATGCCATCGGCGACAGCATGAATGAAGGCGATAAAGTTAAAGGAAAAGTGACTGTAATTGCTGACTATGGTGCATTTGTGGAAGTAGCACCAGGCGTTGAAGGTTTAGTACACGTTTCTGAAATGTCGTGGAGCACACACTTACGTTCTGCACAAGACTTTGTTAAAGTAGGGGATGAGTTAGAAACCGTTATTTTAAACTTGGACCGCGATGATCGTAAAATGTCGCTGGGTATCAAGCAACTATCACAAGATCCTTGGACAGATATTACCATCAAATATCCATTAGGTTCCAAGCATACAGGTATTGTTCGTAACTATACCAACTTTGGTGTGTTTGTTGAACTTGAAGCAGGAATAGATGGATTAATTTACATTTCAGATCTTTCTTGGACGAAAAAAGTGAAGCACCCATCAGAAGTGGTAACAGTAGGTCAAGAGCTTGATGTTATTGTACTTGAACTGGACGTTGAGGGACGTAAATTAAGTCTTGGACACAAGCAAACCACAGATAACCCTTGGGAAAAGTATGCCAAAACATATAAAGAGGGCTCTGTCCATGAGCTAGCCATCACAGAACTTGTTGACAAAGGAGCTACTATTTTCTTAAATGATGATATCACTGCGTTTGTTCCTGGACGTCATCTAGACAAGCAGGACGGTTCAAAACTTGGCAAAGGCGAAACGGCTGAATTTAAAGTAATTGAATTCAACAAAGACTTTAAGCGTGTGGTGATGTCACATGCAGCTGTTTACAAAGGCATCGAAGCTGATAATGTGAAAACATCGCGCCGCAAAATGAGCGATAATGCAGAAAAATCTACTTTAGGAGATTTGGATGCGCTAGCTGATTTGAAGCGTAAAATGGATGGTTAAGAATAATACCATTCAAAAAAGGAACAAAAAAGGGGCAATATCGCCCTTTTTTTTATGCGATATTTTTGGCGATAAAGTCGCCAACGTCAGAAGTGGAGTAGTTATTTTCAGGAAAAACCTCAGGCGTACAAACTCCTGTTGCTAAGGCGAGATCAACAGCAGTTGCAACAGCCGCCGCCTCTTGATCCATGTCAAAATGAGTCAACATCATAGCTGCAGATAAAATCATGGCAATTGGGTTTGCTATCCCTTTGCCTGCTCCTTGAGGAAAAGATCCGTGTATGGGTTCAAACAAAGCATGTTTATCGCCAACAGCTGCTGAAGGGAGGAGTCCAATAGACCCTCCAATCACACTTCCTTCATCAGAAATAATATCTCCAAACAAATTACTTGTCAGCAACACATCAAACTGATTAGGTGCTAAAATCATTTGCATGGCTGCATTGTCTACAAATAAAAATTCAAGTTTTACATCGGCATAGTTTTTTTCGTGCAATTCGGTAACCACACGTCTCCACAAACGGGAAGATTCCAATACATTGGCTTTGTCGACCAATGTGAGGATGTTACGTCGTTTACGCGCTGCAGCAAAAGCTTTATGTGCTATACGCTCTATTTCGGCTCGTGTGTACTGGCATAAGTCTGAAGCCGTGTTTTTGTCTTCAGACAATTTTTTTTCACCAAAATAAATGCCCCCGGTCAGTTCTCGATACATGACAAAATCAGTTCCTTGGACACGCTCTTCCTTTAGTGGAGATTGGTGTAGAAGCGCATCAAAAGTTTTTACTGGACGAATATTACAGTACAAGCCTAGTGCCTTGCGTATGGCCAGCAACCCCTGTTCTGGGCGCACCTTAGCGTTGGGATTATTGTCGTATTTCGGGTCTCCAATAGCGCCGAAGAGGACAGCATCACTCTCTAAGCTGGCTTTTAAAGTAGCCTCAGGAAGTGGATTACCCGTTTTGTCTATGGCTATTGCACCCATATCCGCATAGGTGTAATGAAACTCGTGACCATAAGCATGCGCTACAGCGTCGAGCACTTTAATGGCTTCCGTGGTAATTTCTGGACCAATTCCGTCCCCGGGAATTACGGCAATATGCTTTTTCATTTGTTGGTTTTTATGGAGGAACTATTACGCACGATTTTGTTCAAACGCCTCAATAGCTTCTTTTTGACTCAATAGATAGTCAATATCATCATATCCATTGAGCAAACACATTTTCTTGTAAGCGTTTAGTTCAAAAGGGATATTTAGGTTAGCTTTTGGAACGCTAAAGTGTTGCGCTTCTAAATCAATCTTAGCAACACTGGTTTTTTCTGTTTGAATTAATTCGAAAATTTGACGGAGTTCTTCTGTACTAACTTGTATGGGTAGTATACCGTTATTGAGCGCATTCCCTTTAAAGATATCTGCAAAAAAACTGGACACAACTACCTTGAACCCATAGTCTGCTAAGGCCCAAGCTGCATGTTCACGACTTGAACCACAGCCAAAATTATTTCCTGCAACAAGAATTGATCCCGAGAAAGAAGGGTCATTTAACACAAAATCAGCTTTTGGAGTACCGTCTGTTTCAAATCGCCAATCGCGAAATAGATTTTCACCAAAACCTTTTCGGTCCGTTGCTTTTAAAAAACGCGCGGGTATAATTTGGTCTGTATCCACATTTTCTACGTGAATAGGCACCATACTACTTTCGAGTAACTTAAATTTTTCCATTAGTTTAGACTTACATCTACAATTTTTCCAGCTACTGCAGCCGCAGCCGCTGTAACAGGACTGGCCAATAGGGTACGTGCTCCTTGCCCTTGACGTCCTTCAAAATTTCTATTTGA
>JAHEKR010000037.1 GCA_024638225.1 Flavobacteriaceae bacterium
AGAAAATCTTTCCATCACATATTACACGCAGCTTTTGTTTTGTGGGTGCTATATCCTTTTAGAGTCTCCTCCTCCACGCTGTGCGTAAGGTATTTTTTAGACTCATTTTCAAACATAAAAACAATTTATAAAATTCATTTTCATGAAAAAAGCATTTGCTCATATTAAGGGTGATATCTTCGGTGGTTTAACCGCCGGTATCGTAGCACTTCCCTTAGCCTTAGCTTTTGGTGTTTCTTCAGGTTTGGGGCCCACAGCAGGTCTTTACGGTGCTATATTTTTAAGTTTTTTCGCAGCCCTTTTGGGCGGAACTAACACGCAAATTTCTGGTCCTACTGCCCCAATGACCGCTGTTAGTATGGTCATTATTAGTACGCTTATTGCTGCCAACGAGGGAAGTGTAGAAAAAGCACTCCCCATAATTCTTGCAGTATTTATGCTAGCTGGTATTATGCAGGTTGGGCTTGGTTTTCTAAAGTTAGGTAAGTACATCAGGTATATTCCTTATCCAGTTGTCTCAGGTTTTATGACGGCCATTGGATTGATTATTTTAATTACCCAAATACTTCCTGTTTTAGGGTACTATGCAAAAGAAGATACGGCTTATGTAGATACATTTAAGCCCCAAGCAGAAGCTGTTATATTAAGTAATATTCTTGATGAGGAAGCCAGTGATGGTCTTCTTGTCTTGGAAGATTTTTCTGAAACGGTATCGCGTGGCCAACAAACATCTGAAGCCCAAATTTTAGAGGAATCCCAAAACCTTGCTGCTAAGTCTGCATCTGGTGTTTTAGGCGCTCTTCGTGTATTGCCTGCGGCATTGCAACAAATCAGTTGGATCGAGTTTTTACTCGCCATTGGAACCATATTCATTATTTATGGGTTTAAACGTATCACGACCGCCATACCAAGTACCTTGGTAGCTTTAGTAGTGATGACCGGGGTTGCTGTATTATTTGTCCCAGGATATCGACCTATTACTGCAATTCCACAGGGTTTTCCAGTTCCACAATGGGATGTTTTTACATCCTTAAACATTGGTCAGTTGGCCCCTTACGTCTTTACTGCACTAACCTTGTCTTTATTGGGTGCAATTGACTCCTTACTCACTAGTGTCGTTGCGGATAATATGACCAAAACGAAGCACAAGCCCAATAAAGAACTTATCGGTCAAGGAGTTGGGAATACTATCTCTGCTTTATTTGGAGGTATTCCAGGAGCAGGTGCTACAATTAGAACTGTGGTGAACATTAACTCTGGCGGAAAAACACGTATCTCAGGAATGATTGCGGGACTCGTTTTATTATTCATATTGTTGGCATTGAGTTCTGTTGCTTCAACCATTCCTGCTGCTGTATTGGCTGGAATTTTGGTTACTGTTGGTATTGGCGTGATGGATTACAAAGGATTGCGTGCCATACCTTCACTTCCTAAAGACATTCAAATTGGAAAACCAAAAGGAGTCTTCGGGCCGCTCATGATTGGTATTAGTTCTGAAGTAATCATCATGTTTTCGGTTATGTTGTTGGCTACTTTTTGGAATTTGGTCTATGCGGTGGGAATAGGTTTAGTAGTTGCCTCGCTTATGTTTATGAAAAAGATAGGTGATCTGACAGAATCCAAATCAGAAGTAACAACAGGTTCTAAAGAGAAACTTTGGGCTGATGAGAAAGCTTTTGTCGAATTGCAAAGCGATAAAATTGCCATCAAGCATGTCAATGGACCTTTGTTTTTTGGATCAACCGATGGTTTTCAAAAATTGGCCAAGAAAATATCGAGTACAGCCGAAACTATATTGTTTCGCTTTGATCGTATGGAGTACATAGATCAGTCCGGTTTGTATGCTCTAGAAGATTTGTTGGTTGAGCTTAGTGCCGAAAATAAAAAGATATATTTTGTGCATCTCCCTAAGCAACCGCGATTAATGATGGAACAAGTTAGACTTGTACCGCGATTGGTTCCCACAGAAAATATATTTGAAGAGCTGACCGATTTCTTACAACACATTAAATCAACAAAAAAATAAATATTATGCGAAAAGACATATTAACTCAGGATGTTCAAGCAACATTAACTCCAGATGTAGTTTTGGATCAGCTAAAAGCTGGAAACACAAGATATACTGAAAATAATCTAACTCAAGCGGATCATGACGAATTACGTGCTGCATCTGTTTCTGGACAAGCACCAAAGGCCATTGTGCTATCGTGTATCGACTCTCGCGTTGTTGTCGAAGAGGTATTCGACCAAGCTTTAGGCGATGTTTTTGTCGCTCGTGTCGCTGGAAACTTTGCCAACACTGACATAGTTGCCAGTATGGAATACGCATGCAAGGTAGCTGGCAGTAAATTAATCGTCGTGCTGGGTCACGAGGGTTGTGGTGCAGTTAAAGCGGCTTGTGACGGCGTACAGTTGGGGAATATTACTTCCTTGTTGTCGAGTATTCAGCCGGCTGTGGATTCTGTTAAACCTACTGTTGATCAACCACACAACAGCCAGAACCTAGAATTTGTAAATAAGTCAATACGTGAAAATGTTACCTATACCATTGGACAAATTCGCAGTATGTCTCCAATTCTTGCCGAGTTGGAATCAGCCGGTGATATTGCAATAAAAGGGTGCGTTTACCAATTAGCTACTGGAGCAGTAAAGTGGATATAACTTTCTGAAAAGCAATGTAAAAAGCGCCCTTGAGGCGCTTTTTTTATTTATTATAACAGTGAAACATAAAATATTCAAATAATTGTGTCCGTAATTCAAATATATATTGTAGAATTGTGCATATTTATATTATGACTGGTAAAGTAAAATTTTTTAATGATTCCAAAGGATTTGGATTCATTACAACAGAAGAAGGAAACGACGTTTTTGTACACATTAGTGCTCTAGAAAACGGCATGGAACTTAAAGAAGGAGACGAAGTTTCTTTTGATGAAGTAGAAGGAAACAGAGGAAAATCTGCGAGTAACATAAAGTTACTCTAGCGTTTTTCCGCTAGCAGCTTAATACCCTGCTAACTGTTTTTTTTGTTGAATTTCTATATTCAACAGTAGTATCTCTTAATTTTATTGATTTATGAGACCCTAGATTCCTTTGTCTTTTTTTGAGCCTTTTCTCTTAAAAAGGTTGGTTTTTTGTTTGTGCTCGTAGATACGATACGCCTCTTCTTTGTGAACAGGCCAAGAGCTATTATTTTTGTATTTTCATCCCTTAATAAATTAATTGATGACTGTCTTTAAATCCCGTATCAATGTAAGCAGTGCTGCATACAAAGCAAATTTAGCTCAAATGCAAGCCTTGGTTGATGAACTTAAAGATCATTTACAACTCGCGCAGAGTCAAGGGACAGAAACACATATAGCTCGTGCTCGTAAACGAGGTAAGTTTTTGGCACGTGAACGTATTACACTTTTATTAGACAAAGACAGTCCTTTTCTAGAATTAATGCCATTAGCTGGGTTAATGCACCAAGGGGGTTTTGGTCCTGGAGGGACTACCGTTATTGGAATTGGATATGTCAATAAGCGTCTTTGCCTAATCAATGCCAATGTAGGCACACGCAAGGGTGGAGCAGTTGATTATGCAACAAGTCTTAAAGTGTTGCGTCTTGGCGAAATTGCTCTTGAAAACAAGCTGCCCACGATCAATTTGGTGGAGAGCGGAGGTGCTAATTTGCCTGATCAGGATCGCGTTTTTAATAATTACGGTGCATCTTTTAGAGAGATGTCTCGTCGATCCAAAAAGGGTATACCGACACTCTCCGTAGTATTTGGCAATGCTACAGCTGGAGGTGCTTATGTCCCTGGAATGTCTGATTACACCATCATGCAAAAAGATGCAGCTAAAGTTTTTTTGGCAGGTCCCCCACTTGTAAAAATGGCAACTAACGAAATTTCCAAGGATGAAGAATTGGGAGGTGCTATGATGCATAGCCGGGTTTCGGGTGTAGCCGATTTTTTAGCCGAAGATGAGGAAGATGCAATTCGCATCGCGCGTGAAGTTATCAAAACACTTCGCGCTGCACAACCACATGCCGTTCCCATTACTCCAATTGTCGCGCCAAGGTACAGTGCTGAAGAAATTTTGGGAATAGTCCCAGCTAGCCTCAAAAAACCTTTTGATGTGCGCGAATTGCTCTTACGTGTGGTAGATAATTCACAGTTTACAGAATTTAAGACTAATTATGGGATCACAATGGTTTGTTGCTGGACTAAGATTGATGGATATCCAGTTGCGATCATCGCTAATAATGGAGTCATATTTGCCGAAGCCGCTCAAAAGGCAACTCAGTTTATTCAACTAGCAAATAAATCGGATACCCCAATTCTATTTATCCATAATACCACTGGGTTTATGGTAGGTAAACAACACGAACAAAATGGAATGATTAATAGTGGCGCACAACTCATTCACGCCGTCTCTGGAAGTACTGTTCCCCATATCAGCCTCTTGATTGGAAACTCCTATGGCGCTGGAAACTATGCGATGTGCGGTCGCTCTTTTCAACCTCGATTTTTATTTTCATATCCGAACGTACAGTCTGGTGTAATGGGTGCTGAGCAAATTTCAGGAGTTATGGAAATTGTCAAGCGTCAATCTGCCGCTTCGCTGAACAAGGTAGTAAACGAAAAGCAACTTAAAAAGGAAAAGGATGCCATGTTTCAGGATGCGCAACAAAAGGCTAGTGTATGGCACGCTACTTCCGAATTGTGGGATGACGGCGTAATTGACCCAAGGGATACACGAAAATACCTCAGCTTATCACTAAAAGCAGTTTATAATTCACCAATACAAGGGAGCGATGCCTTTGGTGTATTTCGAATGTAGATTTTCTGTCTTAGGGATCGAAATACTAGACTTCTTTTTTGTTTAGCAATAAAATTAGCGCACTGGAAACCAACATAAGACCAGCGGGCAAGAACTTGATCGCTTCATCAGAAACTTTGACGTGCATGGCAATGGCTCCAACCATTAAAATTGACATAACTGTAGCTGAGGGAACAATCGCTTTTTTGTAGACAAAACCAGCCAATAAGCCTAGTGCGGCCAAGATTTTCAATCCCCCCACAAGATAGGCAATCGAATTGCTTAAGCCATAGGCAGCAAATTCTTCTAACATATTGGTGGCATCGCCGCCGCGATAAATGGTAGCCTTACTAAACCTAAATAACCAGACATTTAAAACTACAGCAGATACTGCCAGCATTAAAATTTTCTTTAGAATTTTCATTTTTTTTTAATTATCGTTGTTCTAAATATAGATAAATTTATGATTAAATAGACAATTGCCGGAATTGATTGCACTAAAGTATCCCCAATCTGGATTCGTGTACCCAGTGCCCCAGCCATCATGATTGCTAGCCCCAAGGAAGCAAGGCGTTTTAATTTATTATGGAAAAACCCGATCAATAAAAGGACTCCAAGGAGTGATTGAACTACCCCGATAAATATTCGGAAATCGCCAAAGCCATATCTGATAAACTCTGAAATAAAGTAGGGATGATACAACGCTATGAGACCATAAAAAAAATGCGAACACCCAGAAAAGAAAACCAATCCCCTATAAAACATGGCGTGAAGGTAAACTATTGTATTAGAATGACTTCTACATCCTTGAAATATAGTTTCGCGCTTTGTCACCAAACAAGAATGAAAAAGAAAGTTTATATTGCATTTATCCTAAAATATCTTGATATAAAAATTTATGTCCCATACCTCTTTGTCAAAAAACTTATTTCTCTGCGTAATTTTTTTTTGCAGTACACTTGTTTTTGCGCAGCAAGAAAAAAGCCTGTTGGCAACTAGAATAACGGAAGTGCCTACTATTGATGGGGTGCTTTCTGAACAAATTTGGCAGCAACTTCCCCCAGCTGACAACTTTACATTAATTTGGCCCAATACACGTGCAGGAAAAAGTATACCCGTAGGATATAAGACCACTGCCTTTATTGCTTATGATGAAGAGGCTGTTTATGTTGCGGCCAAGCTCAATCACCCCAATCCAAGTAACATGCCGAAAGAGTATGGAGAACGTGATGAAGTATGGGATATAAATGCAGAGACATTCTTTATTTCCTTAAACACCTATAACGATGATTTAAATTTTTTTAGCTTTCAAGTAACTAGTGCTGGGACCATAGGCGATTCATATTCCTCTGGACCAGTTCAGGATATTGATTTTGCATACGATACTGTCTATGATGCCCAGATAAACATCGACAGTACCGGATGGAGTTTGGAAATGATTATTCCATATAGTGCTATTCGATTTCCGAAAACTGATACCCAGTTGTGGGGGATTAATTTTGGTAGAAAAATTGAGGAATTTGATGAAACTTATGTTTGGAGCCCAGTAAATGAAAACATACTTGAATTTCATCAATCCAAAGGATTGCTAACGGGCGTGTCAAATGTGGTTCCTCCTGTCCGTTTGTTCTTTTTTCCGTACATGCAATCAGCTGTTAATCTACAACAAGGTGCATCACCAACCTCCTCCTATACTGCTGGAGTAGATTTGAAATATGGATTGAGCAGTAGTTTTACTTTGGACGCCTCTCTAATTCCAGATTTTGGTCAAGTAACTTTCGATGATAAACGACTTAACTTGGGTCCTTTTGAGCAGTTTTTCTCAGAGAATCGTCCTTTTTTTACGGAAGGGGCAGATATGTTTCGCGTAGCTGATGGCGGCAGGGGTGGAGGCCAGTTTTTTTACAGTCGTCGAATAGGGCAGGAGGTTAGCTTTGATGCAGATAAGTTTTTAGACCCAGATGAAGAGCTCAACAGTTACGAAAGTAAACCGCAGCTTATTAACCTAGTTAAACTCAGTGGAATTACCAACAAAAAATTAAGCATCGGCTTTATAAATGCCATAACGGATGAAACCACGGCGCATATTGAACACACAGGTACTGGGATTAAACAAAGGCGCACAATAGCTCCGAGAGCAAACTACAATGTAGTGTCGCTTTCACAGCAGTTTCTTAATGAGTATTCATCCGTTAGTTTTATCAATACAAACCTAAACAGAGCTAGTGGCGGCTTTAATGCGAACAATTATGCGTTCGTATTGGATTTATTTGATAACGACAGAGATTTTAATTTTAAGGCCAGTACTTTTAGTAGCTATGCACCAAAATATATAGATAAAAAGGGATTTAGAGGCTATGCGGACCTAAGTGAATTAAGAGGCAATTTCCGTTACCGCCTGAGTTGGTCTGGTGTAGATCGATACTACAATCAAAACGAGTTGGGGTATTATAATTTTCGCGACCACCAGTATTTTTCAGCGCGTGTCAGTTACCAAATATTGCAGGAAACAAAGCTTTTCCGTAATTACAGTAACTATTTTGTTTTTGGAGACACCTTTACTTTTCATTCATTTGAGCGAAAAAAGTGGGGTTGGCGATTTGGCAATGATTTTACACTAAAAAACCTGACTTCATTTGAGTTAGATTTTGATTACACCTCCGAATACAAAGATTACGACGAACCTAGAGAATACAATCGGTATATGATTGAGCCTTCTAATTTTGAAATTAAACTGGCAGTTCAGTCGAACAAAAATAAGGCGTTTTCGTATCGACTTCAATACAACAATTTTAATTTTTACAAGCAGTATTTTGGCGAGTCCAAGCGTCGTCGACTTGCCTTTGGTAGTGCTCTCTATAGGGTATCAAATAGCTTGTCTTTACGCATGGGAAGTCGTTATAACTTTATTCAAGATGATGTGGGTTACCTTATGGCAGCTGATAGTGATATACTTATGGGTAGGCGCGATATTCGTTCTGTAGAAAACACCATAGATATGACCTATTTTTTAGACAGCCGTAAATGGATAAAAGTGCGTTTTCGAAACTTTTGGAGTAATGCAACTTACGACCCTGTTTTGTTTCGCTTGCTTGATGATGGATATAGGGAAATAACCGATTATACTAGACTGGATTTTGACCCAAATACAAATTTTAATATTTGGAACTTGGATGTAAATTTTGAATGGTGGTTTGCCCCTGGAAGTAATGTTGTCTTACTGTATCGAAATCAACTTTTTAACCAAGACAATAATTCCGGCCTAGACTACTACAAAAGCCTTAAAAACTTACTTGACAACCCTTTGACGCATCAGTTTTCAATTCGGATTAACTACCTCATTGACTATAATCGACTTCGTAAAAAGGGTTAGTTTTAAAACTTATAGTTTTCTTAAAATCCTTTTACCAAAACAACGCATACAAAAGCGCTGTAATGAGTAACACCCCAAAGGCAGCTACATTAAAGGTTTTGTCTGTTGCAAATAGCTGTTTGCTCAGCACGATGCCTTTTGGATCATCCTGATTACCTTCTAGCTTGCTGATACCTGCAATAACGAGTAATGTACCAATACACGTCAGCATCATCTGATGCATAAACGGAAGGTTCACAAACATCGCCGCATCGCTCCAGCCGTTGGGTGCCACTTTGAAGTACATCGCCATTGGAATGGACAATATCACACCCCATATGGCTGCGTTGTTGGTGGCTTTTTTATAAAACAGTCCCATGAGGAACACTGCCAATATCCCAGGACTTACCACCCCTGTATATTCTTGGATAAACTGGAACACCTGCCCCAGACTGCCCAGTTGTGGTGCAATGAGCATGGCGATGATTAGCGCTACAAGACCTGTAAGGCGTCCTACTTTCACCATTTGCTTGTCGTTGGCCTGTTTGTTAAACATCGACTTGTAGATGTCCATGGTAAAGATGGTCGATGTGGAGTTAATCATGGATGCCAGTGAGGATACAATTGCTGCTGCTAATGCTGCTAGGATTAGACCCTTAAGCCCTACGGGGATAAAGTTTTTAATCAGCCAAGGTGCTGCGTTGTCATTGGCCACATTGCCAGCAGTTCCTAAAAAGCCCTCACTGCTTAGAAGCCCCATGTTTAGGGTACCTGTCTCAGGGTCTAGATTCATTACATAAGCGATGATCCCCGGAAGGACAACAATCACAGGGATAATGAGCTTTAGAAAGGCTGCAAACACGATTCCTTTTTGTCCTTCTTTTAAGCTTTTAGCAGCCAGTGTTCTTTGGATGATGTATTGGTTAAAGCCCCAGTAGTAGAGGTTGGCAACCCACATTCCACCGATAATAACGGCCAATCCCGGCAAATCCCACCAAGCATCTCTTCCGTTGGGGGTGATGATTTCTCCTTTAGAGAGGATCATTGAAAAGCGTTCAGGTGCTTTTTCATAGACGTATTTCAGTCCATCGATAAAGCTCCCAGAGTCTGTCACATTCGCTAAGGCGAAGTATGCCATGAGTAGACCGCCAATGATAAGCAGTACCACTTGCACCACGTCAGTCCAAGCCACCGCTGCCAGTCCGCCCCAAAGCGAATAGGCCGCAGCAAACAGACCAAGTCCTATGATGCTGTTAAGCAAGATACTACCATCTCCAGAACCAATAATGGTATCCAATGCTTTCCCGCCTAAAAAGAGTACGGTTGTAAGGTTGACAAAGACAAAGAGTGCGATCCAAAAAACCGCCAGTATGGTTTTTAGGTTGGTGCTGTATCGTTTTTCGATAAACTCTGGAATCGTGTAGAGTCCTTTTTCAATAAAAATGGGCAGAAAGTATTTTCCAACCACAAGTAG
>JAHEKR010000041.1 GCA_024638225.1 Flavobacteriaceae bacterium
AAGGTAAAAAGGTAATGGCGCTTACAGGAAACACTATTGATATGTCGCACCTGTCTTCTGCTACTTACATAGTTAAAGCACTTGATAAAGTAGAAAACGAAGAAGTGAGTTACAAGGTGGTCAAGAATTAAACCTATTTAGGAGGACTTGTAGTAGCAGAACTAAAAGAAGAAGATATGCCTATGGTTTAGTTACAGTCAGAATTTAATCTAAACAAACTATATTGTGGCGTTTCAAAATATGCCTCCCCACCATCACATCTAAATATAATTGGAGTTACTAATTCATTGCCAAAATTCAAATCAACTGTTAGGCTATCATTTTTAAATGTGTAATTAAGAACACTCGGGAGATGATTTCCATCACCTGCTTCGAATGAATTGTATAATGAATTACAGTCATCTTCAACACAGTAATACGTGTAACGCAACCCATCTTCATAGAGATACATTGTGTTTCCTGCAGGAACAGTTCCCTCTATGAGCCATTTGCCTTCAATTGAATAAGTGGGTTCTATTAAAAGTTCCTCTCCGTCAACACAACCAAATAAAAGCGGAATTAGTAATAATATAAAATTTTTCATTTTCAAATATAATAAACGGCTTAAAGGTAGCTGAACTAAAAGAAGAAGATATGCCTATGGTTTAAGTTGCTTTTTAGAATGAATAAAACATTGCTGACAATTAGCTGTTAAAATAAATCAAAATTTTTTTTCTAAAACTTTCTTACCAAAAGAACTCCAGATTCAAGAAATGGATTTTTCCATTGATTTAGCATATTTGTGGATGAATATTTCACATAATTATTGAATACATATTGTGTTTCATTTAAATTATCTGATGATGAAACATTATTAGAGGATACTGTCCAAAAATAATCTCCTATTATCGAATTATATTTATCGGAATATCTCATAAAAGTATATAAATTTCCATATGTGAATTCATATTGGGTAGGTATAAACCAATCATCATATCCGTCAGATGTATAATCATTTGCAAAATCAATTGCGGGAGTTGTTAAACCAAAATTATTAAAATGGGTTTTTAATTTTTTAGAAACCTCTACCCCGCTTAAGTTTGAATTAGTATTATCGTCTCCATAAACATTAAGTACACTTATCTCGCTTAAATCTTGATTATTTGGATTATCAATCATTTTTAAGTAACCAAGTGTTGAAGGTTTAGAGATAACATAACCATGATATCCCGATTCATCTATGACTGCGATAACGCCCCCTGCAGAAACTTGTTAAATAACACATTTACAGCACTTTAAGAGCCTTTTTATGTGTGATGAGTAGTGACAGGCATTATTTCAATATTTAGATATACTGACGTTGTGGGTTATAACCTATTCTACGTAGTTGACCCCTAAAAAGAAAGTGATTTATTTTGGTAGGGGGGGAGTAGGTTTTTAAAGCTTTTGGGGTGACTTTTTCGGGTTTTACTGCCAGTTTTACTGCCAGTTTAGCCTCATTTGGTGGCAGTTTTAGCTATATTTGGTTTTTAATCTTTAGCATAAAACAACCAAAGTGAATTTAGTACAAAACTGTTTAGCGCTTAATTATAATACTTTCTTAATCTGTTATAGTTGAGTTTAAAGCAAAAAAAAGAGTCACCATTTCTGATGACTCGATTGTAGCGAGAGGGAGACTTGAACTCCCGACCTCCGGGTTATGAATCCGACGCTCTAACCGGCTGAGCTACCTCGCCAAAGTCGGGCAAATATAATAATTTGTTTTCCTTATTTGTCCCAGTTTTTAACACATTTCTTTTTAGGGTCAACATAAATCTATATATTGGGCTTTTTATTTTCTATGTCCAAAACACAATACGAAATCGAATTTGTCATACAAGCATCGCCTCAGCTTTTGTTTCAGTATTTATTCACCCCTTCTGGCCTTTCAGAATGGTTTGCAGATAATGTTAATTCTCGAACCGAGAAATACACTTTTTTTTGGGATGATTCTGAAGAAGAAGCCCTTTTGTTGCGCAAAAAAACAAATGAGTTTGTCCGATTCCGCTGGTTAAATGGAGATGATGACCAAGATGATTATCATTTCGAAATGCGTATCGTTGTCGATGAAATCACCAAAGACGTTTCTATTTTAGTTACAGACTTTGCTGATGAAGAAGAGGTTGAAGAATCAAAAATGCTTTGGGAAAGTCAAATAGGTGACCTAAAAAAAGTTTTAGGTTCTGCATAACACCATGATCAATCACAACGGCGAACTCAAATCTTCGAACACGCCTTTATTTACGGCACAAAACCGGGGGTTCCTTTATGGAGATGCCGTATTCGAAACCCTGCGATATGGACAAAATCAGCTGCATTTTTGGGAAGATCATTATTTTAGGCTTATGGCTACCATGCGTATTTTCCGCATGGCCATTCCAATGGAATTTACCCCTGAATTTTTAGCAGCCGAGTGTTTGCGAGTTATTAGCGCTCAGGTGTCACCTTCACCCTCTTGGCGTTTGCGTCTTACTGTTTACAGAGCTGACGGTGGTGCATATTTACCTACAAGCGCTGATGTTGGCTATATTATCGAGGCCAAGCCACTTGCCAATGAGCGCTACAATGCCTCTGCGGACTATAAAGTAGACTTGTTTAAGGATTATTATATCCAACAAGGTATGTTGTCAAATTTAAAATCAACCAATAAAGCCTTAAATGTCATTGGAAGTGTTTTTATGAAAGAACAAGGTTTTGATAATGGTATTTTGGTCAACGATAGTAAAGAGGTGGTTGAGTTTTTAAACGGAAACCTTTTTGTATTTGACGACCAAGGTTTAAGAACGCCACCACTTAGCTCGGGTTGTTTGGATGGTGTGATGCGAAAACAAATTCTAAGATTAGCAAAAAAGCTAGGAATCCACTGTGTTGAAGAAACCATTTCTCCATTTGATTTACAGAAAGTTGAGGAAATTTTTGTCAGCAACTCTGTGTTAGGAATTCAAGCTGTATCCCAATACAGACGAACTGTTTTTCAAAACACCAAGAGCATGAAGCTACTTCATGCGCTTAATGATTGGGTCAGTTCAAGCCAGGGTGGCTAGGTGCTGAGGCATAAAGCGCTAGACTTCCCCCTAAATCACTTAATATTTTGCTCCACAATGCTGTTGGTGCACTAAAAACATCGTAATTGTTTTTTACCAATAACCAGCTATTGTCCTTACACTCCTGTTCTAGTTGATTTTTTTCCCAGCCCGCATAGCCAACAAAAAAACGCACTTCATCTTGAGTGATCATGCCTGTGTCTAAGGCATTTTCGAGTTCGGATAAATCACCGCCCCAAAAAAGACCATTCCCAAGCGCTTTTGTTTTGGAAAGATTGGCCAATTTGTGAATATAAAAAAGACGATCTTGATCTACAGGGCCACCTTGAAAAATGGGCGTATCCACTTTAAAATCGGGGAGCAGATCTTTCATCGAATAGGGGATGGGATGATTAACAACAAACCCTAGTGTGCCTGATTCATGTTGCTCGGCCATTATAACTACACTTCGACCAAATGAAGGATCGCCTAAAAGAGAAGGTCGTGCAACAAGTAATTTTCCAACCATTATACTACGCGACTATTTTTGGGAAATTCATAGCCTCTGAGTAGCGCTGCAGTTTCCATGCTTTTTTTATTGGGAAGTTGTAGTTCGTCTACATATACATACCCATCGGAAACGCTAATGTATACTTGATTTTTATCCACGTGTACTGTGCCAGGGGTATCCATTGGATTTCCCGAAACAAAGTGAGCGCGTTTCATTTTTATATAGATTTCTTTCTCAGCCTCGAGGATAGTCCAAGCAGCAGGAAATGGGTTTAAGCCATGTATTTTATTCACAATGGATTGCCCCAGATTGCTCCAGTTTATTCGCGTGTTCGCTTTGCTTAATTTGGGTGCTAACATCATTTTTTTAGCGTCAGGTTGAGGAATAGCCACTGCGGTTCCATTAGCGAGCGCATGGAGTGTTTTTACAATTAGTTTACCAGAGATAGCTTGCATTCGGTTACTTAGCTCACCCGTGGTTTCTTCGGGGAGGATTTCTATTTTTTCTTGAAACAACAGGGCACCTGTGTCAATTTTTTCATCAATAAAAAAAGTGGTTAGTCCAGTCTGCTTTTCTCCGTTGATGATACTCCAGTGAATGGGGGCAGCACCTCTATACTGCGGAAGTAAAGATGCATGCAAGTTAAATGTTCCTAATCTAGGAATTGACCAAATCGACTTGGGTAGCATTCGAAAGGCAACAACTACAATCACATCGGGATTCATTTCTCTTAATGTTGCCGACGTCTCAGCGGCAGTAAGTTTTTCCGGTTGAAATAGAGGTAACTCAAGCCGGACAGCTTCCTCTTTTACTGCTGAAGGACGTAATTTTTTACCTCTGCCGGCAGGTTTGTCTGGAGCAGTAAAGACAGCAATTAGTTTGTGGTGACTGGCCACAATACTGCGTAAACCTTCGACAGCAAAAGCTGGCGTTCCCATGTAGACAACCCGTAGTGATGTGCTCATTTTCGTGTAAAAATGTTTCGTGAAACTTGTTCGATTATCTCTTCTTGTATTAATAAATCAAGAGCTTCGATAGCTGCTGCGTTGCTACATGAAAAAGTCTCCTTTATTTGATCCAAAGATAGGGTTTCTTCACTGGAGAGTAGCTCCATTATATGACTTGATAACTCAACTCTATTTTCTTCCGAATTAACGCAACGGCTGCAATTGCCGCAATTTTTCACGGACTGTTCACCAAAATAGGACAACAGTTGTTTGCGCAGGCAGCTTTTGCTTTGACAATACGCCCAAACAGCCGCAGCCAGCCGTTTTTTTTCATCTGCAACTTGAGCCAATTGTCTGATTATCGGCAGCAGGGTTCTTTGGTCTTCTCTAGGTAGGTGAAACTCGATTGCATTGTCTACGTGTAATTGCTCTATTTCGACCATTCCATTTTTCTCCATGACCTTTAATTCTTTGAGGCATTCTTTTATTGAGATGGAACTTCTTCTAGCAATATCATCCAAGTCAATGTACTGAAAACGCGCTGTAATTCCTCCCACATGGCGCAAGAGATAATCGCTTAATGGATTGGTTCCTTGTTTTTGTTGTTTTGCAAAATAAACTTTTGTTTTCGGTTTTTTATATTGGGTATTTGTCAACACTTGACCGCGCTCCAAGATCTCAAGCACGTGATGTGTAGTCTTTGGTATTAATCCGTACTGGACACAAAATAAATTTAAATTAAATTCTTTCAGTTGATTGGGGCGTTCTCCGTATGCAATATCAAAATAATGGCATAAATGTTTGTAGGTTTTTTTGATGACCTCCTCAGTTGGGATCGTGGATATTAGCCTGTCGTATAATTTTTTACTGTCTGCTTGCTCGACCAACAAAGTGGCTTCTGCTGTGTTGCCATCTCGTCCGCAGCGCCCAATCTCTTGGTAGTATTGTTCTATACTGTAAGGCAAGCTAGCATGTATCACACGACCAACATTGTCTTTGTCAATCCCCATTCCAAAAGCTGTAGTAGCCACCATGACGGGAATTTTTTCTTGCATCCATTGCTTGATGCGTTTTTCCTTATCTGCGGCACCTCCGTGAAAATAGGCGGTCTTGTGCCCCATCTTGTTCAGGTGATGGCTAAGTGATTCTGCATTTTTTCGGGTGGCTACATAAACAATAGCAGGTGTGTTTATTGGACAAAGTGCATCGGCTATTGCCTCAAGTTTGTTCGTCTCAAAAAGCACATTAAACCTGATGTTCGATCGATCAAATGAGCCCACAATACGTCTGGGGTTTTGCAAGTCAAGATTAGTGCAAATATCGTCCTGAACTTGTGTGGTTGCTGTAGCGGTGGTTGCCATAACAGGAACCTGGTCAACAGTGTCTTTTAATTTTACTAATTCGCGGTATGCGGGTCTAAAATCGTGACCCCACTCCGAGATACAATGCGCCTCATCTATTGCTAATAAGGACAATTTCATTTCAGCCAAACGTTCCAAGACCAAGGGATGTTGTGCTCGCTCTGGGGATAGGTACAAAAAATCAAAACCACCAAACCTACAGTTGTCCAAAGCAGTGATTAATTCGTTTTCGGACATGGGGCCAGCGATATGCATTGCCCGTATTCCTTTGTTTTTTAATGCAGTCACTTGATCATTCATAAGGGCAATCAAAGGACTAATGACGACGCACAAACCAGGTAAATATAAACCGGGGAGTTGGTAACATAGGCTTTTTCCACCGCCTGTCGGTAGCACAACTAGCGCATCGCGTTTGTCCAGTACCGCAGCAACAGCTTCTTTTTGCCCAGGACGAAAAGTCTTGACCTTCCAATGCTGTAACAACAATTGTTGAACTTCTGGATTCATAAGTGAGTAAGTATAAACGCCTCTCGAACTTCTAAACTCCCTTTCGGAATTTCAATGCACTTCATCCCAAACGCCTTATATGTGCTTATAAGAGCCTGATGAAGTTTAACTGCTTCTTCAAACGATTCTAATCGCTCGCTGTCTTTAGTATAAATGGCTTCCCAAGGGGGCAATACAAATGCAATGTCGTAGGTATATTTACTGCAATTTTTCAGCATAGTATCAGGGATTTTTTCACCTATCTGGTTTAGATATGCAACTACATCGTGTATACCTCGATCGTAAAGGTGTATTCGTGTTTTCCTCTCTGAAAAATAGTCCTTTAGCCGCTGATCAAATAACGCTTCGCTGAACGCCATGGGGTTTGAGACAAATGGATTTTGCACACCTTCTTTTTGCGCAGTTGCGATATGCGTTCGCGATACCTCCTCAAAGCAAGTTACTTCAGGATGTGAAAGCCGTTGCATTAGCGAGGTTTTTCCAGTGGATGGCGCTCCTGTAAGCACAATTTTTTTTGACACAAGCATATACAAAGGTCGTTATTTGTAGCCTTTTCCAAAACTGTATCTTTGCAAGATGTCAAAAGTACCAAAAGACGAATCCTTTTATCAGCGATTCCACCAACAATTACTCGATACGAGTTCATGGCCAGGACCCTATGTATTCAAATTTATTATCCCAACGTCTGGAAAGACTAAGGAAAGTTTATTGCAGCTTTTTAAAGATGATAAAGTAAATGCTTCTGAAAGGGTTTCAAGTAAGGGTAAATACACAAGTATTTCTATCGAAGGAATTTTTGCAAACCCTTCGATAATCATCGAAAAGTACAAGCAGGCAGCTAAAATCCCCGACATCATACAGTTATAATTTATTTTTTTCTTAATTTTACCTCTTAATTTTCCTCCTTGATAGACAATCTTCAATACAACACCGAACGCAATTTGTTGGCCATTCCAGAATATGGTCGTCATATTCATAAAATGATTCAGCAAGTTATGGCTGAACCAGACAAAGAGCAGCGTAACAAACAAGCTCAAGCCATCATTGGTATCATGGGTAATTTGAACCCCCATTTAAGAGATGTGGCCGATTTTCAGCACAAACTTTGGGATCAGCTTTTTATCATGTCTGATTTTGAATTAGATGTCGATGCGCCATTTCCAAAACCAGATCCAGAAGTTTTGGCGGCACCTCCAACTCCTTTAGAATATCCGCAATCCTATCCCAAATACCGCTTTTATGGGAACAACATAAAAGGCATGATAGATGTTTTGGTTGGTTGGGAAGAAGGCGAGCTCAAACAAGCACTTACTTATGTAATCGCGAATCACATGAAAAAGTGTTTCCTGAATTGGAACAAAGATACAGTTGAAGATCAGGTTATTTTTAACCATTTGGCAGAACTTTCTGACGGAAAAATTGTCATTAAGGCAGAAGATGAGCCTCTGACAAACTCCGAAAACCTCATTCGATTAACCAATAAGCGCTTTGCTAAAGGAGGTCGTAATAACAAACACAAAAAATACCGAAACCCCAAGCAACGTCGCAAGTAACCATGGGAGCCTTTAGCATTACAGGCGGTCAACCGCTTTCGGGTGCCATCCAACCGCAAGGGGCAAAAAATGAGGCATTACAAATTCTATGTGCTGTTTTGCTTACCCCAGAAGCGGTAACTATTGAGAATATTCCAGATATTATTGACGTCAATAAGTTGATTCAAATATTGATTCAACTCGGTGTTAAAGTAGAAAAACAAGACAAAGGAGCCTATACATTTCAAGCAGATCAGGTAAATATTGATTATTTGCAATCAGATGACTTTAAAGAAGCTGGAAGAGGGCTTCGTGGCTCCATTATGATAGTGGGTCCATTGCTTGCACGTTTTGGAAAGGGTTTTATCCCAAAACCAGGTGGTGACAAGATCGGTCGCCGTAGATTGGATACACATTTTCAAGGATTCATCAAACTAGGTGCACATTTTAGGTATAATAAAGAAGAATATTTTTACGGAGTAGAGGCTGATAAGCTAACAGGAACCTATATGCTGCTCGATGAGGCATCTGTGACAGGTACTGCCAACATTGTTATGGCTGCCGTACTCGCTGAGGGGACCACTACTATTTATAATGCAGCTTGCGAACCCTATTTACAACAGTTGTGCAATATGCTCGTTCGTATGGGAGCTAAGATTTCAGGAATAGGATCAAACCTATTGATTATTGAAGGCGTGACCTCTCTTGGCGGTACCCAACACCGTGTTTTGCCTGATATGATTGAAATAGGTAGTTGGATAGGTTTAGCCGCATTGACCAAAAGCGCCATTACCATCAAAGATGTGTATTGGGAATACTTGGGTCAAATACCAGATGTATTCCGACGATTGGGAGTCTCTGTAGAGCGAAAAGGGGAAGATATGTTCATTCCGGCACATACGGATGGCTATGAAATCCAAAGTTATATTGACGGCTCAGTAATGACTATTTCTGATGCTCCTTGGCCTGGGTTTACTCCCGATTTATTGAGCATAATTTTGGTGGTAGCGACACAAGCTAGAGGAAGCGTATTGATTCATCAGAAGATGTTCGAAAGCCGTTTGTTTTTTGTCGATAAACTTATTGATATGGGTGCTAAAATCATACTCTGTGATCCTCACCGTGCCAACGTAATCGGCCACGATTTTAAATCATCACTAAAAGCTACCACGATGACTTCTCCAGACATTCGTGCAGGTATTTCTCTTCTGATAGCTGCGATGTCTGCCAAAGGGACCAGTACGATTCATAACATAGAGCAAATCGACAGGGGTTACCAAGACATTGATACGCGCTTACAAGCACTAGGTGCAAAAATTACTCGCTTGTAGCATATTTATTTCGAGTCATTTCGGCTGCTTTTTTAATGAGCTTTTTGAGCAGAAGTAGATTTATATCGTTTACTTTCTTGATGTACAAACAACCGACCCCCTTACACACTTTCCCTAGCTTAGCGAGATTAAACTTCAACTGATTTACATCACAAGATAGATAGAGTGTAAAGTAATTTTTTCTGCAGGCAAAACCAGAAAGTAGCCAAGTGCCTGATCGTCCACTCGCGTATTTGTATGAATAAGTGTCGAAACCAATTATATTATCTCCCCAAATAACAGGGGGTACTCCAATAACTTCTTCGAAAACTCCAATAAGCT
>JAHEKR010000020.1:0-7597 GCA_024638225.1 Flavobacteriaceae bacterium
GTACCTCGGGTGGGAATCGAACCCACACGCTGTTGCCAGCACTGGATTTTGAATCCAGCGCGTCTACCAATTCCGCCACCGAGGCAATTGGAGTGCAAATGTAGCTATTTATTCTTTTTTTTGAGATAAAAAAAAGGCAACTTCTTCGTTACCTCAAATAAATTCCTACATTTGCATCCCGCATAAAAGTTATGGGAAAAACAACCGTCGAATCGAAGATTTTTGCTTGTACGCAAAGTACAACCTTAGCCAAGGAGATTGCTAAACAATACGGCATTCCTATGGGTAATGTACTTTTTTCTAGATACAGCGACGGTGAATACCAACCTTCCTTCGAAGAATCGGTTCGAGGATCGCGCATCTTTATTATAGGCTCGACCAACCCAACTTCCGATAATTTGATGGAAATGTTGCTTATGCTCGATGCTGCCAAACGCGCATCAGCACGACACATCACTGCGGTGATGCCTTACTTTGGTTGGGCAAGACAAGACCGAAAAGACAAACCGCGTGTGCCAATAGGGGCTAAACTTGTAGCCAAACTATTGGAAACCGCTGGCGCCACGCGCATCATCACTATGGATTTACACGCAGACCAAATACAAGGTTTTTTTGAAAAGCCTGTCGATCATTTGTTCGCCTCTTCCTTGTTTTTACCTTACATTAAGTCCTTAAATCTAGACAACCTAACAATCGCATCCCCCGATATGGGTGGATCGAAGCGTGCTTATGCCTATTCCAGATTCTTGGCTAGCGATGTTGTTATCTGCTACAAACAGCGCAAAAAGGCCAATATCATTTCACATATGGAACTTATTGGCGAAGTGGTAGGAAAAAACGTGGTTTTGGTCGACGATATGGTCGATACAGCAGGAACGCTAACACGTGCTGCCGATTTGATGATGGAGCGTGGAGCAAAAAGTGTACGTGCCGTATGTACCCATCCCTTACTTTCTGGGGAAGCTTACGAGCGTGTAGAAGCATCTAAACTAACCGAACTCATCGTGACGGATTCTATTCCATTGTCAAAAAAGAGTAAAAAAATTAAAGTATTGAGCTGTGCTCAATTATTTGCTGAAGTGATGTACAACGTACATCATAACGAGTCTATCTCGAGCAAATTTATCATGTAATAAACACTAAATATGAAATCAATTACCATCAACGGATCTAAAAGAGAAAGCGTGGGCAAGGTAGCAACCAAAGCCTTACGTAATGCTGGAGAGGTTCCTTGCGTACTATACGGAGGGGAAACGCCAGTGCATTTTAATGCAGACGAGCGAGCGTTTGCCAAACTCGTATACACACCCAATGCGCATACGGTGGTTGTCGACTTGGGCGATGACGGATCGTTTAATGCTATTTTGCAAGACATCCAGTTTCATCCAGTTTCGGATAAAATTCTTCACATTGACTTTTATCAATTGTTTGACGACAAAGAAGTGACCATGAATATCCCCGTACTTTTTACAGGTACTGCACCGGGTGTTCGGGAATCTGGAGGGGTACTTAGAAAAACAAGACGTAAACTACGTGTGCGTGCATTGCCAGCTAACCTTCCTGACAGTTTAGAAGCAGATCTTTCTAATCTCAAACTAGGAGACAAGCTATACGTTACCGAGTTACAAAGCGACTTGTTTAAAATCTTGCATCCTGACAATGCTGTTGTTTGTCAAGTGCGTACAGCACGTACTTCGATACTATCAACTGCTGAAGAAGAGGCAGAAATGGAAGAAGGAGCAGAAACTGAAGAAGGAGCAGCACCAGCAGGTGAAGGAACAGCTCAAGAATCAGCTCAAGAATAGCACTTCTCCAAATATACATTGAAGCATCTTGCTCTTGAGTAAGATGCTTTTTTTATTTTTACGCTCAGATGAGGTTTCGTTTTCCCTTTTTTTCATCGTCAAAAAACAAAGCAACTGCTATGAAACCCTTTTTGATTGTTGGTTTAGGCAATATTGGCTCCGAATACTCTGGGACCAGGCACAATATTGGTTTTGATGTAGTAGATTCTATAGCAAAAAAGCAAGAAGTAAGATTTGAAACAGTGCGCCTCGGTGATGTGACTAGTTACAAAACAAAAGGCAAAACTGTCTATTTACTCAAGCCCAGCACTTTTATGAATAGAAGTGGAAAGGCGGTACGGCATTGGATGCAGCAAAAGAAAGTACCCTTGGAACGTCTATTGATTGTGACCGATGATATTCACCTCGATTTTGGTTATTTGCGGATGCGCCAAAAAGGATCTGCAGGAGGTCACAACGGACTTAAAGACATATGTGCACAACTCAATACCACGTCCTATGCTCGATTGCGCTTTGGCGTTGGCAATGCTTTTGGTAGAGGAAAACAAGTTGACTTTGTGTTACAAGCATGGAACAAAGACGAAGAACATGCACTACCGCTCGCTATTGATAAAGCAGCGGACGCATGCTCGGCTTTTGTAAGCGAAGGCGTTGCGCCTGCCATGAATCAGTATAATGGAAATGCACTCGAGAGCTAATGAATATCATGCACCACAGCAATAGCTTTGCTTCCAAAAAAAAGACCATCGTAACCGTAGGCACATTTGATGGTGTTCACCTTGGGCATCAAAAAATTATTGCCAGTCTGATTGCAGAGGCGCGAAAAAAAGACCTTGCCGCCACCCTACTCACTTTTGATCCACACCCAAGAAAAGTGGTTCAGCCCGATGCACCAATGGCCCTTATCCAAACAATAGAGGAACGCGCACAAACCTTAGAAACACTCGGGCTTGATTACGTCGTAGTTCATCCCTTCACACGGGCTTTTGCCCAACTCAGTGCCGAAGAATACGTAAAGGAAATTTTGGTCGATACCTTAAATGTAGCCCATATAATTGTTGGGCATAACCATAGGTTTGGAAAAAACAGAGGAGCTGATTTCGCCGATTTAGAGCGCTTTGGGATGCAATATGGATTCGATGTAAACCAGATCAGTGCCAAGCTCATAGACGATGTTTCGGTGAGTTCTACCAAAATTAGGCGTGCTCTATTGATGGGAGACCTAAACAAAGCGCATCAACTTTTGGGAAGACCTTTTCAGCTTATGGGCAAGGTCGTTCTTGGAAATCAGAAAGGGAGAACCATGGGCTTTCCAACAGCCAATCTAGTCCCCAATAATCCAGAAAAAATCATTCCAAAAAACGGAGTCTACGCGGTAGTTGTTAGTATTCATGGCGCCAAACACCTAGGCATGATGAATATAGGAACCAACCCAACAGTAAATGGGCAAAATACAAGTATAGAAGTTCATGTCATCAACTGGGATGGAGACTTGTATGGACAGACTATTGACGTATCCCTTATTGATCGTCTACGGGACGAAACAAAATTTGATTCATTAGACGAATTGAAAGCGCAATTGGAAAAAGACAAGGAATCTATTCGGACTGCTTACAATACTTTACCTTTGTAAAAAATACGATTATGCTCATTCCATCGTTCGTTCGAGAACATTTTGATTTGGTTGTAGCAGGCCTAAAGAAACGCAACTTGGATTCCGCTCCTCAATTGGAGCAATTACTGATGCTTGACGAAAAGCGAAGATCCACTCAAGCTACCTTGGATCAAACACTTGCCCAAGCCAATACTCTCGCCAAGGAAATTGGACATCTTTTTAAGCAAGGGGCCATTGAAGAAGCAAATCAGAAGAAAGAAACCTCTGCGCAACTAAAAGCAAGTGCGAAAGAACTTCAACTTCAATTACAGCAATCTTCCGATGAATTACAAGAGTTATTGTACCAGCTTCCCAACATACCGCACGCCACTGTTCCAGCTGGAAATTCCGATGAAGACAACGAGGAAGTCCTCCAAAAAGGAAGCATTCCTAAGCTAACTGACGATGCTTTGCCTCATTGGGAATTGGCAAAAAAATACAAGCTTATTGACTTTGAGTTAGGAGCTAAAATCACTGGAGCTGGCTTCCCTGTTTACACAGGAAAAGGCGCCAAACTCCAGCGTGCATTAATCAATTACTTTTTGGACTTTAATACCGCTGCTGGATACGATGAGGTTCAAGTCCCCCATATGGTCAATGAAGCCTCTGGACTTGGCACGGGCCAACTTCCCGACAAAGAAGGACAAATGTATCACGTTACAGAAGATAATTTATACCTAATCCCCACTGCAGAAGTACCTGTAACCAACATTTATCGTGATGCCTTACTTGACCACTCCGAATTACCCATTCAACTTACTGCATACACGCCTTGTTTTCGAAGAGAAGCTGGCAGTTACGGAGCTCATGTACGCGGTCTAAATCGATTGCATCAATTCGACAAGGTTGAAGTGGTACGCATTGAACATCCAGACCGTTCTTACGATGCGTTAGACACCATGGTAACACATGTCGGTTCACTATTAGCGTCATTAGAGCTTCCCTATCGAATACTTCGCCTTTGTGGGGGCGATTTGGGTTTTACCGCTGCACTGACCTATGATTTTGAGGTGTTTTCAACAGCACAAAACCGCTGGTTGGAAGTTAGTTCTGTGTCAAATTTTGAATCTTTTCAGGCCAACAGACTAAAACTCCGTTTTAAAGGAGCTGATGGAAAAAAGCAACTGGCACATACGCTCAATGGAAGTTCACTGGCACTACCGCGAATAATTGCCGGATTGCTCGAAAATCACCAAACTAAAGATGGAATACTAATACCAAAAGTATTGATTCCCTATACAGGTTTTGACCGAATCGACTGATATGCAGATTTACAATGTTACTTTTATTGTTGAGCCAGCTATTGAAAAAGAATGGGCAACTTATGTAGATAAAGAACTGCTCCCCGAAGTAGCCAAACACGTGCAACAAATAGATTTGCTCCGGGTTGAGTTTATCGAAGGTATTGCGCCAGTTGAGGGAACTACATTTAGCATGCAGTTTTACTGTGCTGAGCCCGAACATCTGAATTGGGTTAAAGAGATTGGACATCCACTGGTGATGCAAAAACTCTATCGCCTGTTTCCTAAAGACTGGGTAGCTTTTGCGAGTAAATTGGAGTTTTTGAAATCATACGCATGAGTGTTCATCCAAAAAAATACTTGGGACAGCACTTTCTGACCGATCAAAACATTGCAAAAAATATTGCAGCAACACTTAGCGGAACTGGGTACAGCACTGTTTTAGAAATTGGCCCTGGTATGGGCATGCTTACGCAGTATTTGTTACAACATTCATATTCAACACACGTAATTGAGATTGATACGGAATCTATAGATTACCTTAAAACGAATGTTTCTGAACTAGAAAATAGAATTATTGAAGGCGATTTTTTAAAATTGGATTTGACTGAATACTTTGATGACCAAGTAGCGATTATTGGTAATTTTCCTTACAATATTTCCAGTCAAATATTATTTCGAGTAATCGAACAGCGGCATTTGGTACCCGAATTTGCGGGTATGTTCCAAAAAGAAGTTGCAGAGCGCATATGTGAAAAGCCTGGAAGCAAAGCATATGGAATATTATCTGTACTTACTCAAGCCTTTTACACCCCCGAATACTTGTTCAATGTTTCTCGATTTGTTTTTGATCCGCCGCCCAAGGTAGCTTCTGGGGTAATTAGGCTTAGACGAAAAGAAAAACAGGAGCTTCCCTGTGATACTGCTTTGTTTTTTAGGGTGGTTAAAACAGCCTTTCAACAGCGTAGAAAAACCCTGCGCAATAGTCTAAAGTCATTCGGATTGTCGCCTAGTTTAAAAGAAGATAGTATCTTTGATGAGCGTCCAGAGCGACTTAGCGTTTCGGATTTTGTACAGTTGACACAAAAAATAGCTGATGACTCCTTTCCAACTCAATGATGAACTTTTAGCACTTATCAGAAGTGACATTGAGCAGCAGAACAAAAGCGCACTAAAAAAACGTACCCAAGAATACCACTACGCAGACCTTGCCGAAATCATAGACGAGTTGAGTGTTGAAGAAGGCGTATACCTCATCAAGCTACTCGATTCGGAAAAAACCTCAGATGTACTGACTGAAGTTGATGAGGATATCCGTGAAAAAATATTAGAACTCCTTTCCGATAAAGAAATTGCTGGGGAGGTAGAAGAATTAGATACAGATGATGCGGCAGACTTAATTGCAGAACTCCCTCAAGAGCGTCAAGCAGAAGTTATTGCTGAAATTGAAGATGCAGAGCGCGCTCAAGACATTCAAGAGTTATTGACCTATGACGAAGACTCTGCGGGTGGACTTATGGCAAAAGAATTGGTCCGTGTTAATGAAAACTGGACGGTAACCCAATGTGTACGTGAAATGCGTAAGCAAGCCAGTGAAGTAACACGAGTTCATTCTATTTATGTTGTTGATGCCGACAAAACGTTGATTGGACGTCTATCGCTCAAAGATTTGCTTACAGCCAAAGAAACTGCGAAAGTAAAATCAGTATCTATACCAAAAGTAGATTACGTAAACGTGCATGACAGTGCAGCCGATGTAGCTAAACTAATGGCCAAATACGACTTGGAGGCTATACCAGTGGTTGACGACAACAAAATGCTTCTTGGAAGAATCACCATTGATGACATCGTAGATTACATTAAAGACGAGGCAGACAAAGACTACCAATTGGCAGCGGGTATTGCTTCGGATGTGGAAGCGGATGATACCATCATTGAGTTAACAAGAGCACGGCTGCCATGGCTTATTCTAGGGCTTATTGGTGGGCTTGGCAGTGTATTCATTCTTGAAGGATTTGAAGAGGTGATGCGTCATCCTTCCTATAAAACCCTATTCTTCTTTACACCACTTATCGCTGCGATGGCCGGAAATGTTGGTGTTCAATCATCAGCCATTATTGTACAAGGTTTGGCCAACGATGTTGTAAAAGGAAGTCTTCTAAGCAGGCTTATCAAAGAAGTAGGGCTAAGTCTAATTAACGGAATTGCTTTGGGTGCATTACTGTTAGTTTTTGGTCATTTTTCTGGTTTAGAAACTATTTTAAGTATAACTATTGCCCTTTCTATGCTATGTGTTATTGTAGTATCTGCACTCGTTGGAACTTTTGTTCCCATCGTACTTGACAAAAGGGGCATAGACCCAGCCATTGCAACGGGGCCCTTTATCACCACAAGTAATGATATCTTTGGCATCTTTCTGTTTTTTTATATCGCTAAGATTCTACTAGGTTTTTAAGATGATTCGGGTACTTCATCTAGATACTAATCACCACAGTCTAGTGGACGGTCTTGCTGCCCTAGGAATGGAAAATGTGCACAATACCTCCAGTACCAAAGAAGAAATTGAACAAATCATCGGGGACTACCACGGAATTGTCTTGCGCAGTCGCTTCCCTATTGATAAAACTTTTTTGGCACGTGCAAAAAAATTAAAGTTCGTTGCTCGTGTCGGTTCAGGCTTAGAAAATATAGACGTCGCAGCTGCAGCCGAACTAGGGGTTCGTGTTCTATCAGCTCCCGAGGGAAACAGTCCTGCCGTTGGTGAACACGCCTTAGGTATGCTCTTGAGCCTTCTCAATAAGCTGCCTAAGGCAAACCAAGAGGTCAAATCGGGTATTTGGCAACGGGAAGAAAACAGAGGCGAAGAACTAGCGGGAAAAACCATTGGGATTATTGGA
>JAHEKR010000020.1:7607-8959 GCA_024638225.1 Flavobacteriaceae bacterium
AGGAATTTGCCAAAAAACTTTCTGGATTTGATGTCAGCGTTTACTGCCATGACATAAAAAGTAATTTGAGCGACTCATTTGCAACCCAAATCACTTTGGATGATTTGACACAGCAAGCAGATGTTATCAGCATCCACTTACCCCTTGACAAGAATACGTACAGTTATGTAAACACAGCTTTTATTGATAAAATGAAAAAACCGTTTTGGCTTATCAATACCGCTCGGGGAAACCAAGTAGTCACAAAAGATTTGATAACCGGTCTTAAAAAGCAAAAAGTCCTTGGCGCCTGTCTCGATGTTCTCGATGTAGAATCTTCTGCTCATGATCTAAATGTGCAAAATTCTCCAGAATGGACATTTTTAAAAAAGCAGGACAACGTACTGCTCTCACCCCATGTGGCAGGATGGACCTTACAAAGCCATAAACGCTTAAGTCAGGTTCTTGTATCCAAGATAAAAGACCTACACGATAGCGGTTTATTTATGGAAACTTAACATAAAAAACACTTTTGTAAATCATATTTTTAATTATTTCGCATAGATGAAAAATATCCTAATTCTTTGCACAGGAAATTCATGCCGCAGTCAAATGGCTCATGGATTTATGGAACATTTTGGAGGTACTAAAGTAAATGTCTACAGTGCAGGTATCGAAACGCACGGGCTTAATAAGGGAGCCGTAAGTATAATGAAAGAAGCAGGCATTGATATCAGCAAACACACCTCTAATCACGTCGATGAATATGCGGCCATTCCTTTTGATCATATCATTACTGTATGCGATCACGCTAAGGAAAATTGCCCCTACATTCCAAGTAAGGGAGCACAACGCTGGCATCATAATTTTTCTGATCCTTCCAAGATAAATTCAGACGATAAGCATGCGGTCCATGCTGCATTTAAAGCCACTAGAGATGAAATAAAGGCCTACTGCAAGGCATTTATCAAGCAACACTTAGGCTAAGCGTCGCTAGCAAAAGAGGCCTGAAATTCTTCCAATACAGGTTGTACGGTAGCTGATGGAATGTCTTTTATCTTGATATACATCAAACCGTCAATTGCATTGTTAAAAAGTGGATCTACATTAAACGAAACAACACGTGCGTTTTGCTTGATGTATTTTTTTATTAAAACAGGTAAGTGAAAATCTCCAGGCTCAAGCTCATCGATAAGTTTGTCAAACTTATTCAAATCTGCGGAAGTTTCATCAAAGACAAACTCTTTGTCTTTTTCCTTCAATTTTACTTTAAACTCTTTTTTGGGCGTTATTAATTGCGCCAAATACGGATCGTAATAATGCGAGCGCATAAATTCAATCATCAGTGATTTTGTAAACTTAGAAAACTGATT
>JAHEKR010000005.1 GCA_024638225.1 Flavobacteriaceae bacterium
GTAAGTTCCGTTTTGATCTTATTGGCTAGGGTTTCAAACATCTGCTCTATGGAAAACTCTTTATCGGTACAGATTGCCATGGACGTAGCACAAGGTAAATTGGGGAATTTGTGCTGGTTGACGTTAATACCACAACCAATAATGATTCCTGTCAGCGTACTCCCGCGCATGATGGGCTCTACCAAAATACCACCGAGTTTTTTATTTCCTGACAAAATGTCGTTTGGCCATTTGATGCTTAATTTTGGTATTTGATGGTCATTTAAGAGTTTATACACCGCCACACAAGCGCGTTTGTTAAGGGCAAAGACATCGGTCTCTTGCAGTATGGATGCGGATATATAAATCGATCCCGTCAGGTTTAACCCCTTAACGGTTTGCCATTTTGTGTTCCTTCTTCCCCGACCATTGGTTTGGTGTTCTGCCCAAACCGCCACTTGAGTATAGTCCTTGGTTTGCTGTACCCAGTCTTTTAAAAAACTGTTGGTTGACGCAATGGCACTAAGTTTGATAATTAGCATAAACAAAACTACGTGTTTTGTAAAGGAGTTACACAAATATCAACTACTTTTACAGGCAGAAGAATTGCATGACAAAGAAAACGAATACCGACACCCTACTCACACACATCTTAGCTGGTGTTGAAGAAGTCAAAGGGGAAGATATAAATATTTTGGACTTACGAGAAATAGACAATAACGTATGCCAGTATTTTGTGGTTTGTTCGGGTGGATCCAACACCCAAGTGCGTGCAATTTCTAATTCTGTACAAAAAATAGTTAGCAAAGCCGTGCATGAAAAACCATGGCACATTGAAGGTATGGATACTGGCGAATGGATTCTTATGGATTTTGTAGATATTGTAGTTCATATATTTCAAAAGCAAACGCGCTCGCATTACGATATCGAATCTTTGTGGGGAGATGCCAAGCAAACCCTTGTTGAATCTAAATACTAGCTATGTCTAAGAACGAAAAAAAACAACCCAAAAAACCAGCGCTAAATCCTTATTGGCTATACGGGTCAATTGCTTTATTTTTAATCGGTATGTCCTTCTTTGGAAGTGGCGATAATTTGGGCGACAACCAAAATATTAACATTTCGACTTTTGAGCGCTATTTAAACGATGGCGAAGTTAGTTCTGTCACCATTATCAACAAAAAAACGGCACAGGTAACACTAACCGAAACTGCACTTTCAGAAACAAAGCACAAGCAAGCAAAAAGTACGGATATACTCGGCAGAACAAATGATAAAGGTCCGCACTATCAATTTGAAGTGGGCAACCTTGAATTATTTCAGAACAAGCTTGAAGCTGCGAAAAGCAAGGGTGTGGCTTTTGTTTACGATTTTAAAACTGTGGAAAGTCGTTGGCTTGATGTATTGGTCGGATTTTTACCGCTAATCCTCATTATTGCTGTGTGGTTATTCATCATGCGCCGTATGTCTGGCGGAGGAGCCGGTGGCGGAGGGGCGCAAATTTTTAATATTGGCAAGTCAAAAGCTAAATTGTTTGACGAAAAAACAGATGTTAAGGTTACGTTCAAGGACGTTGCTGGACTCGAAGGAGCCAAAGAAGAAGTTCAAGAAATAGTCGATTTTTTAAAAAACCCAACCAAATACACTGTACTAGGAGGTAAAATTCCGAAAGGCGCCTTACTTGTGGGGCCTCCAGGAACGGGTAAAACCCTACTCGCCAAAGCTGTTGCTGGGGAGGCAAAAGTGCCTTTTTTCTCTCTTTCAGGCTCTGATTTTGTCGAGATGTTTGTCGGGGTTGGGGCATCGCGTGTTCGCGATTTGTTTAAACAAGCAAAAGAAAAGTCTCCAGCCATTATTTTTATTGATGAAATTGATGCAATAGGGCGCGCACGTGGAAAAAATAACATTACTGGTTCTAACGATGAGCGCGAAAATACACTCAATCAATTACTGACAGAAATGGACGGGTTTGGAACCAATACCAATGTTATTGTAATTGCAGCTACAAACCGAGCAGATGTTTTGGATAAAGCCTTGATGCGGGCCGGACGATTTGATCGGCAAATCTATGTAGACCTGCCAGACCTACGCGAGCGAAAGGAAATTTTCAAGGTACACTTAAAACCCATCAAATCAGATCCAAAATTGGATACAGATTTTCTTGCCAAACAGACACCAGGTTTTTCGGGAGCTGACATCGCTAATGTTTGTAACGAATCTGCGCTTATTGCAGCGCGAAAAAACAAAAAAAGAGTTGGGAGGCAAGACTTCCTCGATGCCGTTGACCGTATTGTTGGTGGTCTAGAGAAGAAGAGTAAAATCATTACTCCTGAAGAAAAAAGAACCATCGCCTTCCACGAGGCTGGGCATGCTACCGTAAGCTGGATGTTAGAACACGCAGCTCCTTTGGTCAAGGTAACTATAGTGCCTAGAGGACAGTCACTTGGCGCAGCCTGGTATTTACCTGAAGAGCGACAAATTGTACGTACAGAGCAAATGCTTGATGAAATGTGCGCCACCCTTGGAGGTCGAGCTGCAGAGGATATTATTTTCAATAAAATATCGACAGGAGCATTAAGCGACCTTGTAAAAGTCACCCAACAAGCACGTGCCATGGTTACTATCTATGGACTAAACAATAAAATTGGGAACATCACCTATTACAAAGCAGATGAAGGGGAATATGGTTTCACCAAACCCTATTCTGAAGAAACCGCCAAACTCATCGATACTGAGATTTCCTCAATCGTAGAGCAGGAATACCAGCGCGCAGTACAGCTAATGAAAAAGCACAAAAATAAACTTACCGAACTAGCGGAACATCTGTTAGAGAAAGAGGTTATTTTTAAAGATGATCTGGAGCGAATTTTCGGCAAACGTCCTTTTGACAAACCAACTGAAGAAGTCAAGTCCAAAGACACTCCCCCTAAAACCAAGACAACTAAAGCCAAAAAAGAAGCATCAAGAAAACCAAAGCAAGAAAACTAATTTGTGATTTGTTACCTTTGTGTAACAAGTCAAACCCGTGAGTAAATTTTGGTCCGCTCTTTTTGGTAAAAAAACAAGTCCGGAGGAGGAGCAAACTCCTGAACGCGGACCCCATATGCCTACCGAAGAAACACCCATTGAAAACGACTTTGCTAAAAAATTCACGAAGCTTGGTGGGAAGTTTATTTACTGTGAACATTTAGATCAAGCAAAGGAGGGCTTTCATGCCATTATAAACGAGTATCCCTCTGAAGTACGTGAATTGTTGTGTTTAGACCCTTCCCTTGCTGAGAAGCTAGACACAGGAATCGTACTTACCAAAACAAATCTCAACGCAAAAATCATGTTGTGCAGTTGTGAGTCCTTGGTTTCCTACGACGGAAGTATTGTCGTTTGTGAGCGACAACTAGGAACCAATAAACTTACAGACTTACCCGAAACACTTATCATCCATGCCGGTACTAGGCAGTTTTCCAAGACCGTTTCTGATGCACTCAAAAATATCAAGCATCGCTATGCAGACCATATCCCCTTGAATATTACCTCCATTAAACAATTCAAAACGGAAGTAGATGCCGATGATAATTATTTGAACTATGGAAGTGGACCAAAAGAGGTATACTTGTTGTTACAAGAGGACTTCTGATGAACTTCTTTCTTCGCGCTTTTACCTCCTTTTTCTACGTTACCCTTCTTCTAGGCAGTCTCTTCATAAATGCTACTTTTTTCGCTGTCGTAATCTTGCTTATGACAACTATAGCCATTTGGGAATTACAAAATATAAGTGCAAAAAAAATACCTCTAACTTATGTAGTATTTGTTATTCTTTTCTATGCCGCAAAACAATATCCTCAAATAACAACCAGTGTATTTATTGCTAGTTTGCTGGGCAATTTTTTACTTCTAGCTTCTTTTTGGCAAAAAAAGAAAAGTAGGCTAACCTTGGGAAAGGTTTACTTTTTGGGTGTAATTCAACTCGCAGTTCCCATGTTTTTACTTGCGTTTTTTGCTCAACAGCACGCTGCGCTAATCGCTTTGTTTTTTTGTGTGATTTGGCTTAACGATTCCGCTGCTTTTCTCATCGGATCTTTATTGGGCAAAACACCATTAGCCAAGTCAATATCTCCAAATAAAACTTTTGAAGGTTTTATAGGCGGAATCCTGCTTTCGAGTGGGACAGCTGTAGTCATCGGTAGCTACCTAACACAAATCCATAATTTCCAGCTGTTTATCCTTGCTTTGGTTACTTCACTGGCAGCAAGCATCGGAGATTTGATTCAGTCCAAAATCAAACGTATTTGTGGCGTAAAAGACAGTGGCCGTATTTTACCTGGACACGGAGGTATTTACGATCGGATTGATAGCACCTTATTTGCAATACCCGTATTTTTGGGCACACTCTATTTATTATCCTATGTTTCATAAAGAAGGTTTTACCATCATCATCATCAGCTTTGCGCTGGTTGTCATTACTGCGCTTGTCGTCGATCATTTTGTTGCACTAAAGTGGCTTAAGAATCTACTTCAAATAAGTTTACTCGTCGTATTGGTTTTGGTCTTGCAATTTTTTCGAAACCCGTCGCGACCCCCACTGATGTACTCAGCAGCAGTTGTTTCGCCAGTTGATGGCAAGGTGGTTATTGTCAAAGAAGTACATGAGCCCGAATATTTCAATGGACCAAGACTGCAAGTTTCCATTTTTATGTCGCCTCTAAATGTACACGTCACGCGATACCCGGTAACTGGTGAGGTTGTGTTTAGTAAATATCATCCAGGAAAATACCTTGTGGCATGGCATCCAAAATCTTCTACACTAAACGAACGAACTACAATCGTAGTAAAAAACCCAAAATTCGGGGAAGTCTTATATCGACAAATTGCTGGTGCAGTGGCACGCCGGATTGTCAATTACGCTAAGGTTGGAGATAAAGCTATTCAAGGCACTGATGCAGGCTTTATAAAATTCGGATCGAGAGTGGATGTATTTTTACCCATTGGTACCGATATACTGGTAGCCGAAGGTCAAAAAGTAAAAGGTGGCATCGACTTAATCGCCGAGAAATTCGCTAACTAATCTAGGACAGTCGCTTTCTGAGTGCGTTTATCTTCGTGCGGGCGTCATCTGCTTTCTTTTGTTCCATAGCAACCACCTGCTGAGGAGCATTGGATACAAAGCGTTCATTGGCTAGCTTTTTCTCTACAGATTTGAGGAAACCTTCTAGGTAAGACAATTCCTCTTCCATTTTTGCTCGCTCTTCCTCTAGATTAGAAGCGGCAACAGGAACAAAATACTCTTGCTTGTTCACACGAAAAGACAGGGCTTGCGCTGGTGCTTGAGCAACTTCACTCCAACTTTCAACATGCGCGAGTTTCAACACCAAGGGTTTTAACGAAACCTTATCTTCTTTGGTTTGCAGCACTTGAATAGCTTCTTTGAAAGAGATATTCTGATTTTTCCGCAAGCTCCTCAATTGGGTAATCAACTCGGCTGTATGCGCAAAGCTGGTCAGTAAGTCTTGGTCATAAGATTGTTGTTCTGGCCAGTCTGAAATAATCAGTGCCTCCTCTGTTGAACGTGAAGCAAAGGCATGCCATAGCTCCTCAGACAAAAAGGGCATAAATGGATGCAACAAACGCAGATTGTCTTCAAATAAAGTGCATACCTGGTCATAAGTATCTTTGTCTATACTTGCACCATAAGCCGGTTTGACAACTTCTAAAAGCCACGAACAAAAATCATCCCAAATAAGCTTGTATGTAGCCATCAACGCATCAGAAATTCTGTATTTAGCAAAGTGGTCATCTATATGAGCCAGGGTGTGCTGAAATTTTGCTCTATACCACGCCAAGCCAACTGCGGCTGTTGGGCAGGCCGAAAGTTGTTCGTCAACTGTCCAGCTTTGTACCAGGCGAAAGGCATTCCATATTTTGTTGGCAAAGTTTTTTCCTTGCTGGCAAAGATTTTCGTCAAATAATAAATCATTTCCAGCCGCGGCACTAAGCAATAAGCCTACACGTACGCCATCCGCTCCATAGGTTTCCATTAACTTAATTGCATCCGGTGAATTGCCCAGTTGTTTTGACATTTTACGGCCTTGGGCATCCCGCACCAAACCTGTCAGGTATACGTGCGAAAAAGGCTTTTCATCACGAAGTGCATATCCAGACATGATCATTCGTGCTACCCAAAAAAACAAAATATCTGGACCTGTTACCAATTCCTGAGTGGGATAGTAGTAGTTGATCTCTTCATTGTCGGGATTATTGACTCCGTCAAATACAGAAATAGGCCACAACCACGACGAAAACCAAGTGTCTAAAACATCTTCGTCTTGGGTTAAGTGCTCCAGTGTTAGGGTGGCATCTCCAGAATCAGCAATCGCTTTTTTGAGCGCCTCTTCCTTTGAAGGAGCCACAACTACTTTTTCGTTGTTTTCGCCATAGTAATAGGCAGGAATTTGATGCCCCCACCACAATTGTCTTGATATGTTCCAGTCTCGAATATTGTTCATCCAGTGACGGTAGGTATTGATGAATTTATTCGGTACCAAATGAACGTCACCTTGTTCAACTGCTTCAATGGCAGGCTTGGCTAAGTCCTCCATTTTTAAGAACCATTGATCAGAAAGTCTTGGTTCGACTACAGCCTTGGTACGTTCTGAAGTACCAACTTTGTGAACATGATCGTCGATTTTGACTAGTTTTCCAGCAGCTTCTAACTCTTTCACAACTGCTTTACGCACATCAAAACGATCTTTTCCTTGATAGTGCAACCCTTGACTGTTAAGCGTTCCGTCGGGATTGAAAATATCGATAAACGCCAATTGGTGTGTATCGCCCAATTCCTTATCGTTTTCGTCATGAGCTGGAGTCACCTTAAGGCAACCCGTTCCCAATTCCAAGCTTACATATTCATCTTGGATAATGGGCACTGCCCTATTGACGATAGGTACTATTGCCTTTTTTCCATGTAGTTCCTTATGGCGCTCGTCATCAGGATGAATCGCTACAGCTGTATCACCAAAAAGTGTTTCGGGGCGAGTAGTCGCAATAACTACCTGTTGATCACTTCCCTCAATTGCATAAGCTATATGATAAAGTTTACCGCGGTGTTCTTCGTGGATAACCTCCTCGTCAGAAAGCGTGGTCTGTGCGACAGGATCCCAGTTTACCATTCGGAATCCGCGATAAATAAGTCCCTGTGCGTACAAATCAACAAAAACTTGAATGACCGAAGCACTCATATCGTCGTCTAGTGTAAACTTCGTACGTTCCCAGTCACACGAGCAGCCGAGCTTTTTTAGTTGGTCCAGAATGATACCCCCGTGCTCATGCGTCCACTCCCAAGCGTGCTCCATAAACGCTTCTCGTCCAATATCCGCTTTGTTAATTCCTTGGTTTTTAAGCTTGTGTACTACTTTAGCCTCGGTGGCTATTGAGGCGTGATCTGTTCCAGGAACCCAACAAGCATTGTAGCCGCACATACGAGCACGTCGAATAAGTACATCCTGAAGGGTATTATTCATCAAATGACCCATATGTAATACACCAGTGACATTGGGGGGTGGGATTACAATGGTATAAGGTTTGCGATCATCTGGACGGGATTGAAAATAATTGTTTTTCGTCCAATAGTCATACCATTTCTGCTCAACAGTTTTGGGTGTAAACTTAGATGGTATTGACATGAAGTGTTTTTTTATCTCTGCAAATGTAGGCATAGAGTGCTGAACATGAAAGCGATAATTTTGTCTACTAGGTTAGATTGTGTACTTTAGTAAAACCAAATTCTTAAATGATGAAGAAGTTTTTATTATTAGTAACCGTTTTTAGCTTAGGGCTTGTGGCATTTGCTCAGGATATGTCGACCATTACTTTTGATTCGTTGACTATTGATTACGGAACAATCAATAAAGGAGACGATGGAGTTCGTCAATTTAGATTCACCAACACTGGGACAGCAGCACTAGAGATAACACAGGTACGTTCTTCTTGTGGATGTACCATTCCAAAGAAACCCGAAACCGCCATTGCACCAGGTGCATCTGATGTAATAGAGGTGAAATACGACACAGAACGTGTCGGACCCATTCGAAAAACAATCACTGTCGCATCTAATGCGTCAAACCCCATGATTGCCTTAAAAATAAAAGGCGAAGTAGTCGAACCTCCAAAAAAAGAGGATACAACAGAAAAATAAGCTGTTAAGTCAGGCGCATTTTTTTGCATCTTTGCATGCAAACTATTGGCATGCCTAAAATTTCTCGAAAAGGAGCAAACCTGCCCACATCACCTATTAGAAAGCTTGCACATCAAGCTACGCTAGCCAACGAACGAGGAGTCCACATTTACCACCTAAACATAGGGCAACCAGATCTCCCGAGTCCAAAGAGTGCATTAACGGCATTGCGCACCTACGAAGAAAAAGTGATTGCCTATGGCCCATCGGAAGGCACTAAGTCGTTTCGCATGAAGCTTACTACTTACTACAAAAAACACAACATTGACATCAGCCCAGAAGATATATTGGTAACTACCGGCGCCAGTGAAGCCATTATCATGGCGCTTGACTGCATTACCAATGAAGGAGATGAGCTGATTATTCCAGAACCATTTTATGCCAATTACGAGACTTTTGCCGCTGCTTGTGGAGTGAAAGTTATTGGAGTTCCATCAGCATTTGAAACACAGTTTGCGCTACCAGAAATTGATGACATTGAAGCGGCAATTAACCCTAAAACCCGAGCTTTATTTATTTGTAACCCAAATAATCCTTCGGGTTATGTGTACAAAAAAGAAGAGTTAAAAGCGCTAGCAGAATTGGCTATAAAACACGATATCTTTTTTATTGTGGATGAAGTTTATCGGGAGTTTTTGTATGATGGAGAAACACATACCTCCGTACTTGAATTTGAAGGCTTGGCACAACACGCCATTTTGATAGACTCGATGTCAAAGCGATACAGCATGTGTGGTGCGCGTATTGGTTGTCTGGTTACCAAAAACAAAGAAGTGGTTGCTGCGGCACTAAAGTTTGCCCAATCTAGACTTTGCCCGCCAACCATTGCCCTGCATGCCTGCGAAGCAGCCATTGATGAGCCTTCCGCTTACCTCACCGAATCGGTTCGGGAGTATACACAAAGAAGAACAACGGCAATCAAAAGTCTACAAGCAATTCCTGGAGTTGAAGTTGCCGTTCCTAAAGGAGCTTTTTACTGTTTGGCACGCTTGCCCATTACAGATAGTGATCATTTTGCAAAATGGATGCTCGAATCCTTTTCAGTCGACAACGAAACCTTAATGGTGGCACCTGCAAATGGTTTTTTCTCAGGAGATAAAACAGGAAAGGACATGATTCGAATCGCATTTGTTCTAGAGTCAAAAAAACTTGTGCGTGCCCTGGATTTACTGAGGTTAGCTCTCGAAAAATACCCAAACAAGACAATATGAGGGTGCAAAAGGATGTATCGCTAAAAGCATACAATACCTTTGGTGTTACTGTTCGTACACCTTTATTTGCCGAAGTAAAAACCAGTCTAGAATTACAAGCGGTTTTAAAAGACATGCGTTTTAACGATGCCTTTATTCTTGGCGGAGGAAGCAATGTGTTGTTTTTAGATCAGCTGTCAAAACCTGTCATAAAAGTTTCTATTTCGGGCATTCGCGTAATTGAAGAAGATGACCATATCGCTATAGTCTCTGTTGGTGCAGGGGTAGTCTGGCATGATCTTGTCATGTGGTGTGTTGCCAACAATCTGGGTGGAATTGAAAACCTGAGCCTTATCCCTGGATTGGTAGGTGCGGCTCCCATTCAAAACATCGGTGCTTATGGCGTTGAACTTCGCGATGTCTTTCACAATGCAATTGGAATTGGGAGATTGGATGGGGCATCTAAAATATTTACCGCTCAAGACTGTGCCTTTGGCTACAGAGATTCCGTATTTAAAAATGAGCTCAAAGACCGGTATGTCATCACAACGATACGCTTGGCGCTTACCAAAAAAAATCACGAGCTGCACTTGGCTTATGGTGCGCTTCAAGACACACTTGCGCAGCAGAAGGTAGAGCAACCTACCATTGCTGATGTTGCGCGAGCTGTAACACGCATCCGTAGAAGTAAACTTCCTGACCCAGAAAAACTGGGAAATGCAGGGAGCTTTTTCAAAAACCCGATAGTCAAGACCAAAAAACTTCAAAATTTAATGCTTGAGTACCCAGAAATGCCCAGCTACACCATAGACGAAAATTTTAGCAAAATACCGGCAGGCTGGTTGATTGAACAAGCTGGATTTAAAGGGAAGATTTCTGGAAAAGTGGGCATGCATGCCAAACAAGCACTCGTCCTTGTCAATCACGGCGGTGCCTCGGGGAAAGAACTGTGGTCGCATGCACAAGAAGTTATGAAGCAGGTGCACAGCGCCTTTGGTATTGAGTTAGAGCCCGAGGTAAACCTTATCAACTAAAATTTAGTTACTTTTATCCCATGGAACTCTTTATTGTAACATTCGTACTTATCGGGCTTGCGTTTGCGGGAATTGCCATTAAAATTTGGGCCAAGAAAGACGGCGAATTTGCAGGGACTTGCGCCAGCCAAAGTCCGTTTTTAAACAAAGAAGGCGAGGCGTGTAGCCTTTGTGGCAAACTACCCAGTCAACAAACAGATTGTGACCTACCCAAACCAGAGCATAATTAATCGTTGTGGCTGAGCCAGCTGCACTTGCCGAAAAAATCGAATGCGCCCAAAGAGGTGATCAACATGCGTTCCGCCACTTGCTTGAGCTTTTTTGGAACGACGTCTATGGCTTTATGCTCCAACGCACCCAAAATGAAAATGAAGCTGAAGATCTGACCATACGTTGCTTTGGAAAAGCCTTTGAAAAAATTGATTCCTACAATCCCCATTTTGGCTTTAAAACATGGCTTACAACAATTGCCAAAAACCTTCATATCGATCAGATTCGTAAGAATGCAATAGTAACCACAACTACCGAATTTAGCCAAGAAGAAGCGCAGCACATTGCCGATAGCGCTCCAGATCCTGAAGATGACCTTATTCGCAAGCAGCGATTAGAAACACTACTTGACGATATCAAAACACTAAAACCACATTACAAAGAAGTCATTCAGCTTAAGTATTTACACGAATTAAGCATTAAACAAATGGCCAAAAAACTGAACAGCAGTCAAAGTACAGTGAAAGTAAAACTGATGCGTGCGCGCAAGCTACTTGCAGAAGTATTGGCAAATAAATAATGGTGATTCAAACATTTAAAAAACTCGGTCCAGGCTTGCTCTTTGCCGGAGCTGCCATAGGAGTGTCTCACTTGGTTCAGTCTACGCGAGCTGGTGCCGATTTTGGCTTTGGTCTACTATGGGCATTAGTGCTCATAAATCTAATTAAATATCCCTTTTTTCAGTTTGGTCCGCGCTATGCCTTAGCCACAGGCGAAAGTCTGTTGGAGGGCTACAAACGTTTGGGCAAAGGAGTTCTTGTAGCTTATTACATCTTAAATATAGGCACCATGTTTACTATCCAAGCTGCGGTAACTTCTGTTACTGCGGGAATTGTAGCGCGCCTATTAAACATCAGCTCATCCTCTTGGATTTCAGTGCTGGTAGCCGTACTCTGCTTTGCCGTTTTGTGGCGAGGAAAATACAGTTGGCTCGACAAAGTCATGAAGATTGTTGTTCTACTTTTGAGCGTCAGTACTGTACTGGCAGTAGGATTTGCTTTTGTGCAAAAACCAGATCTTAGCTGGACTCAAGTGCTTCCAGTAGACAAAACCGAATGGATTTTTTTAATCGCTTTTATGGGCTGGATGCCTGGTCCCATGGATATTTCTGTATGGCATTCTCTCTGGGCAATTGAAAAGAAAAAAATAGACCCCAAGACTTCGATCAAAAGTTCCCTTTTTGATTTTAATACAGGGTATTTGGTCACGCTTCTTCTGGGTATTTGCTTTATTGTCTTGGGAGCTACCGTATTGCATCAATCTGGAGCCGCTTTATCTCCAAATGGAGCAACCTTTGCAGGGGAATTGATTGGCCTGTATACCAGCCTTATGGGTAGCGGTTGGTTTGTTGTTATTGGCATCGCTGCGTTAGCCACCATGCTTAGCACCACCATCACAACCCTAGATGCATCGCCAAGAGTGATGGCGCATACCTCCAAATTATTGGATGTTAACTTTGGCACTAAACAACACACTTGGTTGATCGTCTTGACTCTAGGAACCTGTTTTATTTTTTTAGTACTAGCTGCCGAAATGGGATTGTTTGTGAAAATTGCCACCATACTTTCCTTTGTAACGGCACCTTTCTACGCAGCAGCCAACCTTCGTCTTGTTACGGGTAAGCACATGCCTAAGGTGCATCGACCCAAGTTATGGCTTCAAGTACTAAGCGGTTTAGGCATACTGTTTCTAATTGGATTTAGCGGGCTGTATGTCTCCATACTTTTTTAAGGATTTTATGTTTCGTAAATTTGTCAAAAAATTGAGAGATGCCTGAAGTAACTACCGCAACTGCTACGCAACGAGCACCTAAACCAAAGTGGCTCCGTGTAAAACTTCCAACAGGAAAGAAATACACCGAACTTCGTGGATTGGTAGACAAATATGAACTGCACACAATCTGTACATCGGGGAGTTGCCCAAATATGGGTGAGTGCTGGGGTGAAGGAACGGCAACTTTTATGATTTTGGGAAATATTTGTACCCGTTCGTGTGGTTTTTGTGGGGTACAAACAGGTCGTCCGGATACGGTTGATTGGGCCGAGCCCGAAAAAGTGGCACGTTCCATCAAAATTATGGGCATTAAGCACGCAGTCATCACGTCTGTAGACCGTGACGATTTACCCGACCAAGGTACCATCATCTGGACTGAAACGGTTCAAGCCATACGGCGAATGAATCCAAACACAACCCTAGAAACCTTGATTCCTGACTTTCAAGGACGTGAGGACTTGCTGGACAGCATAGTTACTGTTGCTCCAGAAGTAGTTTCACACAACATGGAAACCGTAAGACGATTAACTCGAGAAGTGCGTATTCAAGCAAAATACGACCGTAGCCTAGAGGCGCTCAACTACCTGAAAGAACAAGGAGTAAATAGAACCAAATCTGGTTTGATGCTTGGGCTTGGTGAAACTGAAGCCGAAGTCATCGAATCTATGGAGGACTTACGCCAAGCGAAAGTGGACATTATTACACTTGGGCAATATTTACAACCTTCCAAAAAACACCTGCCTGTGGCGGACTTTATCACGCCCGAACAGTTTAAAAAGTACGAGGTCTTGGGCAAGGAAATGGGCTTCCGTCATGTAGAAAGTGGTGCGTTGGTACGCTCTTCCTACAAAGCGCATAAGCATATCGCCTAATTTTTTCCTTCTAGAGCAGTTTTTACTGTTGCTAAAAAATTGTCCTTATCCCCCAAAAACCGAACCCGAACGCCAAGGGTGTAGAGGTTTATTAATTTATAGGGTGCAAGGCGTACCGCATCTTTTTCGGTCGTCAAAATGGGTTGATTTAGCGCACGCAAAGCATCTATTTCTGCCTTGGAAAAACGATGGTGATCCGCAAAAGACTTGTGAGCAAAAGTTGCGCCTTTGTCCTCCAAAAAGCTCACAAGCGTAGCTGGATTGGCAATACCGGTCAGCAACACAAATGGGGCTTGAATAAATTCCGCTAAAGGTCGGTCGGCTGCACCACGAACATGGGTGTCGTATTCCAAAGTAGTAAAATAAAGCTGTTGTTTGCTGTGAATCCCCAGTTTGGTGTGAAAAGCTTCTTTGGTAGCTGGGTCCAAGTCCGATGGGCATTTGGTAACCACCACAACATCAGCATCACGACTCGCCGTAGCTGGCTCGCGCAAATCCCCTACGGGAAGTACGGCATCTGAAAACCAAGGCTTTTGAAAAGTAGTAAGTACAATGCGAAAAGAAGGTAACAACGGTAAATGCTGTAAAGCATCATCAAGGACAAAAGCCTGAATATTGGGAAAATCACTTTGCATTTTCTGTAAGCCTTCCGGTCGCCTTTCGCAAACAGAAACAACTACATTGGCATGTTTTTGTGCCAGCATCAAGGGCTCATCACCAACCTCATTTGCTCGGCTGTGCTTACTAACATGTCGGTATCCTTTGGTTTGCCGTCCATACCCGCGGCTTAGCATTCCAAGAACATACTGCTTCGAAAAATGAGTAAAAATATAATCTACCATGGGCGTTTTTCCTGTACCGCCTGAAGCTAAGTTGCCAACAACAAGAACGGGAACGGAAGCGCTGTATCGTTTATACAAAGAGCTTTTGTATATTGTTTTGCGCAGTAAGACAGCTGTGCGAAACAGTATTTGAATGGGAAACAGTGCTTTTCTCCATAAAGCCATAAAAACAAAAGTAGAACTTTTATCTTTGGAACACGATGACAGTACATGAAATTACCGCCAGTTTGGAAAAGTGGGCTCCCTTGGCTTACGCTGAAGATTTTGATAACGTAGGCCTATTGGTCGGCAGCAAAAAACAAACCGTTCAACGAGTTTTGATCGCACACGATGCTATTGAAACTGTAGTTGACGAAGCTGTAAGACAAAAATGTGAATTGATTCTTTGTTTCCATCCCATTATTTTTCAGGGGCTTAAACAACTATCCGATGCTTCTTATGTGGAGCGGGCAGTCACAAAAGCCATCAAAAACGATATTGCCATTTATGCCCTACACACAGCACTAGATGTGCAACTAGATGGCGTAAACAAAGGGCTAGCCGATGCCCTTGGCCTAGAACAGCGAACGGTAATTGTTCCCAAACAAGGAAGTTTACTAAAGCTATCCACTTATGTGCCTCAAGCGCATTTGAGTTCATTACAGGCAGCTTTGTTTGCCGCTGGTGCAGGAGCTATTGGTGCTTATGACGAGTCTAGCTTTACCAGCGAAGGAAAAGGAAGTTTTCGTCCGTTGGATGGGAGCAAGCCTTTTGTCGGGGAAAAGGGAAAACGACATATCGAGGATGAAATTCAGTTACAATTGGTCTTGCCCTTGCACAAAAAAAACGATGTGGTGGATGCCTTAAATCAAGCACATCCTTATGAAACAGTAGCCTATGAGCTATTTTCAATCGAAAATGTTCGCAGCGATTTGGGTATGGGCTGTATAGGCATGCTGGAAGAGGCAATGGATGAAGCTGCTTTTTTGGCTAAACTAAAGTCGATTTTGGGAACACCAAGCTTGCGCCACAGCGCCCTTAGGGGCAAAAAAATTGAGCGCGTGGGACTTCTTGGAGGTTCGGGAAGCTTCGCCATTGATGCTGCTCTACGACAAGGCGCAGATGCATTCATTACCGCTGATCTAAAATATCATGACTTTTTTAAGGGAGAAAATGACTGTTTGCTCATAGATGTGGGGCATTATGAAAGCGAACAATTCACCAAATACACAATCATGGAGCATCTTAGCAAAAATTTTCCTAGTTTTGCGTTCATTTCATCTAAAACAGAAACTAATCCCGTTCATTATTTCTAATTATGGCCAAAAAGAAAGCTGAAACTACAGTAGAAGAAAAACTTCGCGCACTTTACAACCTCCAACTTATTGATGCTCGCATAGACGAAATTCGAAACGTTCGTGGAGAACTACCTCTTGAAGTAGAAGACCTTGAAGCTGAAGTTGCTGGCTTAGATAAGAGATTGAGCAACTTAGGAACTGAAGTGACTGCTTATGAGGAAGAAATCAAAACAAAGAAAAACGACATTGAGCGAGCTAAAGAGTTGATCAAAAAGTATAACGAACAACAAAAGAACGTACGCAACAACCGCGCATACGAGTCACTCAATAAAGAAATTGAATACCAAGAGCTTGAAATTCAGTTAGCGGACAAACAAATTAACCAATTGAAAGCCCTAATCGAGCAAAAAAACGAATCCGTTACGGAAACCACTTCCAAGTTAGAAGAGCGCAAGAATCACCTGAAACACAAAAAAGATGAGCTAGACGCTATATTGGCAGAAACCGAAAAGGAGGAAAAAGTACTTCTTGACAAATCAAAAGAGTACGCCAAGAAAGCCGATGAGCGCTTGGTTACTGCTTATCAACGCATTCGCGGTTCGGTAAAAAATGGGTTAGCCATTGTTTCTGTTGAACGCGGTGCTTCTGGAGGTTCTTTTTTCACCATACCGCCGCAAGTGCAACTTGAGATTGCCTCAAGAAAGAAAATTATCACTGACGAACACAGTGGTCGTATACTTGTAGACAAAGAGCTTGCAGAAGAGCAAGAAGCCCTTATGGGGAAAATTTTTGGTGCATAGCACTAGCAGATATCCTGTACTTAATGGTGTGAATTAATTGGGGTAGCAACTAGATTAATTTAATTCAATTTGTTATTTTTATAACATAGTATGTATGTTTTGTTATAAAAATGAAGAATATAGCCGTACTTGGTCTTGGAAAAGTTGGGACACTTGTTGGTATTTTACTCAGCAAGCAGTTTACGGTAATAGCCTATGACAACAGCGAGCCCCATTATCCGATCAAGCTACCATTTCCATATAAAATAAAGGACTTGAGTAGTGCGAATCAGATTCATCAAATTGTAGAACAGGTCGATGCAGTAGTCTCCGCATTGCCTTATCAGTTGAACAAAAGCATTGCAACTATAGCTTACCAAAAGGGTATTCATTATTTCGATCTTACTGAAGATGTTCGTACAACAAACTACATACAATCCATAGCAAAAAATGCAGCTGCTGTACTGGCACCTCAATGTGGTTTAGCGCCTGGATTGATAGGGATAATTGGAGGGAATTTGGCAAAAAAGTTCGATACTTTACGCGATATAGAATTAAGAGTAGGTGCACTTCCTCGTTACCCGAATGGTCAGTTGTCGTATTCCTTCACTTGGTCGCCAAAAGGGGTGCTTAACGAATACCTACAAGATGCCGAAGCTATCCACAACGGAAAGCAAAAAATGGTTCCTTCCTTGCAGGGCTTCGAACACATGAATATTGAAGGGCAAGAGTACGAGGCCTTTACAACTTCAGGTGGCTTAGGCACCATGTGTACAACTTTTGCCGGTAAGGTTGACACCTTAAACTATAAAACCATACGCTATCCTGGGCATGGGAAATTAATGCGTTTTTTACTCTATGAGCTGATTCTTAAAAATGATTTACCTCAGCTCGAACAGCTGCTGACCAATGCAAAGCCTCCTGTGGAAGAAGACTTAGTTCATGTTTATGCAGTTGTAGAAGGAAAGATTGCTGGTAAAATGAAGCGGGAAGAGTTTTTTAAAACCTATTTACCAAAAGAAATAGCTGGGCATAAGTGGCGTGCGATTTCTTGGACAACAGCCGCATCATTGGCAGCCGTAGTAGAACTTGTCGCACAAGGAACCTTAGCCCAAAAAGGATTTGTGAAACAAGAAAATATTGATATAAATGACTTTTATAAAACACAAAATGGATCTTTACTAAAAACACCAACATCCCCATGAAATTTAGTACCCATACAGCCTTAGACATGGTGCTTCAAGGGCTTTTTATACCCTATGAAAATCGTGTTCCCGAAGTAAAAACCATCACAACAGCCATGATGAGTCAAGGGCTGATAAAAAAACAAGCTGACATTATAAACGATCATATTGCTTTTCGCACACTGGGCATGGACTGCCTAGGTATAAATTCATTGGAACGCATTTTTTTACATCTTGGCTATACAAAACAGGACCACTATTTTTTTAACCAAAAAAAACTTGACGCCTTTTGGTACAAACCCCCGTCGGAAAAATACCCTAGAGTATTTATTAGCGAGTTGCGTCTGCAGGATATGTCAACACATGCCCAAAATATTCTGGCAAAATACACCAAAGTCATCAAGCAGGATCCCATAGATGATATAGACTTAGACAGCGCCAAAGAAGTAGTATCCTTTTTGCATAGACCATTATGGGATGTTCCCACATGGGACGATTATCAAAAGCTTGGAGCTGAAACAGAATATGGCGCATGGGTATTGTACAATAGGTATTACCTTAACCACTACACGATTAGCGTTCACGCCTTGCCAGAACCCTACAATAATTTAAATGAATTCAACTCGTTTTTAAAATCAATCGGTATAAAACTTAATAATGCAGGTGGCGAAATTAAGACCAGTGGCGATAAATTGTTACGCCAGAGTAGCTCCGTTGCACAAATGGTCGAAAGTGTATTTGCTAACGGAGCGTATCATGCCATTCCAGGAAGCTATGTGGAGTTTGCCGAGCGATCCGTTCTTCCTAAATATTCGATACTTCCCGAAGATAAAATCACCATTGCCCATAGACGTGATGGCTTTGAAGTAAACAATGCCAATAAAATTTTTGAAAGTACATTTCAAAAACAAACAAACCGTTAATCCTAAAATATACGCCCAGGATTAAGAAGATTTTTAGGGTCAACTGCCTGCTTTAACGTTTTCATTAAAGCAATTTCTTCGGGTGATTTAGATGTCTTCAAGTGTGCTTTTTTGTGTACTCCTATCCCATGCTCTGCCGAAACGGATCCTAAATGTTTTTTTAGATTTTTGTAAACAATTGATTCTATCGTCTTGAAAATTACTGGGGTAGTTTCGTTTTTCCCGACCACCAAGTGTAGATTACCGTCCGCAATATGTCCAAAAGCTAAGACTGCGTCAATAAATGGAAGCTGCTCTAAATCGGCTACAATACGCTCCACTTCTTTGTCCATCACATCTATGGGTAAGCTGATATCGAAGTGCTGAGTAGATACAAATGAATCTCTTAATACTTGGGTGTCTTCTCGGATACGCATCAAGCTTTCGACTTCTCGTTCTGATTGTGCCAATACCCCATCAAGTAATATTTTCTTTCCATCAGCAAGAGCAAGAGCATCTTCAAAAGCACGATAATCTTTTTGTAAATCATGACCAAGGCATTCCACAAAAACATAATAGGGATATTCAGGTGACAATTGAAATTGGCCATCTTTTGGCGCTGCTTTTTGGTATGTAGCTTGCCACATTAACTCAAAAGCACTAAGGTTTCCTGATAACTCTCGTTGCATCATACGGAGAAAGCGAATAACATCATTAAAGTTTTTAAGTGCCACAAGTGCAGCATACCGAGAAGTGGGTAATTCAAAAAGGCGCAAACTAACCTTAGTAATGATACCTAGTGTACCCTCAGCTCCAATAAAGAGCTGTTTTAAATCATAGCCTGAATTGTCTTTGATTATCTTTTTTAGAGATGAAAGTACCACTCCCGTTGGTAGCACCACCTCCATCCCTAAAACTAAATTTCGTGTCATACCATACCTAAATACACGCATCCCGCCAGCATTGGTAGCCACAACTCCCCCAATTTGAGCTGATCCCTTGGCGCCAAAATGAAGTGGCAAGAAAAGAGCTTGTGCCGCAACCGCATCAATCAATTCTGCCAAAACAACGCCTGCCTGAGCAGTAACCGTTTTGGCTTTTATATCAATTTCTTCAATAGCATTCATCCGTTCTAGCGAAACCACCCACTGATTTGAATTGGTTTGTGTACCCCCGACTAAGTTTGTTAGTCCTCCATGCACCACAACCTCTTCATGGTGCTGGTAACACAAACGTAAAACTTCAGATATCTGCTCAGTAGAACTAGGTAAAACTACGCCTTTGGCAGAAAGTGGGATATCGGTAGCCCAAACGTGAGAAAAGCGCTCTTTTTCAGCGCCGCCAGACAACACATTTTTTGGGCCAACTATTTTTTTTAAGTCTTCAATCACGATTTAGTTATTATTTTGAGTGTAGTGAAAATTGCTCAAACCAACGCATGGCGTCTGGATTTCGAAGGGAATCAAGCGATACCACTTCCGATAAGGACGCACCCATTAACAAGCGCTTGATGGGCACCTCTACTTTCTTACCACTGATGGTATACGGAATTTCAGATACCCTATAAATAAAATCAGGTACATGTCTTGGAGAGCAGTGTGTCCGAATATGCTTTTTTATATCGGCATCAGCTACAGGCTGTAGCAGTTGTAAAAACAGCAGCAGTTTGTCTTGCACATCATCACTTAGATGAATGATCAAACCATCCTCTACTTCAGGAAGATTGTTCAGCGCATCATAAAGCTCTGCCGTTCCAATACGTACGCCATGCCTGTTGAGTGTAGCGTCTGAGCGACCATAGATAATCATTCCCCCATTTGGCGTTAATTTGGCCCAATCTCCATGGTTCCACACCGTTTTGTACTTGTCAAAATAACTTTTTTGATATTGTGTAAAATCATCATCGTGAAGTAAATAAATAGGCATCGACAGTAGGGGTTGAGTCAAGACCAACTCTCCAGGCTCATCTACAATTGCAGTTCCCGAGTCGTTCCACACTTCGACAGCTGCGCCAAGCATTGCGCATTGAATCTCACCTGGGTGAACAGGCAATTCAGGATGTCCACCCACAAAAGCCGTACACACATCTGTACCGCCACTGAGTGAAACAATTTGAGCTGAAGGAAATTGTTGCTGTAGTTTACGGCATGTATCGGCAGAAAGTGGTGAACCTGTAGAGCCAATAGTTCTTAAAGATTTAAAATCGGCTGTTTTTAGAAAATCAGTAGAATGTCCCATTTGTTGCTGAAAATATACAGCACCCCCGCCAAAGTGATGGATTTGGGCTTTTACAGCAAAACGCCAAAGCGAGTCGGAATCGGGACAAGTTGGTGCCCCTTGATAGATGCAGAGCGTTGCGCCACAGAGTAAGCTACTGAGCGCATAGTTCCACATCATCCAACCTGTGGTAGAATACCAAAAATAACGGTCGCCCTTAGTCACATCTTGGTGTAACACTAACGCTTTTAGGTGTTCCAATAACATCTGCCCTGTCCCGTGAACAATGGCCTTGGGCTTGCCTGTAGTCCCCGACGAAAACAAGACCCAAATGGGCGCAGAAAAGTCAACAGGCGTTAGCCTTAATTCATTGACGGCAACCTTAGTATCATTAAAGCTGGCGTGTTCGTCTAAAAAAATAGTGGTGTTGATAGAGGGAATCTGATTGCAGATGGTGCTAATCTTTTCTTGGCAGGCATGTATTTTACCATTGTATGGATAGGTTTTATGTGCAAAGAGCACCTTGGGATTTAGTTGTGCAAATCGATCGCAAACAGCGGCTGTACCAAAGTCGGGAGAGCACGAGGACCAAATAGCCCCTAGCGCATTAGTCGCCAAAAAAGCAGCCGCCGTTTCTGGGCTATTAATCCCGTAGCAAACAACATAATCGCCCTTTTTAACACCGCTTTTGATCAGTTTTTGTTGGAAGAAATATACTTTTGACACCAATTGATTCCAATTTATCTCTTCGTAATCTCCCAATTCGTTTTGGTAAATCACTGCTAGTCGGGTTGGATGATATTGCTTAAAAATGTGCTGGGCATAACTAAGCCTTGAACCAACAAACCATTTTGTTTCCCAAAAGTTTTTTCCGCGTACAAGTACGTTAGCATAAGGTGTATCGAAGAAAATATCAAAGTATGTAGCTATGCTTTCCCAGAATTGATCCAAAGCATTGATACTCCACTGGTGAACGTCGGCGTACCGTTCAAAGTTTAGCCCATAGTTATCGGCCAAAAACTTTTTGTAGAAACGAAGCTGTGTTGCTGTTTTGGGTTGCATGATTTAAAGATACAACCAAATAAAAAAACCCACAGCATTGTGGGTTTTGGTGGTGGGCGCTGAGGGATTGGTGTTCCCATATCGACCACTCCTGCAAATACAATCCTGTGCACCTCGTGCACATTTTTTGTTTTAAAAAAACCCAAAATAAAACTTTCCTCTTTTTTAAAAACAAAAAATCCCAATGCGATGCATTGGGATTTTGATTGATGTGGGCGCTGAGGGATTCGAACCCCCGACCCCCTCGGTGTAAACGAGGTGCTCTGAACCAACTGAGCTAAGCGCCCTAAGGCGTGCAAATATATAAAATTAAGCTGTGGAGCAAAGCTAATTTTGACTATTTTTCTAGGGTAGAACCTCGGCAACGACAAACAAACTTCCCCCAATAAAAATAAAATCATCGGGGGCTGCTGCTGCTCGTGCTGCAGCATAGGCCTCCGAAACTGAGGGATTACTGCTGTGAACAAGTCCAACCGCTCTAAATATTTTGGCCAATTGTGCAACAGGCATGGCTCTGGGAACGGATGCTGCACAAACATAATACGTAGCTTCTCGGGGCAACAAATTCACTATCGAATTAGCGTCCTTGTCGTTGACCATGCCAAAGACGATATGAAGCTGTGTGTATTGCTGCTTTTCAAGCTGCGCCATAACCCGTTCTAAGCCTGCTTTGTTGTGCGCCACATCTGCAATTGTAGTCGGGTTATTTCCCAACAGTTCCCATCGACCGCGCAAACCCGTTAGCGTACGCACATGCATAAGACCCTTTTGCATATGTGTTTTGTCTACAGCAAAGGATGGTAACTGCCCCAATAGAGCTACTACCCCACTTGCGTTTTGCTGTTGGTAATCTCCCGTCAGATCGGTTTTAAAGCTTGTGGCTGGAGCTTGATAAATAGGGGCTTGCTTTTGTATAGCCACTTCCTCAAAAACAGTATGGATTTCCGCTTGATATTCGGAAATAATCACTGGCGTTTGTGGTTTGATGATACCCGCTTTTTCTTTGGCTATTTCCGTAAGGGTGCTCCCCAAAAATTGCTGGTGATCGAGGCTAATATTTGTGATTAAACACCCTTCCGGTTGGATGATATTGGTTGCGTCTAAACGCCCACCTAGGCCAACTTCAATAACGGCTACATCTACTTCTTGAGCAGCAAAGTAAGCGAAAGCCATAGCCACCGTCATTTCGAAAAATGAACAGCTATTTGCCTCTAAAAAAGATTTATGCGCTGCTACAAAAGCAACAATAAAATCAGAGGGAATAGGCTTGCCATCAATGCGGATACGCTCACTAAAATGTTTAAGGTGAGGGGAGGTGTACAAGCCTACTTTGTAACCGGCAGTTTGCAATACCGCAGCCGTCATATGGGCAGAAGAACCTTTACCATTGGTCCCAGCAATATGAATACTTTTAAACCCTTGTTGTGGATTACCTAAGTAATCTGCTAAAGCGGTAATACGGGTCAAATCTGGATTTAGTGCTGCAGCCCCTAGCCGTTGATACATGGGCAATCGAGCGTACATCCATTGAAGAGTGGACGCATAATCCATCAGCTAAAAAGAAAATCGCGCATCAGCATAAAGGTGATATATCCAGAAACTGATCCGATAAGTGCTAGCAGTGAAATCTTTTTTAAATACCAGAAAAAATTGATTTTTTCCATGCCCATCGCTACAACGCCTGCTGCAGAACCAAAAACGAGCATACTTCCTCCTGTACCAGCAGCAAATGCTATGGCATGCCAGAGCGGATCGTCAGGGCCTTCAGAAAACATACCCATACTGGCAGCTACCAAAGGAACATTGTCAATTACTGCAGAGGCAGTACCCATCAGTCCAATCACTAGATCCATGTTGGGAATAGCGACTGTAAGCTCTTGAGCAAAATTAAATAATAAGCCTAAAGACTCTAGAGCAGCTACGGCCATTAAAATTCCCAAAAAGAACAATATACTGGGTAATTCTATTTTCGAAAGGGCAGTATGCACAGGGCTGTGTGATCCGTGAGCATCTGCAGTCGTATCAATATTTGTCATCGAAAACTTAGCACTAGTGTAAATTTCGGCAAAAGTGGCGACAACAGCCAAGGATAACATCATGCCTACATAAGGAGGTAGATGAGTAACCGTTTTGAACAGAGGTACAAATAATATAGCGCCCAAACCGAGATACAACATGGTTGCTCCTTTAGGGGTTGTGTTCGTTTCATTGGCATCCATTGGATCTATTAAACCCTGAAAAGCTTTGTACCTGCTTGCGATAAATGTCGGGATAAGCATACATACAATGGAAGGAATCAATAAATATTTAATGAGTTCTACTGTAGAAACCTTTTGACCAATCCACAACATGGTTGTGGTTACATCACCAATGGGAGACCAAGCGCCGCCGGCATTAGCTGCAACAATAATTAATCCAGCAAACCACAAACGAGTATCGCGATTTTGAATTACTTTTTGCAGTATCGTAATGAGCACTATGGTTGCCGTTAGGTTATCAATAATGGCAGACAAAATAAATGCCAATAGAGCAAATATCCAGAGTAATCTCACCTTACTGCGTGTCCGAATAAACCCTTTGATGGTAGCAAATCCATTAAAATAATCAATGATTTCAACGATGGTCATAGCGCCCAAAAGAAAAACAAGTATTTCGGCTGTCTTTCCTAAGTGATGCAATAAAATTTCGTCGATATGAGTTTCGTGAAGACTTTTACTCACCGTGTCTACATCAAATACAGGCAGGTGACCAAGGGCGATGAGTGCCCAAAGCACAGCCATCATGGCAAGGGCTGGTATGAGTTTGTCTATTTTAAGGTTGTGTTCTAACGTAATTGATAAATAACCTAAGAAAAAAACTATGAGGACAAGGGTTTCCATTAAAAAAATTTGCTGCAAATATAACAAGCAAATAAGCGTCTAAAAAACGATACCCAAACAACTTGTAAACACCGTTATTTGAAAATTTGACTATGCTAAATAAAAATGTCAAGCAAACACCCCCAATTAAAAGGGGGTTAAAAAATTAATACTATGTATTTTTTGATTTATACCATAAAAATATAGGGGGTGTGTCTATTTCAATTGATTAATTAGCTTTCTGTTAATTTTACTAGGCCTATTTTGGTTATCTATTATTAATTCAAGAAAAAAATACGAAAGTGCCAGAACAACATTCCGAGGCATGCTCTAATTTCAGAAATAGAATTCTAAAATATATATTTGGGGAAAATTAAGCTATGTTACCACATCCTCAAGGTTTATATCATCCTGAAAACGAGCACGATAACTGCGGAGCTGGTTTTATTTGCAGTTTAGAAGGCAAGCGAACCAACGACATCATTCACAAAGCGCTCGACATATTGGTTAAACTAGAGCACCGTGGGGCCGTTAGTGCTGATGGCAAAACTGGGGATGGCGCTGGAATCCTCATTGACATTCCGCATGATTTTTTAAAAGTAGTTTGTCCGTTTGAATTACCTGAGCCACAAACATATGCACTTGGCATGATCTTTTTGCCGCAAAAATTAAACCAGCGCACACATTGTCTTGCTATTTTTGAGGAAGAACTTACAAGACAAAACTTAACCATTATCGGCTGGCGTGATGTCCCAGTAAATTTTGATACGGTTGGTAAAATAGCAGCGCAAACACTTCCAAACATCAAGCAGGTATTTGTTGAAGACGCGAGTGGAGCACTGACTGAAGATCAGTTAAACACAAAAACTTTCATTGCGCGTAAGCGTGCAGAACACCGTATCTACGCAAGTAAGATGTCGCAGTGCACCTACTTTTACTTACCTAGTTTTTCTACGCGAACAGTCATCTACAAAGGCTTGCTAATGCCGGAAGATATTGAAGCCTTTTATCTAGACTTAAGAGATCCCCGAGTGGTTACTCGTTTGGCACTGGTTCATCAGCGCTTTTCGACCAACACCTTCCCTACTTGGGACTTGGCACAACCCTTCCGTTATATGTGTCACAATGGAGAAATCAACACTTATCGCGGTAATGTTATCCGTATGAAAGCTCGTGAGGAGCTGTTTGCCAACGCGTTTTTTGGAGATGAAATGGAGCACATCACACCAATCGTATTGCCTGGAAAGTCAGATTCCTCGTCGATGGACATGGTGGTTGAATTATTGTTACACACGGGAAGATCACTGCCCGAGGTCATGATGATGCTTGTTCCAGAAGCATGGGAAAAGCATCAATCCATGGATGCAGCCAAAAAAGATTTTTATGCCTTTAATTCGTGTATCATGGAGCCTTGGGATGGACCCGCTTCTGTACCCTTTACAGATGGAAAATTCATTGGTGCCTTATTGGATCGAAATGGACTTCGACCTTCTCGTTATACCGTCACTAAGGACGGATACGTTGTGATGTCTTCGGAGACAGGAGTTATTGATATAGATCCTGCTAACGTAGCCCAACACGGACGCCTAGAGCCAGGACGTATGTTTTTGGTCGACATGGAAGAGGGGCGCATCATTGAAGATCGCGAGGTTAAAGAAAAAATAGCATCCAAATATCCTTATGGAGATTGGCTAAAAGAAAATTTACTTCCACTAAAAGAAGTTCCGTACACAGGCAACAAAACGCCTATAGAAGATGAGCCTTTTATCAAAAGATTACAAGCGTTTGGCTACACTGAGGAGGACATCAAAACGCTCATAACCCCCATGAGCACACAAGGCAAAGAAGCCATTGGATCGATGGGAACCGATACGCCACTTGCCGTGCTTTCAAACAAACCACAACTACTTTACAACTATTTCAAGCAACTCTTTGCTCAGGTAACCAATCCGCCATTGGATGGAATCCGTGAAGAAATCGTTACCGATACCTCCATGGCTGTGGGAAGTGATGCGAATATCTTCGACGTCACTCCAGACCATGCCAAGAAGTTACGAATACAAAACCCCATAATATCGAATGAAGATTTAGACAAGATCAAGTTTATTCAGCACGATGACTTTAAATCTAGATCTGTAGCAACACTTTACCCTATCGAATCGGGAAATAACGGTCTGGAACGTTCATTAGCGCAGCTTCTAGACAGGGTTAAAAAAGAAGTTGAAGCAGGTGCAAATATTATCATTCTATCTGATCGAGGTGTGAGTGCTACAGAGGCGCCAATTCCAATGTTATTGGCATGTTCATTTGTTCATCACGGGATGATGAACCATCGTTTACGTTCAAAATTTGGTATTATTATTGAGTCTGCCGAACCAAGAGAGCCGCATCATTTTGGCTTATTGTTTGGTTATGGTGCCAGCGCCATCAACCCCTATATGGTTAACGAAATTATCGATCATCAGGTAGAAACAGGAGCAATAAAAGGCTTGTCTTCTGAAAATGCAATCGCCAATTTTAACAAAGCCATTGCAAAAGGTCTGGTCAAAATCATGAACAAAATTGGCATTTCGACCTTACACTCTTATCGAGGTGCACAAATCTTTGAAGCACTTGGTCTTAGTAAGAAGTTTGTAGATACTTATTTCTGTAAAACAGCTACACGAATTGAAGGGATTGGCTTGAAAGAGGTAGAGCAGGAAATTGCCAAACGCCATCATTTTGCATTTGGCGAAAAAGTGGCTGGTGAAGGAATTGATTTAGAAATTGGTGGAAGTTACCGTTGGCGAAGAAATGGAGAAGCGCATATGCTGAATCCAGCTAGTATTGCCAAGCTCCAATTGGCTACCAAAAATGGAAGTTACGACACTTATGAAGCGTATTCAAAGCTTGTCAATGACCAATCGCGACAGTTGATGACCCTGCGCGGTATGTTTGAGTTTAGCGACTTAGATCCGATACCACTCGATCAGGTCGAACCTTGGACAGAGATTGTAAAGCGGTTTAAGACAGGAGCTATGTCTTTGGGGTCGATTAGCGAAGAAGCACACGAAAATCTGGCTAAAGCCATGAACCGAATTGGTGGAAAAAGTAATTCAGGTGAAGGCGGTGAAGACCCACGCCGTTTTACACGGGATGAAGATGGTGAATGGAGAAATTCAGCCATTAAACAAGTTGCTTCTGGGCGATTTGGTGTTTCTTCCCATTACCTAACCAATGCCCGTGAGATTCAAATTAAAATGGCGCAAGGAGCGAAACCAGGAGAGGGCGGTCAGCTACCTGGTCCAAAGGTAAATCCATACATTGCCTCTGTACGTAATTCAACCCCTTATGTTGGCTTGATTTCACCTCCACCGCATCACGATATTTACTCCATTGAAGACCTTGCGCAACTCATTTACGACCTCAAGAATGCCAATCGAGAGGCACGAGTTAATGTAAAATTGGTGTCTGAAATTGGTGTCGGCACTATTGCGGCTGGAGTTGCAAAAGCAAAAGCAGATGTTGTTCTTATTTCTGGATTTGACGGAGGAACTGGGGCATCACCGCTTACCTCCCTAAAGCACGCTGGCCTTCCATGGGAACTTGGCATAGCCGAAGCCCAACAAACCTTGGTGATGAACGACCTTCGTGGGCGTATTATCATGGAATGTGACGGGCAAATGAAAACAGGGCGTGACGTGGCAATAGCTTGCCTGCTAGGCGCCGAAGAATTTGGTTTCTCAACCGCGCCATTAGTTGCCTCTGGGTGCATCATGATGCGCGCATGCCACCTAAACACCTGTCCCGTCGGAATTGCTACGCAAGACCCCGAACTGCGCAAAAACTTTAAAGGCAAGCCAGAGCACGTCATTAATTTTATGCATTTTGTTGCCGAGGAAATGCGTACCATCATGGCAGAACTTGGTTTTAGAACTGTTGACGAAATGGTCGGGCAAAGCCAAAAATTAAACATGAATTCGGCCATTGAGCACTACAAAGCACAAGGAATTGATCTATCATCGATACTTTACAAGCCAGATGTAGCCGATAACGTACCCTTAAGGAATGTTAGTAAGCAAGACCACGGATTAGATAATGTATTGGATGTAGAAATTGTTTCTAAAGCCAAGCCAGCGATCATTTCCAAAGAGCAACAAACATTGCAGTTTGAGATTAAGAACACAAATCGAAGCGTCGGTGCTTTGTTGAGTAATGAGATTTCTAAAAGCCATGGTAAAGATGGCTTACCTACCGATACTTTAAGGCTATTGTTTACAGGAGCAGCAGGCCAAAGTTTTGGTTGCTTTGCTACCAAAGGGCTTTTCATGGAGGTTACCGGTAATGCGAATGATTACTTTGGCAAAGGATTATCGGGTGCACGCCTAGTTGCAAAGGTGCCCGAAACGGCTACTTTCAAACCAGAAGAGAACATCATCATTGGAAATGTTGCCCTGTACGGAGCTACTGCTGGTGAGGCGTATATCAACGGTATTGCTGGAGAGCGATTCTGTGTGCGTAACTCTGGGGCTACTGCTGTAGTTGAAGGAGTTGGCGATCACGGCTGTGAGTATATGACGGGTGGTGAAGTGGTCATCCTTGGTGATATAGGACGAAATTTTGCTGCTGGAATGAGCGGTGGAATCGCCTACATCTATGCCAAAGACGGAATCTTTGATGACCGTAGCTTTAACATGGAAATGATCGGCTTAGAAGATTTAAGCAAAGAAGACATCAAGCATGTAGGCGGATTAATTGAACAGCATATTGCCTACACAGAAAGTCCATTGGCAAAGCGTATTTACGGGGATTGGAAGACAACACAAAAACATTTTATTAAAGTAATGCCGACCGATTATAAGGCGGCACTAGAACGCATGGCGCAAGAAGAAAAAGCATAATTATGGGAAAATTAAGAGGATTTATGGAGTACGAGCGCGTTAACGAGCAAAACGTTGACGTAAAAGAACGCGTAAAAAATTACAAAGAATTTACCGTGACCCCTAGTGAGGAAACCCTCAAGGACCAAGGTGCACGCTGTATGGACTGTGGTGTTCCTTTTTGTCACAGTGGCTGTCCACTGGGAAATATGATTCCTGACTTTAACGATGCGGTTTACAGAAACGAATGGCAAAAGGCGTTGCGTATTTTACATGCGACAAACAACTTTCCTGAGTTTACTGGGCGCCTATGCCCTGCTCCGTGTGAGGCGGCATGTGTATTGGGTATTATCAATCCTCCCGTTTCAATAGAAATGATTGAAAAATACATCGTAGAGCGCGGGTTTAAAGAAGGTTGGATCAAAGCTGATCCACCAAAAAACCGTACTGGAAAAACGGTAGCTGTTGTTGGCTCTGGGCCAGCTGGACTTGCCGCTGCACAACAACTCAACAGAGCGGGACACTCGGTTACTGTCTTTGAACGTGATGGAAAAGTTGGCGGATTGCTACGCTACGGAATTCCAGATTTTAAAATGGAAAAGCACGTGATTGATCGCCGTTTGTCGATACTTGAAGAGGAAGGAATACATTTCAAAACGGGTGTAGATGTGGGTAAAAATATGCCTGTTGAAGAACTTAACGCCTTTGATGCTGTAGTCTTGTGTGGAGGAGCTACTATCCGAAGAAGACTACCCATCCCTGGTGCAGACCTTCCGGGTGTTGTACAAGCCATGGATTTCTTGCCAAAAAGCAATCGTTGGGTAGATGGATTGACCGAAGTGGACAATGCACTTCATGCAGCAGGAAAAAACGTAGTGGTGATTGGTGGAGGAGATACAGGTTCAGACTGTATTGGAACTTCAAACCGTCAGGGAGCAAAAAGTGTGACTAACTTTGAGATACTCCCCAAGCCAGCAGAAACACGTACTGAAGACCACCCTTGGCCCTTCTGGCCCTTCAAACTCAAAACAACCTCATCTCACGAAGAAGGAATTCACCGTGAATGGAGTATTATGACAAAAGAGTTTATCGCAGATGATAACGGGCACTTGAAAGGATTAAAAACAGTAAATGTACGTTGGGAAAAATCCAATGACGGTAGCCGCCCTACACTAGTAGAGGAGCCTAAGTCCGAAAAAGAGTGGCCTTGTGAATTAGCGCTTCTTGCGCTTGGCTTTACAGGTCCAGAACCTACTCTAGCCGAAAAACTAGGGCTTGCACAAGACGAGCGCTCTAACATTCAAGGTAATGCTAAATATCAAACAAACGTACCACACATCTTTACTGCTGGTGATATGCGCAGAGGGCAATCTCTGATTGTTTGGGCTATTTCAGAAGGTAGGGAAGCGGCACATCACATAGACACCTATTTGATGGGTACTTCAACGTTACCGATCAAAGAGGGCGGTGACTTACCCACAAACTAAGTGCTGTTTACTTAAAGAAGTTCCACACGACACCAAAACGAACTAGCATATCGCGGTAGGGATATCCTGGAGCTGCATAGTAGTTGGGTGCAGACCGGTCCGCATTCACATGCTCAACAATGAAGAATAAGCGCGTTTGCCTAATCTTCGCATTAAAGAAGGCGTTTACTATGGGAAAACCATCCATTTCTTGGTGATTTTGTACCACAAATTCAGATAATATCGGATGATATGCGCGCATATTATATCCCGAAAAATAACGCCCACTGACTCCTAGATGCAAAAACATGGCTTTATTAAACCAATGGTCTTCATAATATACTGCAGCTCGACCTATAAAGTCAGGCAAGGGCAAAGCAGCTGTGTTGCCGCTCACATTTTGTACTCTCAATTGTGTGTCTAAACGAAATACGCCCCACTTAATACCTCCGCGCCAATCGAGTTGAAGCAGGTTGATGGACGATGAAGACTGCATGGGGGTTACTGTTGGTGTACTTGCATCTGACTGTAAATAATAGGCGTGATTCTCAATGCTGGTAGCCCGTACGGAAAGTGCCCCATATGTGGCATGTTTCAACTGTGCAAAGACAGTAGAACGCTGTTCTAGCTTGGGAGATGTGTTCCAATGATAATCGGAATAACTTCCGTTAAAATATTCAAACATAAATCCAGGATGCTGTTTTTGTAAGTGAAGCCCAGCAATCAAATTGGTATTCGGAAGCAGTGGCAATTGTACAGTACCTTTAATATAACTTCCGGCCCGTTTTCCACTCAAGGCGAGCTCGGTTTGGGCTCGCAATTGAAGTGGACCAATTTTTTTACGCCAATCGCCTCCAACACTGTATGCATCTTCTTCCAGTATAGGAACTGATGTATTTGACCTATGTGTAAACCCGTATTTATGATGACGAGCATAGGCATTTAGCCAACCCACAACAGGATTGGAAATAATGGTGTAAGCATCAAACTGACGTAGGCGATAGTGTAGTCGATCGTAAGGCCTAGTAACGTCATCTTTTAATGGGCCATAGCCCGAATATGCCAGGGTTTGGGAAAATTCGTGATCTTGGTGGTTACTTTGGGCGCGATATCCAATTCGCAAGCGAGGAACCGACAGACTGTCTTTAGATTTTAGCAGCAAATAATCTTGTTCCAGTAAATAAAACTTGCCTGTAAAATCATTGGTTGCGTTCTCAAATAAAACATCCAAACGTTCTCGATCAAAAAATTCATCGTTGCCTGATTCAAAGTTTTGAATCGAAGACTCACTCAGGCCGCCATTTTCGTTTTGCTCGATTTGCTGATCAGCCATTTTAAGACGTAATCGATAGCGCCCGTTTGGATTTTCATAGCGTGCAGAAAGGCGCAGTTGACTTCGCCCAGAAATTTGGTGCTGATATTTTCCCAATGAACGGTGTCCGCGGTAAGCGATCATAAAATTTAGCCTTGGGTGAATGTTTGACGTAATAAGCGCATCCGTTGATTGCCCCTGTGACTGAGTGGTCTTGTAGTAAACCTCGGAAAGTGGTGTGGGTACGTGGTAGTAGTTAATATCCTCAGGTAAAAAGCGTTGATTTTCCTTGGTTTTAAAGCCTGCGGTTGGCACAGTAGATGTGCTCCATTGTGTTAAAGACAAAGGGTTCCAAGCTTGACCTGAATTGCTTAATGGCAAATGAGCAAAATCGTCTTGACGTTTACTGTTAAACTTATAATATTTATCGATAGTAAGCGTAGTATCTACATGAACGGTATCGCGCAGCTGACTAATAATGAGGTAATCTGAAATTCTTATTTCTGCTACATCTAGTCTGGGCTTTTTTACTTTAGCTGATAACAATAAGGAATCCTTAGGTGACTTGGATGCGTTAGCGTCATCAAGCGGAGTAGCGTTCAGCAAAGGAGCCTTAGATTGTGCAATAGCTCCAAAAGAAACGAGTAGCAACAAGAAAATTCGTAGCACAGAAAAACTTTTTGTAAAGGTATTGATTTCAGAGATAAGCCAGCAGAATGCGATTCATGAATACTATTTTTCCGAAAAAATAATTAACTTAGTTGGGAACAAATGCCAAATCTGTTCTTCCAAACATGAAAAACCTACTGCTCATTCCATGCTTAAGGCTTATGCTTTCACTAGCCGAGTTTGCTCTGAGGCAAAACATAACTGTAGCTTAACAAGCAAAACAGGGAATAAATAGCTACAGGGGAGCTGACTTTGGTATTCAAAACAAAAACACTTATGAAGACAAATTCAAACGCTGTTATATTTGGAATAGCCATCATTATTTCCTCTATTTTTTTAGGAAGAGCGTATGTAAATCGGGCAAAAACAAATGGATATATTCAGGTAACCGGATTGGGTGAGCAAAACTTTACCTCCGACTTAATCGTTTGGGAAGGAGACTTTATGGCCGAGCATTATGATTTAAAACAAGCCTATATCAATCTTGAAAAAGACAAACTTGTGATTAAAAACTACCTCATCGAAAAAGGGGTAGACGAAAATTTTTTAGTATTTAGCGCTGTAAGTTCAAGGAAGAAAACCAAAAGGAAATATTCGTCAAATGGTGATTTTATTGGGGAGGATTTTGTGGGTTACGAACTGGCGCAGTACGTACAAATTGAATCAGGTGAGGTTGAGAAAATTGAAAAGATTTCGAGAGAAATTACCGAACTACTCAACCAAGGGGTAAACTTCTATTCAGAACCACCAAGGTATTACTACACCAAGCTGGCCGATTTAAAAATTGAAATGATATCTAAAGCAACGGAGGATGCGCGCATTAGAGCCGAAAAAATAGCTGAGTTTTCAAACGGATCTCTTGGAGATTTGCGATCTGCAAAAATGGGTGTGTTTCAAATTACAGGTCAAAACGCCAACGAAAGCTATTCTTGGGGTGGAACTTTTAACACCAGTTCTCGAGATAAAACAGCTTCCATAACCATGAAGCTGGTGTATAGTGCTGATTAATCCTTTATTGGGTATTGCGAATCGAGTTGTTTTGTACCTTAGTTGTGTCCATGCAAACACAACTTACCCATACACGCGAATGCGGCACAGATGAAGCAGGTCGAGGATGCTTGGCAGGGCCAGTAACTGCAGCTGCCGTTGTTCTACCGACCGACTATACCCATCCCCTACTTACGGATTCAAAAAAACTAACCGCCAAACAACGAGGTGCTCTTCGCCAAGAAATAATTGAAGTTGCACTTGCTTATGGCATCGCCCATGTGTCTAACAACCGTATTGATCAAGTTAATATACTGAATGCCTCGATCGAGGCAATGCATTTAGCGATTGATAAAATGAAGCTCGCGCCAGAAACAATTTTAGTAGATGGAAATAAGTTTAAACCCTATAAAAAAATTCCGCACCACTGCATTATTGGTGGTGACGGAAAGTTTCTAAACATTGCTGCTGCTTCCGTGTTGGCTAAAACAACACGAGACGAGCTCATGCTTGGATATCATCAGCAATATCCACAGTTTGATTGGAAAAACAACAAAGGATACCCTACGGCCAAACATCGTGCCGCTATAATGGCATACGGTCCTGTTGACATACACCGTAAAACTTTTGCATTATACCCAAAACAACTGTCTTTAGATTTATAAATTTGCACTATGAAACGATTAGTGCTGCTCTTTATAGGTGTGCTTTTTATTGCTTGTCAAGACAAACAAACTTCCCAAACTTCCATGCTCCAGTTGCTTCCGAGTAATGCACGTGTGGTCATTAAGACTGAAGGGCTGCAGTCGCTAGCATCCTACAAAGACACGCACGCAGCAAGTGCTGCCCTGCATGATCTTTTTCCTGCTTTTTTTAAATTGCTGGATTCATACCCGCAAAAAACAAGCGGACAGTTGAGTTTTCATTTGGAAGGAAAAGAAAAATTGAGTCATCTACTTATAAGCCCTGAAAAACCAATCAAAGTAGATTCGTTGGTACTTGACACTCTTTATTACGACAAGACACCGATGTTGCGTTTATCAACAGATCCGCCGAGTTATTATGCTTCATGGGACAGCTTACACTTTAGCGCTTCTAGTAAATTGCTACTCGAAAACAGCATACGACTTAAAAAAGCCCCAAATGTCACAAATCCAACACTAGAACAACTTTACACCAGCGCCACAGAAGCGCATACTGTTTTTGTACATCAAGACATTGCGCCCTTTTTTCAGGACTTACTGCAAAACTTCATGGCTATTCCGTGGAAGAAATGGAGCGAATGGACGGCTGTTGTACCAAGCGTAAATGATTCAGGAATATACGCTCGTGCGTATGGGCTTATGGCTACTAACGGTGGTATGCGTATGTCGCCAATAGCAAACCAAACCTCATCGCTTCAAGAACTAGCCCAATACATCCCGAATAGCGCGCAGCAAGTACAGGCTTTTTCTTTAGAGCACAACACTTATAAGCAAGCAGCAAGTCGCTACAGAATCGTCCACAATGAGCCGGAAGTCACTCTTGACTCTTTGTTGATTGATGCAAAACAAGTGGCGCAGGTAAAAGTAGGTGAAGGATTCTTGGGAGTAATTTCTTCCAGCCTGGACAGTGAGGAGCTAGCTGCGCTACTTGCACGACATGCAAAAGCACAATACAATGATAATGAAATAGTATTGTATGAATTTAAGGTCCAGAAAGAGAATCTTTTCTCGCCTATTTTGGAGAACAAAACATTTACGCATGCGGGGCTAAGCAACCAACATATAGTATTGGGTACTTCCAAAACGGATTTAGCTCTGGCGTTTAACGCTTTGAACAAGGAGGATGTTTTGACTACTTCAACCTCATTTCAAGACTATGTATCAACACTTCCAAAGAGAAGTAGTTTTTGGACATGGACATCTCCAGCATATTTTGAAAATAAGCTTAAAAAGACTGTGCCGCTGTTAAAAGACCATGCCTTTGGTCCTTTCCGTCAAGCAGATATAGTTGGTGTTGTTGAAGGAGATGTTTTTTATTTTACACTTAGTCTTCAAAACCCAACTAAAGGCAGCAATAAGGTGCAAGCGGTTGAGCTTTCGGCAAGCATAAGCTTTGAAAATCCAATTATATGGGGGCCTTATGCTGTCCGGAACCACAAAACACAAGCTTTAGAATGGGTCGTGCAGGATGAGGAAAATCAACTTTACTTACTCCAAAACACAGGTGAGATCTTGTGGCAAAAACAACTTGATGGACCTATTTTAGGTCCCGTCCAACAAGTAGATTTGTACCGGAACAAGAGGCTGCAGCTTGCCTTTACCACAGATAAAAGTTTCTGGGTACTTGACAGAAATGGAAACGAAGTGTCGGGCTTTAGGCGTAAAGACATGCGGGCTTCGAGTACTTTTGCGGTATTTGATTACGACAAACAGCGAGATTACCGCATATTACTGTCTACAGCAAAGTCATTACGTATGTACGACAGACGCATGCGAAAAGTTAGTGGGTGGCGCAAAACTAAATTAAATGAAGCTTTGGCCTATCCAGCAAAGCACATCCGAATTGGCAATAGAGATTATATCGCTTTGGTCTATAATTCAGGCAAAGCAAACTTACTCCACCGATCAGGAAAAGTTCGCATCAAACTCCCTGCTGATTTACGACTTTCCCAAGGAATTTATCCATACCAAAACGGTTTTGTTAGCATTGATGATAAAAATCGACTGATTCAGATAAGTACCAATGGAAAAGTTAGCAAAAATGCACTTCCATTTGAAACCCGTTATGCACTAGCGGCGAATAAAAATACACTTGTGACGCTAACTGAAAATAAAGTAAGCATCAACAACCAACTGGTAGAACTAGATTTTGGTGTTTACGCGCCACCAAAAATTCAAGTGGTCAACAACAAAACCTATATCTTGGTTTGGGACAACCAATCGGGAAAAACGTATCTTTTCAATCGGGACGCAGAGCTCCTGGATAGCTTTCCTGTTTCTGGTGAATGGTGGGCTATGCTAGGACAAGGAAGTGCAGGCACAACGGTTTATTTGGCAACGCGAAGCAATAAGCAAGAGATCCGTTTTTACCGTATGCCTTAACTCAGGTTTACATCAAATAATTGGGAAAAATGGTGAGCAATTCGTTTTTGGACATCAGCTATATGTACAGCTTTTCCTAATTCTTTTTGCATTGAGGTTACCGCCTTTCCACGAATTCCACATGGAATGATGTAATCAAAATAGCTTAAGTCCGGGTGTACATTAAGGGCAAATCCGTGCATAGTTACCCATCTACTTGTCCGTATCCCTAAAGCACAAATCTTTCGCGGATTTGCTCCATCGGGATCTATCCATACACCCGTTTCGCCTGCACTACGTGAGGCAACAATCGTGTAATCCTTAAGCGTTCGAATGATGCATTCTTCGAGTAAGCGCAAGTACTTATGAATATCTGTAAAAAAACAGTCTAAATCCAGTATAGGGTAAGCTACAAGTTGCCCAGGCCCATGATAGGTAATATCGCCACCGCGATTGGTTTGATGGAAAACCACCTCTTTTTCTTTACGTGTTTTTTCGTCAATCAAAAGGTTTTGTTCATCTCCGCTTTTGCCTAGGGTGTATACATGCGGATGTTCGACAAACAACAAATGGTGTTCTGTGGGTTGCTGCGCTTCTGGATGGCGACGGTTATGAATCTTTCGATCGATGGTTTGCTGAAAAAGTTCTTGTTGCAATCGGGTTGTAGCATCATAGGCGGAAAGTCCCAAGTTCCGTAGTTTCACGTTGGGTTTAGGGCGCATAATAATCTGGTCGATTGAGGATAATTAGCGCTCCAATAACACCTGGTACCCAAGCACATAAGGTCAGCAAAAAAACAATGAGCACAGAACCACATCCACGGTCCAAAACGGCAAGTGGAGGGAATATAATCGCTAATAAGACACGTAGTATACTCATGGGTTGTTCAAAGATACAAATTCGTTCTATCTTGAGAACTCATACGCATTGGTTATCTTTGCTAAACAATAATTGATGATGCACGAATTATCAGAGCAAGAGCTCGTTCGCAGAGAAAAACGCACAAAACTCCGTAGCCTAGGAATAGACCCTTATCCTGCCGAGGCCTTTACGACTACACACTACAGCAATGAGGCTGTTGCAAAGTATAAAGAGGGCTTGACAGTTTGTCTCGCTGGGCGACTGATGTCGCGACGCGTACAAGGAAAAGCTAGTTTTGCAGAACTTCAAGATGCCCATGGACGCATACAGCTTTATTTTAACAGAGATATCCTATGTCCAAGCGAAGACAAAACCATGTACAACGAGGTGTACAAAAAGTTGTTGGATATAGGGGATATTATTGGTGTCGAAGGGGTGTTATTTACCACACAAGTGGGTGAAAAAACCATTGAGGTTCATCGTTTGTTTGTATTGAGCAAATCGCTACGTCCGCTTCCCTTACCCAAGGTAGATGCTGACGGAAAAACCTACGATGCATTTACGGATCCTGAGCTTCGCTACCGACAGCGATATGTCGATTTAATTGTAAACCCACAAGTAAAAAAAGCTTTTGTTAAGCGCACCAAAATCACCAATACCATGCGCTCTTTTTTTAATGAGCGTGGCTATTTGGAAGTGGAAACCCCTATCCTTCAGCCTATTCCTGGCGGTGCAGCAGCGCGACCCTTTGTGACACATCACAACGCACTCAACATTCCGCTTTATCTGCGTATTGCAAATGAATTATACCTCAAAAGGTTAATCGTTGGCGGATTTGATGGCGTTTACGAATTTGCCAAAGATTTTAGAAATGAAGGCATGGACAAAACGCACAATCCAGAGTTTACTGTTATGGAGCTGTACGTTGCCTACAAGGATTATCACTGGATGATGGAAACTACAGAGGCCTTACTAGAAGAAGTTGCTGTTGCGACTAATCAGAGTACGGCTGTACAAGTAGGCGAGCAAACCATCAATTTTAAAGCCCCCTATCCCAGAGTTCCCATACTTGAGGCTATTGAGCAACACACTGGAATCGATGTGTCTGAAATGGATGAAAACGCACTGCGTATAACTGCCAAAAAACTAGGTTTGGAAGTGGACGACACCATGGGTAAAGGAAAATTAATTGATGAACTTTTTGGCGAGTTGTGTGAGCACCACTACATCCAACCAACTTTTATAACAGACTATCCCAAAGAAATGAGCCCATTGACCAAAGCACACCGAAGCAAGCCGGGCCTTACCGAGCGCTTTGAGCTAATGGTCAATGGAAAAGAGTTAGCCAATGCGTACTCGGAACTCAACGACCCTGTTGACCAACGAGAGCGCTTTGAAGATCAAATGGCACTTTCCGAAAAAGGAGACGATGAGGCCATGTTTATTGACCAAGATTTTTTACGTGCGTTAGAGTACGGTATGCCGCCCACGTCAGGAATTGGCATTGGCATCGACCGCCTCACCATGCTGTTGACCAACAATAGTTCTATTCAAGAGGTGCTGTTTTTCCCACAGATGCGTCCAGAGAAAAAAGGGCCAATACTCACGGAAGAAGAACAAGGTATTGTTGATTTGCTTAAAAAAGAAAGCCCCGTTGTACTTGCATCACTCAAGGAACAATCAGGGCTTAGTAACAAAAAGTGGGATAAAGCCATAAAAGGGCTTACCAGTAAGTCAGTCGCTCAGGTATCTAAGGACAACGATGTGCTCATTGTAAGCCTTTCTTAGAAGAATTTAAATTCGGTTCTTCTGTTTTTGGCGTGCTTTTTTTCGCTGCAATCAACACCATCTTTACAGTCGTTAAGCAGTCGTGATTCTCCGTAGCCAACAGCAATCATTCGAGAAGTCTTTATTCCTTTTTGGTTTAGGTATTCTACTACAGACTTGGAACGTCGCTCAGAAAGATTTTGGTTTGTTGCGCTACTTCCCCTAGCGTCTGTGTGTGAGCCAACCTCAACAATTGCATCTGGATTTTGTTTTAAGCGAGAAAGAATGTGCTTGTCCAATATAGATTTCGATTTTGCTGTAAGTCGCGCACTACCCAACTCATAATGTATGGGTAAAATAATCGCATCCTTGGGAAGGGTACAGGGCACCTCACGCCAAGCGGTCATGCCTCCTTTTTTGGTCAGGACTCTTTTCTCGACGGTAGTATAGGTGGCAGGCACCTGAACTTCTCGGGTAGCTTCGTCTTTGACAAGGACACGGCGCTCCACAATATCACGAACAGCAGGAATAAGGGTTTCTTCAGTTCGGGCTGGAGTGACCATGACTTCTCTTTTTACAAGCTTGTACTTTCCTCCTTTTTGCTTTGTCGTACTATTAGCGGCAGCAACAAGTTTTTTTACAGGAATTTGTCGAAAAACAGGTGGATCCTCTTTATAATAAAAAACTTTTGGACTTACACATGATTTTTTTGCAAAATGATTTGAAGGACTTGCTTGGAAATTGCGTGTTTTATTAGCACATTAGCAAAATTCAAAACTAATTATGAAAAATATTATTTC
>JAHEKR010000009.1 GCA_024638225.1 Flavobacteriaceae bacterium
GAGATGCCCCAGCCGTCTAAAATCATCAAAAGTACGCGTTTGCTCATGGGTATTTTTTACGCGGCAAAGATACGGCAAACCAAAAAGCCTGTAAAGCGAATTTTGATTTCATTTTTTTTGTTATTTTTATAGCGAACAAACCCCAAGTACACTAGCAGGGGAAAGTTCTTATTTAATCAATTCCGAATTCACCCCCAACACAAATTGGGTGTAATACGCATCCCAAAAATCACGATCGATATATGCACCGCCCTTGACGCCAACAGCTTTAAAATAAGCAAAGGCCATGCGTGGGGTGTATTGCGCCAAGTATTCCTTTGCCTCGGGCAGATAGGTGTAGTGCCAAGGCTCGTAAGCAAATCCGGTACGTTTACTGTCACGAGTATAGACCAAATAAAAGCCAAAGCGATACGCATTGGCTTGCATCCATTGGTGTAGCGGCACAAAAGGCCCATCGTTGTGAAACTTTGATGGAACTAAGACGTGTTTTTGCTTGGGTGCATTGCCGTCAGTAATATCAATATCGGTACCCCAATGATGACGGGAAGTACCCGGAATGGTGGAGTATTGCAGAATGCGGTCTATGGCTTGTGTTGGGGAAAGCCCCTCAGCGCGATAACGCCTAAACTTTTCTTCAAAAATTTGTTGCTGACGTTCAAACGAGCGAAAGGCAGAAAGAAGCTGTAGGTCGATACCGTCTGTGGCTGCTGCTGCTTGCATATTGGCAAAAGCCTGGGCAGTTTGTGCGCTTAGCCGATGCGTATCTACAGAAACAAGATGCGATTCATCTAACCCCAGCAGTACAAGAATATTGTCCTGTGCCATCAGTGGGAGATTTAGCAATAAAACCAAGAGTACTTTCATCATGATTTTATCATTTTATAGTGTTCGCCTCCGTAGGGGAGTACAAATTTAGTTCCTGTTTGTTGATATCCACAGGCCTTGTAGAACGGAATGGCAATCAAGCGGGCATTCATCCAAATGGAAGGCATCCCTCGATCGTGTACCAACTCCTCTGCTTTTTGTAGCATGCGTTTGCCTATCCCTTTTCCTTGATAGGTTTCCAAAACAGCCATTCCTCTGAGTTGCACAGCTGTTTCATTGGGAAGTAAGCTTAGTACGCCTACCAATTTGCCACCCACAATAGCGCCAAGATGAATGGTTGTAGGCATGTCGTCACGATCAAAAGCACAACTGCTTTCTGGCAATCCATTGCGTAAAACGGGATGACGTACTGCATAGGTCTCTGCTGCGGAAAGTAGTTTAAATTGTATGTTTGTAGGCTCGTTCACGCGTTATGATGAAAATTGATTTTCGATATTTAAATGTAGGAAATATCCCTGAAATACTACCGTTGATTCAGGAATTTACCCAGCAAAAATATACCGATGAAACCCACGTAGCGCGCTTTCGCGCCATGTTTGCGCATGAATACGATTGCATCGGTTTTTACGACGGACAAACGCTTATAGGTCTTTGTGGTTTGTGGTACCAAACCCGACATTACTCTGGAAAGAGTTGCGAACTGGATCACTTTTTTATCAAGCCTTCCTATCAAGGAAATGGTTTGGGTACCCAATTTATGGATTGGCTGGGCAACAAACTCAAAGCCGAAGGCTATGAAGCCCTCGAGCTTAATGCGTACAAAGAGAATGTTGCATCGCACCGCCTCTATGCGCGCGAGGGTTTTGAACATCTAGGATTTCATTTCGTCAAGCGTTTAGACGAATAATGTATCTTTGTTAGGATGCGGCCTAGGTGCTGCATTAGCCAACCTCAATACATTTTTTATGCGACAGCTCCTTATTATTCTTTTTTTCGCGCCTTTGGCTATGGCTCAAACCGATTACCGCACCTGGCTCAGAGGAAAAGTCATGTACCAAAATGCCAACGTAATGGCCGCCAATGTGGTCAATACTACAACTCAAAAGGCAACTATTACAGACGATAATGGTGAGTTTGCCATTGAAGTAAAAATGGATGACGAACTGGTATTTACTTCTTTGCAATACCGAATACGTATGGTCAAAATAACAAAGGAAATTCTACAACGTGGACGACTGATTATCGACGTAAACGAAAAGATAACAGAATTAGACGAGGTAGTGATTACCCCTGAACAACGTCAAAAATTTCTCGACTTACGTGCAGAAGAGTTTAAGGATTACGACTACGAGCGTGACCGTTCAACTAAAGTTGAAAACACAATAATGCGCGACAATCAGCTCTATAATGGAGTGAATTTTGTCAATGTTTTTAAGGCCTTGGCCAAGTTAGTAGATGCAGGGCCTAAGGAAAAGCAAAAGGGATACAGCCTGAAACCCAGCGAAGTCATTCGTCAGTTGTATGAAGATTCTTTCTTTGTAGAGCAACTCAACATTGCGCCAGATGAAGTGGGCTTGTTTCTCGTGTACTGCGATGGTGAAATTGAAACCAAGGAACTCCTCGAAGAGAAATCAGACTTTGAGCTTATGGATTTCCTTGTCAAAACGAGTCAAAAGTTTAACAAGAACAATTGATGCGCTTTTTGTGGCTTTTTTTGTTGCTTCCGCTTGTTGCGGCAAGCCCTCACAAATACTACGTAAGTACCACGGACATATTTTACAAGGCCGATGAACAACAGCTTCAGCTAGTGGTCCGCGTATTTACGGATGATTTGCAACAGGCACTTAGAAATTTTGTTGATCAAGAAATTTCCTTAGATCCGAACAATAAGTCAGCTGCGGAAGTAGAAACGATCTTAGGTGCCTACTTTCAAGAAAACTTTGTGCTTCACAACGCATCGGAAAAAGTGGTCTTTTCATTCGTGGGTTGGGAATATAAGCAAGACAAAACATTTCTCTACGCTTCCTTCGATAATATAGGCGCCCCAGACCAGCTCGCTTGGTCCAATAGCTTTTTGATGGAGGCGTTCCCAGACCAAAAAAATATCGTTACTTTTCATAAAGCCTCGGTCAAAAAAAGTTTTTTGCACACGCAAGACCAAATTTTAGCACAATACGTCTTTTAAATTTGATGTAAACCAATATATTTAATCCAAATTTCAGTTATGAACTACACCAAACTCAGTACCCTTGTTTTGATTTTTGTATTTGTGATGCCATTTTCCCAAGAGGCAAATGCACAAGGACACACCAACCAAAATAAGTTTAGACAGTTGTACGATGAATTGGCGACGCCCAATGTATACCGAACTGCTTCGGGTGCTCCGGGTCCGGCCTATTACCAACAACAGGCGGACTACGACATGGACATTACCATTGATGATGAAAATCAAATTCTTTACGGCGATCAGGTCATTACCTACACCAACAATTCGCCCGAAACACTAACTTATCTTTGGGTGCAAATGGACCAAAACGTGCGTGCACGAGACGGCCAATCCTATAACCGACTAAACAACGGAAGTAGTTATTACGGCACACAACGTTCGGTGGCTCCTGGCTTTATCAATGAGTATCTTTTGGAAGAAAAATTTGATGGTGGATTTAAAATTGACGTGTTGACAGATACTAGTGGTGCCAAATTGCCCTACACCATTCATCAAACTATGATGCGTATTGACTTACCTACTGCATTGGTTTCTGGTGCATCGACCAGCTTTAGAATAAAATGGCATTATAACATTCCCAACCGCCAGTTTTGGGACGCACGCTCTGGATACGAATATTTTATAAAGGATGATAACTACGCTTATTTTATTGCCCAATATTTTCCGCGAATGGCGGTCTATAACGACGTAGAAGGATGGCAAAACCAACAGTTTTGGGGCAATGGTGAGTTTGCATTATCCTTTGGTGATTACGACGTAAAAATCACAGTACCAGCCGATCATATAGTTGAAGCTACGGGCGTACTGGAAAACAGAAAAGAGGTGTACACCAAAGCCATGATGAAACGCTTTGCCGAAGCCAAAAAATCCTATGATGAGCCTGTATTTATCGTGACCCAAGAAGAAGCCGAAGCCAACGAGAAAAGCACACCTCAAGGGACGAAAACATGGCACTTTTCAGCGAAAAATGTTCGCGACTTTGCCTTTGCAACATCGCGAAAGTTTATTGTAGACATGATGAACGTAGACGTCAATGGAACCGATGTGATGGCTGTTTCCGTTTACCCAAAAGAAGGAAATCCACTGTGGGAGCAATGGTCGACCAAAACGGTAGCTAGCGCACTGAAATCGTACTCCCGTATGACCTTTGATTATCCCTACCACAAAGCAGTGTCGGTTCACGCCGATGACGTGGGTATGGAATACCCGATGATCTGCTTCAATTTTGGTCGTCCTGATAAAAACGGTAAGTATTCTGACCGTACCAAATTTGGGATGATTGGCGTCATTATTCATGAGGTGGGGCACAATTTCTTCCCGATGATTGTCAATTCAGACGAACGTCAATGGGGATGGATGGACGAAGGGCTTAACTCCTTTGTACAGATTATCGCAGAGCAAGATTTTGGTAAAGCACATCCCCAAGCAATCCCGGGTCTTGACCATTATCCCTCTGATGATATGGATCCGCAAAATATAGTGCCGTATATGTCGGGCGATCAAGATTTTATTGCGCCCATTATGTCGAACCCTGAAAATGTGTATCAACTTGGGCCCAATGCGTACAGCAAACCAGCAACCGCCCTGAATATTTTGCGCGAAACGGTTATGGGACGTGAATTATTTGACCATGCCTTTAGGACTTTTTCGCAGCGTTGGATGTTTAAGCACCCAACACCAGAGGATTTTTTCCGTACCATGGAAGACGCCTCTGCTTTTGATTTGGATTGGTTTTGGCGTGGTTGGTTCTTTACTACCGATGTTGTGGATATGGGTGTAACCGAAGTTAAAGACATTAAGAAATTTGACGACAGCATGCGCTATTTTTCTAGATACTTCCAAAATAGCTTAGAAAATCTGACCCCCGATGCGTTCAAGAACCGCAAAGAGCCCAAGAAATTTTATGAGGTGGTATTTGAAAAGCCAGGGGGTATTCCGATGCCCTTGATTGTGGAGTATTTGTACAGTGATGGAACCTCCGAGCGCATCACCTATCCAGCCCAAGTATGGCGCAAAAGCGACAGCACAATAAGCAAGTATATCGCTACTGATAAAGAAATCGTTGGTTTACTTGTCGATCCAGACAATGCTACTGCGGACATCAATAAGGACAACAATACTTGGCCCAGAATATTGGCCGAAAACGACTTTGAGAAGTTTAAAAAGAAGCAGAATTAAAACAAAAGCCAGTCGATAGGTTGGCTTTTCTCTTTTAACTTATCTTTGCGATATGGTTGTTTATTTTATTAGCGGAGTAGAAATCGTTTTTATTTTTATGGTCGTGCTTTTGGTCTTTGGTGCCAATCGCATTCCAGAGATAGCACGTACCGCTGCCAAAGGCATACAGCAAGTCAAAAATGCCAGCCGTGATTTTCGTCAGGAGATCGAAAAATCAGCAGAAGCTCAGGGCTTAGACACCAAAGAACTGAAAAAAGAGGTAAACGAGCTAAAGAAAGAAATGGATGAAATTTCGGGTACTGTCCGTCGCAAACTTTAGCGCTTTCGCAAAAGCGTTAATCCATCCCGTACAGGCAGCAACAAGGTGTCTACTCGAGCATCATCTACTACCTTTTGGTTAAATATTTTTAAGGATTTGGTCGCTTCATCATCACCTTCTTTCAAGACCTTTCCAGACCACAGTACATTGTCGGCTATAATCAGCCCGCCAGAAGGTACCCGATCTACAATTAAATCGAAATATAGCGGGTATTGTTCTTTATCGGCATCGATAAACACCAAATCAAACTGCCCTTCAATAGTTGGAATTATTTCAGCTGCATTACCTAAGTGTTGTACTATTTGATTCTCAACCCCTGCAGCTTTAAAATATTTCTTTTGTATTTGTTCTAGTTCCTCGTCTATGTCTATGGTGTCAATTTGCCCATCTGCTTGTAACCCTTCTGCCAGACATAAGGCCGAATAGCCCGTGTAAGTCCCGATTTCCAAGATGCGTTTGGGCGCGATTAGTTTAGAGAGCAAAGCGAGTAATCGACCTTGGTAGGCGCCACTAAGCATCCTTGGTTGTAAAACTTTAAGGTGGGTTTCTCGGGCAAGTTCTTCAAGTAATTTTGGCTCCTCCTCAGAGTGTTTGGCCACGTATTCCTCTAATTTTGTGTCTAAAAAATTCATGGTTTTTTGGGTCTTGCGTATGCGTAGCGGTCTAACAAGCTTGTTGTGGCATAGCCATCTAGTCCGTTTATGGTTACTGTTTCTGCGTTTTCAAGCTTTAGCCACCCGTCTTCTTGTTGAATGTCTTGATCGGCAATAAACACATGTTCTACGGAGCTAACCAAAAGTAAGGTGTCGTTTTCTTTGATTTCATATTCATTTAAGAACCTACATCCCAAGCGTATTTTTGCATCTTTCACAAACGGGGCAGGGAAGTCTCCAAGGAATTCTTCTTCCAAATCTGTTTTGGTGAATTCCGAAACTTCATCTGGATATTTGGCTGAGGTATGATGTGCATCTTCAATGATATCGCTGTAGATGTGGTTTACTGTAAATACACCGGTATCTTTGATGTTGCGATAGGTATCGCGTGGCACTGTAGTGGGGCGAAGAATAAAGCCAATCAACGGGGGGTTGCTTCCCAAATGGGTTATGCTACTAAATACGGCAACATTACTAATCCCATTGACCGATTTTGTGCCCAATAAATTTGCCGATTTAAATCCTGTACAGCTATTGATAAGATTAAGTCGAAAAATCTTATCCATTTGGTCAATATCGGTACGTGTGTAATGTATCATCTTTCTTTTGATGCAAACTTACGCAATAGAATGAATTTCCCTATTTTTGCCCCTCGGGTCATTAACTCAGTTGGTTCAGAGTGTCGCCTTGACAGGGCGGAAGTCATTGGTTCGAATCCAATATGACCCACTAAACATGGTTTTTCAAAAAGAAATCAGCCTCCCACCTTTTCCTAGAGGGTTTCATTTGATTACTTCTTTTGTGTTGGATGAGCTGCCCAAAAAAAGTGGTGTCCTTCATGTGTTTATCAAGCATACCTCTGCCAGTTTGACTATCAATGAAAATGCAGACCCGAGCGTTCGGGTAGACTTTGAAACCCATTTTAACAAGTTGGTTTCTGAAAACGACAATCACTACACCCACACGATAGAAGGTCCCGACGACATGACCTCGCACATCAAAAGCAGTATTTTGGGTTCCTCGGTCAGTATTCCCGTCAAAGACGGAATCCCTCAGTTAGGCACCTGGCAGGGTATTTATCTGTGTGAACACCGCAATCATGCTGGTTCACGAAAAATTTTTATTACATTGATGGGGTAATTAAAACCTGCATCATGAGAATATTCCTAGCGCTTTTTATTTTTTCGCTCTCCTTTTCATACGGGCAAAATTTGGATAATACTGTTCGTGAACTTATCCAAGAAAACTTAGCTGAAACTACCGAACTACGGCATTGGTTTCACCAAAACGCCGAACTGAGCAACCGTGAGTTTAAGACCTCGGAACGCATTGCTCTGGAGTTAAGGAAAATAGGGCTTAAGCCACAGACGGGAATTGCCAAAACTGGCGTTGTTGCTGTTTTGAACGAAGGTAAGGCGGGAGCTGTAGTAGCACTTCGAGCAGACATTGATGGCTTGCCTGTAAAAGAGCGGGCAGACATTGCTTGGGCATCCAACATGACTGGGATTTACAATGGAGAAGAGGTTCCAGTGATGCATGCATGTGGTCATGATACGCACACAGCCATTTTACTTGCTACAGCCAAAGTCTTGTACCGTTTGCGCGATCAGATTCCGGGGCAAGTAAAATTTATTTTTCAGCCTGCTGAGGAGGGACCACCACCAGGTGAAGAGGGTGGAGCAGAGCTCATGGTTAAAGAAGGTGTACTAAAAAACCCTGATGTTGATGTAGTGTTTGGTCTACACATTAACGCGCAAACCACAGTTGGACAAGTCAGGTTACGACCTGAATCGATTATGGCTGCTGTAGATGAGTTTCGCATTGATTTAAAAGGAGTGCAAACCCATGGATCTACTCCTTGGACTGGAATTGACCCGATTGTGACGGCTTCGCAAATGATTAATTCGATTCAAACAATCGTCAGTCGTAATATGCGACTAACTAGAGCGGCTGCTGTGGTTACCATTGGTAGTATTCATGGAGGTGTTCGTTCGAACATTATACCAGAAGACTTGTATATGTTGGGAACCATCAGAACCCTAGACGATGCCATGCGCACTACCGTACTAAAACGCTTGGACGAAATCGTTAGCAACGTGGCTGCAGCCAATAATGTAACGGCCAAGTTATCTTTTTTGAACAGCTACCCTGTAACCTACAATGATCCAGATTTGTACGCCAAAATGCTGCCCTCTTTACAAAGATTATGCGGTCCCGAAAATGTCAACTATATGGATGCCATTACAGGAGCCGAAGATTTTTCATTTTTTCAAAAAGAAGTGCCTGGCATTTATTTTTTTATTGGAGGTAGCAAAAAGGGACAAGACGCAAGCAAGGCTGCTCCCCATCATACGCCTGATTTTTATGTGGACGATTCGGCACTTGAAACGGGTGTTAAAGCAATGACTACACTAACCCTTGATTACCTTTCGGCGGGTTCATAATCGCTTAAAAAGATAAAAAATCAAACTTAGGACAAGGCTAATCAGGATAGAAGTTCCCAAAGGGAAATAAATTTTGGTATTCCCTTTTTCCCAGCTAAAATCTAAATGGTTTTAGTATCCATATTCCTCTGCAGCAAGCCATGCAGCCCCTACGATTACCAACAAAATTCCCATAGCGATGAGTGATTTAGCCATCATAGAAATTCTACTACTTTTTCTAAGGTAGCACTCCGAGATCCTTTTATTAGAATTTCTGTCGCATCAATAGGATTGTTTTTCAGAAAATCAGCTAGCTCAGTTACTGAAGAAAACCAATTTCCTTCAACAAGCGACTTATAGGGTTGACCTACCCAGTAGCAAGCATCAAAATCCAAGGTGCCTACCAGCTTAACTAATGATTTGTGTTCTGCTTGTTCGAAGGAACCAAGCTCTGCCATATGCCCAAGAATTACTGTTTTTTTCCCTCTTCTTTTTCCAAAAGCTGTAATGGCAGCCTGCATGCTTGTTGGGTTGGCATTGTAGGCATCAAATGTTAGCGTTTTTCCATTTTGTTTTAGCAGCTGAGAGCGACTGTTGTTCGGTGCGTAATTAGTTATGGCACTGGCAGCATCTTTTGGCGCTACCCCAAAGTGCATCCCAACGCAATACGCTGCCGCTATGTTGGAAATATTGTAACTGCCCGTAAGTTTGGTTTTAACTGTTAGTTGTTCCATATATACAGTTAAGGTCGGTTCTTCTTCAACAATTTCAACGGACGTTGAGTTGTATGTTACGCATTGATTTTTGCCTAAGGCTGAAATTAATTTCGTATTTTCTTTGTCGACAAAGACAAGTCCATTTGTTTTTTCAAGATACCGATACAATTCTGTTTTCCCTTGTAAAACGCCTTCTTCAGAGCCAAACCCTTCCAAATGTGCTTTTCCTACATTGGTAATAAGCCCATGAGTGGGCTGTGCAATGGAACACAGAAAGTTTATTTCTTTTAGATGATTGGCGCCCATTTCAATGATTGCATGAGTGTGTTTGTCTTGCAATTTCAATAGAGTTAGCGGAACCCCGATATGGTTATTTAGATTTCCTTCTGTTGCCATAACATGGTGTGTGCTGGCTAAAACGGCATTTGTGAGTTCTTTTGTAGTGGTTTTGCCGTTACTTCCTGTAAGGGCAATTACAGGAATGTTAAATTGATTTCTATGATAGTTGGCAAGTTTCTGTAGGCTTTGCAAAGCATCATCAACAAGGAAATATTTCGTGTTTTTTTGCGCAATAATGGGATCATCAACTATACAGGCATGCGCTCCCTTTTTTACTGCATCTGCGGCATATTGATTTCCATCAAATTTAGGGCCTTTAAGGGCAAAAAAAAGTTGGTTGGGTGCTACGTTTCTACTGTCGGTTTGAACTCCAGATGACGCTAAAAATAATCGGTAAACTTCCTCAAGCGGAGTCATGTGTTAGTCGCGGGGACGTTTTTTTGTACTGTTTTCACCCAAATATGACATGGCACATCGAAAGCCAATAAAGTCTGCTGCCATAAATTCGGGCAAATAGCGTCTCTGTGCGGGATCTAACCAGTACTTTCTATCTTTCCACGAACCGCCTTTAATAACCCTCGTTTGATCTGATATTAAAGATTTGACCTGATCTTGTTCGGGTACAGCCTCTCCTTCTTCACTAACGGCAAACTTATACATCTCGCCTTCTAAGGTAGAGGGTTTAGATTGGTCATCACCGTCGAGGAAGTCAGTGTTATAGGCACGATCAAAATTAGGTCGTAGTTTTGAATCGATAGAATCTACTTCTACAAATCGGACTTCGCCGGGAAGTGACTTGATATTGAGTTTGTTATTCGGCATGGTTTCGATCTCAACTTGATCGACAATTTCAGTCTTTCCTTCGGGTCCAATAGCAGGCTTGGTATATAAATTTCCTCTGTAATAACTCATATCCGAAACATCGTTATTAACAATGGGTCGATATACGTCAGCAACCCACTCGGCTACATTACCAGCCATCCCATACAAACCATAATCATTTGCTGGATTCATGCGAACAGGAGCCGTTATATCAGCATTGTCAGTTGACCAGCCTGCAAGTCCGCTGTAATCTCCTTTACCTTGCTTAAAGTTTGCTAATTGGTCACCTTCATTTTTTCTTTTGGTAGAACGGGTGTTATCTCCAGACCAAGGGTATTTCTTTTTCCCTCTGTAACTATTGTATTCTCTCAGTTCAGAAAGTCCTAATGCAGCGTATTCCCATTCTGCTTCGGTAGGCAGCCTGTATTGGGGAAGTAAAAGGCCATCTTTACGTTTTACGTATGTTAGCGCAGAAGAGTCTGCTTCCCTGCTTCGAGGCTGAGCATTACGACCAGCTTTATCGGCAATATTCCCACCATATACTTTGTCTGGAGCACGCAAGTAGGTTTGGGTATTGAACTCTGTTCCAGGACTTAAGCTCTCAATCTGTAAGCTTACTCCTTTTTCAATATACCCTTCGCGTTCGAGTAGTCGTTCATTGACACGTTCTGTCCTCCATTTCGCAAAGTTAACCGCTTGTTGCCAGCTAACGCCCACTACAGGATAATCTCTAAATGCCGGGTGTCTTAGGTAATTGTTTACCATGTCTTCATTGTAGCCAAGTGGACTACGCCAAACCATAGTATCAGGAAGGGCAGCAGTGTACACATTTTTATATGCGCCATCAGCCTTTTTGTATACACGCTCCAACCAATCTAAATACTCGAGGTACATCATGTTGGTCACTTCGGTTTCATCTATAAAAAACGAACGAACCTGTACGCGGACAGGTGAATTGTTCCAATCACGCATCACATCATCCTGAACTCTACCTTTTATAAATGTTCCACCGGGTATAAAAACAAGCCCAGGACCAGCTTCTTGACCTTTGTAATTTGTTTTGTATTGGAATCCACCCCTTTTGGAATTGATTTCTAGACCAGTTCCCTGAGATACATTAGAACGGCGCTTGCCAGAACTACATCCAATAAGTAGCAGGACAAATACTAGTGAAATTAGGGTGTTTAGTTGTGTGTTCATTTTGTGTTTTGAATCATAACAAAGCGCCAATATACGAATAATTGGTGCCTTTTATCACTGTAACAACGTTAACAAATAGGCATATCGTATATCTGGCACAAAAATACGAATAATCTTACATTGTCGTTATCTTTACAGCATGCGTATTCATTTTACCCAATTACTGCCCCTATTTTTGTTTGCTTTGGCACCAATTGCCTATGCCCAATTAGATACGCCACATCCTTTTCTCGACAGTTCCTTCTCGTCGTGGCATGGGTTTTCTGTAAACGAAACGGGTGTACAGAAATTAACATCAAAGTTCTTGCAAAATCTAGGTATTCCAGTTGGCGATATAGACCCCAGAACCATCCGTATTTATGGTCGTGGTGGCCAAATGCTACCTTTAAAAGCAGCTGAAAGCACAGAAACTCTCTACGAAAATGCACTTTGGGTAGTAGGTGAGGAGGATGGTAAATTTGACTCAGAAGATTATATTTTATTTATGGGTAATGCAGGTGATACTTGGAGCAAGGAAAGCCTGACTTTTGTTAATCTTTATCACACGACAGCAAATTACTACATTACTTACGGAACCTCTTTGGGAAAACGTGTATTGCTTGTACCCACCAATACATCTACAAACACAGATGCGCAAGATGCAGTTACCTTTCAGACACAGCACGAAGAAGATTTATATAATCTTGGAGCTTTGGGCAGACGCTGGTTTGGAACACGATTTGCCGATGAACAAAAAGAGAGCTTTGATTTAGTTACTCCTAACGTTAAAGAGTCAACGGTCGTTGATTTAGTGGCACGAGTAGCCGCTGTATCCAATACACAGAGTTCTTTTACACTTAAGTCTGGGAGTAATCATGCAACTGGCCAAATGAGAAGTTTTGAAGGTATTAATGTAGCAACTGAACCGGCACAACGATTTGACGGCCTAAGCGGGACAATTCACCTACAAGCTACTGCTGCGGCAGAAATTAACTGTGAATTGAGTTTTTCGGCTGATGGAAATCTTTCAGCGAACGGCTATCTCGATTTCATTTTTGCACAGTACAAAAGAAAACTTTTGGGAACAGGGGGAGATTTTATTTTTACACTCGACCCTGACGAAAGCATACAGCAGCTCATGGTAGCTGAAGTAAGTCCACAGACAGCCATATGGGAACTTGGTGACGAAGCTATTGTGCATATTGCACCTAAAGAAGCAAACTCATTTTGGACTGATGTTTTGGTCGATAATGATAACGATCGATTTTTTTTAGCAACTAGTTACAAAACCCCAACTTCTTCTAGAAAAATTCGAGAAATCACTCCTTCTTCAAGCTTACAGCGAATAGTCTCCGGAGCGCCTATTGACTATTTGCTCATCACAAAGGAAGAGTTTCGCGAAGAGGGCTTGCGATTAGTTAACTACAGAGAGTCAAAAGGAATGCATGCTGCATTGATTACTGTTGAAGAAATTTATCAGGCTTTTTCAACCGGACAACAAGATATAGCTGCCATTCGAAACTTTGTTCGGTATATCTATCACAGTCAAGAAAAAAACTTAAAATATCTCTGCATATTTGGCGATACGAGTTATGATTACCAGAATCGACTAAGAGTAAACGATACAGTAGTTCCCACCTTTCATTCCTTGTCTAGTTTTTCCCTAGCCAATTCGTTTATGTCAGATGATTTCTTTACCATGATGGACCAAAATGAAGGCTTAATGGGTTATGGTGATCAAATGGACATGGCTGTTGGACGAATGGTCTTTTCCAACAGTACGGAAGCAAGAACAGTCGTTGATAAAGTGATTGCTTACGAAGATCCAAGAAACAAAGGCAGTTGGAACAATAGCTTTACATTGCTCTCTGACGATGCCGATAAAACCAGTAAAAAGGACGATTACAATATCCAAGTTGCATTGGATGACCTGGGCGATGTTTTGGCTAGAGAAAAACCGTTTTTAAACATTACCAAACTTCATGCGGATGCTTTTAAACAAGTGGCTTCAGCGGGCGGTGATAGATATCCCGATTTAGAGCGTGCATTGGAAAATAGGTTGGCACAAGGTACGCTTGTTGTTAACTATTTTGGACATGGCAACGAAGATGGTCTTGCCAGTGAATTCATTGTGGATAAGGACTTGGCTGCCCGTGCATTTCATCCGGGACGATTCCCACTTATCATCACTTCAACTTGCGAATTTTCAAGGTTTGACAATCCTGCGCGCAAAACAGGAGGAGAATTATTTTACCAAAACCCCACAGGAGGGGCCGTTGCCCTAATTTCAACCACAAGGCAAATCTATGTTTCCAACGGAATTAATTACAACAATACCCTATCCAAATATTTGTTTTCGTTTGGGAATACAGCATACACCAGTGCTGCGGAGGCTTTGCGTCGAGCTAAAAGTGAATTTTCGGGTACTGCCCAAAAGCGAATTGTGTTTTTTATTGGAGATCCTGCACTAAAACTCCATATACCCATGCCCGAGCTTCGATTAACGCATAAGGACAACAGCCCTATTGACTCGCTCAATTTGGATCAAAAACAGCTAAAAGCCTTAGATAAGGTTAGCTTATCAGGTGCTGTTTATGACGCTTCTGGAGTTGCCCAAAACGATTTTAACGGAACAATTACGGTTCAAGTGTTCGATAAGGATGTTTCGCGCACAACTTTAGGGAACGACCAAGCTGGCAGAAAATTCCCTTACACCGAAATAGGGAATCAAATTTTTCAAGGAGCAGCTTCGGTAACTAATGGAACGTTTACAACAGAATTTACCATCCCAAAAGATATAAGTCTAGAGCCAGGAGACGCACGAATTACCTTTCTTGCCTTCAATGAAGACAAAAGTATCTCTTTGGGCGGAAGGTCTTCTGACTTTACGATTGGAGGAATCAATACCACAGTTTCCCTTGACAACAATGGGCCTTTAATTGATGTATATCTCAATGACAGAACATTTATGGAGGGGGATCAAGTATATGACAGTCCGCTACTCATCGTTGATTTAGCCGACGAAAATGGGATCAATACAGCTGGTGGAATTGGTCATGATATTACTGCTGTTTTGGATGACAACCAGCTAGACCCCTATTTGCTAAACGCATATTACACTACTGAACTTGATGATTTTACCAAAGGCAGTCTAAGCTTTCCATTACAAAATCTTCCAAAGGGTGAGCACACTTTGTCCATCAAAGCATGGGATACGCACAACAATCCCAGCACAAAAACAATCTCCTTTTTGGTTATGGATAACAACGAAATCCAAATCGAAAAGGTATTCAATTCACCAAATCCACTTGTGAACCAGACAAGCTTTTTGATACAACACAATCGTCCACAAGAACTACTAACAGCTAAAATTTATATATTTACCATGGACGGAAAGCGAATTTGGCACTACGAACAAGAAGTATACTCCACATCTTATTTGTTGGAGGATTTACATTGGGATGCAACTTCGTACAACGGACAAAAAGTAAATAAAGGAACTTACCTGTACACGATAGAGCTAATTTCTACGTTATCACAATCAAGTGATGAATTTTCAGGTAAACTTATTGTAAGATAATATGAATATACGGACTACTCTTTTTATATGCCTTGGGGCATTATCATTTGCTCAAGCACAAAACAACAATATTCGCGTAATTACCACTGCTGTACCCTTTTTATCCATTGCTCCAGACGCTCGATCAGCAGGTTTGGGCGATCAAGGAGTGGCTACCTCCTCTGATGCTTTTTCGAACCACTGGAACCCGGCCAAATACGCCTTTATTGGAAATGAATCTGGTGTAGCGGTCAGTTATACGCCTTATTTAAGCAAACTTGTCAATGATATTTTCTTGGCTGATTTGACCTATTTCCGCGCCATTAACGAGCGTTCTGCTTGGGGTGTCGGTCTTCGTTATTTTAGTTTGGGTGAAATTGAAACGGGGCAGACGCCAAGTGATTTTCTTAATCCACTTATTGTGCGTCCAAACGAATTTGTATTTGATGCATCTTACGCATTAAAGCTGAGCGATAAATTTTCTATGGCCATCCAAGGGTCTTTTTTAAGCTCTGACTTGAAACTCGAAACTTCGACTAATGACAGCACTGCTGCTAGTACGGTTGCGGTAGGTATTTCGGGTTTTTATGAATCTTATGAGGTGCCTTATGCTAGCTTTTCTGGAATTTGGCGTGCTGGGTTTAATATCTCTAACATAGGACCAAAGCTAAAATACGAGGAAGAGGGACAGTCAGACTTTCTGCCTACTAACTTAAAAGTGGGTAGTGGCTTCGATTTTATTTTTGATTCGTATAACAAACTATCAGTAAGCCTCGAAATCAACAAACTATTGGTTCCTTCTCCTAGTGAGCCAATTTTGGATGGAGATGGAAATGTAACAGCTTACCGTCAGCCTGATGACGTAGGGGTTTTGGCTGGAATTTTTAAGTCTTTTAATGATGCGCCAGATGGTTTTAGCGAAGAACTTAAAGAATTTACATGGGCTTTGGGTGCCGAGTTTATGTACGACGAATCTTTTGCCATACGCGCTGGTTATTTTAACGAGAGTGAACTGAAAGGAGCGCGTAAGTTTATTACGTTAGGTGCTGGTTTTAAGTACAACGTTATCGATGTAGATTTATCTTACTTGATTTCCGCAACCAAAGTGGTCAATCCACTGGAAAATACACTCCGCTTTTCGCTTACATTTAATTTTGGTGAAGAGCGATACTAAGCCAAGCTATTTTGTTTTTTTTCAAGGCTAAGTTGCCTTATCTTTGCCGGAAGCTTAACAGTAGATCCTTATGAAAGAAGTTACACGGGAAACATACCTTGATTGGTACGAAAACATGATGTTTTGGCGCAAGTTTGAGGACAAGCTTGCATCAGTTTATATCCAACAAAAAGTCCGTGGTTTTCTGCACTTATACAATGGGCAGGAAGCAATTCTTGCCGGTGCACTACACGTAATGGACCTTAGCAAGGATAGAATGATTACGGCTTATCGAAATCACGTGCAGCCCATTGGAATGGGCGTAGACCCCAAACGTGTCATGGCAGAACTTTTTGGTAAAGCTACAGGCACTTCCAACGGATTAGGGGGTTCTATGCATATCTTTTCAAAAGAGTACCGCTTTCACGGCGGACACGGAATTGTCGGTGGTCAGATTCCGCTCGGTGCAGGTATGGCTTTTGGTGATAAATATCACGGTAGCGATGCGGTTACCCTATGTTGTATGGGTGATGGTGCCGTTCGTCAAGGATCTTTACACGAAACATTAAACTTGGCGATGCTGTGGAAACTTCCTGTAGTTTTTATTGTTGAAAACAATGGCTATGCCATGGGAACATCAGTTGAGCGTACTGCAAACCACACGGATATTTGGAAACTTGGTCTTGGCTACGAAATGCCATGCGGTCCCATTGATGGCATGAATCCAGTTGCCGTAGCAGAAGGTATTGACGAAGCAATTCAACGTGCACGCCGCGGCGATGGACCTACTTTTTTAGAGGCCAAAACGTACCGCTATCGAGGTCATTCCATGTCTGATGCACAGCACTACCGAACAAAAGATGAGGTTGAGGAGTACAAAAAAATTGATCCCATTACACAAGTAAAAGAGATTATATTGAATGAAAAATACGCAACCGAAGAACAGCTTGCAGAAATCGATGCAAGCATCAAGCAGCGTGTAAAAGAATGTGAAGAATTTGCAGAATCATCACCTTTCCCAGAAAAAGAAGTGATGTACGATGCTGTTTACGAGCAAAAAGATTATCCGTTTATTTTTCACAAATTATAATATGGCTACAGTAATTAACATGCCGCGCTTGAGTGATACCATGGAAGAAGGAACCGTTGCTTCCTGGCTAAAACAAGTAGGCGATAAAGTAGTTGAAGGGGATATTTTGGCTGAAATAGAAACCGATAAAGCTACGATGGAGTTTGAATCCTTCCACGATGGCACATTACTTCATATTGGTGTTCAAGAAGGTGAAACAGCCCCTGTAGATGTATTGTTGGCCATTATTGGCGAAGAGGGCGAAGATATTTCTGCACTGTTAGCGGGCGGAACCACTCCAGAAAGCAATGCACCCGCTGATTCCACAACCGAAGATACTGCTGAATCAGAAACCACAACTGCTCCTGCTACTATCCCAGAAGGAGTTGAGATTATCAACATGCCGCGCTTGAGTGATACCATGGAAGAAGGAACTGTTGCTTCCTGGTTAAAGCAAGTTGGTGACCCCGTTGAAGAGGGAGATATTTTGGCTGAAATTGAAACCGATAAGGCAACCATGGAGTTTGAGTCGTTTTTCTCAGGTGCATTATTGCATATCGGAATCGCTGTTGGAGAGACCGCTGCCGTCGATACTCTGTTGGCCATTATTGGACCTGCTGGAACAGACGTGGCTCCAATATTAGCGGCTAAGCCAACATCTTCTCCAAGTGTTGAACCAGCTCAAGAGCCAATAGTTACACCTGAAGTAACGCCTGATGAAACTCCAAAAGCTGAGGCAACAGCTGTAGTCCAGTCATCAACCAGTTCGGGACGTATTATGGCCTCTCCATTAGCCAAGCGGATAGCCAAGGACAAAGGAATTGATTTGGCTCAAGTTAGCGGTACAGGCGAGTCTGGACGTATTGTGAAGCGAGATGTAGAGAATTTTTCTCCTCCACAAGCTGTGACTTCTAATGCGCAACCAAGCGTTTTTGTTCCTGCTGGTCAAGAAAAACAAGAAGAAATCCCCAATTCTCAAATGCGCAAAACCATTGCCAAACGATTGGGCGCTTCTAAATTTAGTGCTCCACACTATTATCTTTCGGTAGAGTATGATATGGACGCTGCTATTGCATTTAGAAAACAGTACAACTCCATTCCAGACACCAAAATATCATTTAACGATATCGTTGTCAAGGCAGTTGCCCTTTCGCTCAAAGCGCATCCACAGGTTAATTCTCAGTGGTTTGATGACAAAATGGTGCTTAACCACCATGTTCATGTTGGGGTGGCTGTTGCTGTTGAAGATGGTCTTGTAGTTCCCGTTTTACGCTTTGCTAATGAAATGAACCTTCCCCAAATAGGAAGTCAAGTAAAAGATTTTGCAGCACGTGCACGAAGTAAAAAACTTACACCACAAGAAATGGACGGCAGTACCTTTACTGTTTCCAATTTGGGTATGTTCGGCATCAACGAGTTTACATCCATTATCAACCAACCCAACTCAGCTATACTTTCTGTTGGAGCTATTGTCCAAAAGCCAGTTGTTAAAGATGGGGAAATTGTTGTTGGGAATACAATGAAGCTAACGCTAGCTTGTGACCACCGGACCGTCGACGGGGCTACAGGTGCACAGTTCTTGCAAACGCTAAAGGAATACATCGAAAACCCACTGCGGTTGGTGGTTTAATTATTTTGAGCAAATCAAAAAATATTGTTATCACAGGAACCAGTCGAGGGATTGGTTTAGAATTGGTCAAGTGGTTTGCTGCTGCGGGACATCACGTTTGGGCTTTATCTAGAAATAGCGCACCAACTGAATTACTCAAACTACCCAATATTACATCAGTTTCTTTAGATCTAACAGACGAGGTCGCAGTGAATGAATGGGCAGTTTCATTTGCACCTTCGACAATAGACGTGCTTATCAATAACGCAGGTGCATTGATCAACAAGGCCTTTACACAAACCACTCAGGCTGATTTTGAGTACGTTTACCGCGTAAACGTATTTGGTCTTGCCAATATCTCACGTGCATTAATTGCAAAACTCCAACCCAGCGGGCATATTTTAAATGTGAGTAGTATGGGTGGCATTAATGGCACATCAAAATTTCCTGGATTAGCAGCATACAGCAGTAGTAAGGGTGCGGTTTCTATACTTACAGAGCTCCTTGCGGAGGAATTCAAGGAAAGTGGTCCTTTTGTAAATGCACTTGCCTTAGGCGCAGTACAAACCGAAATGCTTTCGGATGCATTCCCAGGTCTAGAAGTTCCCATGGATGCCTCAACTATGGCCGCCTATATTGCGACCTTTGCTCTTGAAGGACATCATTTTTATAATGGAAAAGTACTGCCTGTCTCGAATACCACCCCTTGATGCCGTATGACTTTTTTTCTTTTCTACCCGAAACTGCTCGTGAGCAATGTGCGACTTTACTTAGCGAACGAAACGTAGCAGTCAAAGTTGTACGCCAACGAAAGACCAAGCACGGTGACTTCCGAGTGCAATCAGGAAATATTGTTGGTATTACGCTTAATGCTATGGAAAATCCATATCGCTTTTTGCTTACTTTTTTGCATGAGTTGGCACATTATGATGTGTTTTTTAGAGCCAAGTCTTTAAGAAAGCCACATGGTCAAGAGTGGAAATCTACTTTCCAAGAGTTGACTGTACCTTTTTTGACGCCTCATTTTTTTCCTGAGTCACTTCTGTTTTTCCTAAAAAAACACATGAAAAATCCTCGAGCTACATTTGCAGCAGATCCCAAATTAATGCTTGCCCTTAGAGAGTTTGACCCACTCAATGATAAAAAATGTATTTTTGAGCTGGAGCAAGATGCAGTTTTTTACACTGACGCTGGACAGATTTTTCGCAAGGGACCAAAACGCAGAACGAGGTTTCTATGTACATGTCTAGAAACGAAAAAACAGTATCTATTTCCCGCGTTTGTTGAAGTTAAACCTGAATAATGGAATCCAAATTTGACTTTTCTGAGTCATCCGAGTCACGTTCGCAAGCGGAAGTGAAGCAGTCAGATTGGCGTGCTAGGCTTCGTTTTTTGAAGCAATTGTTGCATATAGCTCGAGATACAGACTACGCAGCTACTTTAGCAGCGGTTCGTCAAGATATTCCATTTAGAGGAGCAACTGCTTGGGTATTGATCTGCTCTATTTTTATTGCCTGCATTGGACTTAATACAGACGCAACGGCTGTTGTTATTGGTGCCATGCTTATCGCCCCACTAATGGGCCCTGTTTTGGGAACAGGTGTGGCTTTGGCAATCAATGATTTGGATATGCTCAAATCGGCTACACAAAATTTCATTGTCATGGTGCTGTTGAGCGTTGGAACTGCTACCGTATTTTTTTTATTTTTTCCGCTACAACAAGAGTCTTCCGAGTTGTTAGCACGTACTCAACCCGATATTCGCGATGTGTTTATCGCTTTTTTTGGTGGAGCTGCTCTGGCCATAGCCCGTACCAAAAAAGGCACCATAGCCTCTGTAATTTTTGGTGTTGCTATTGCTACAGCATTAATGCCTCCGTTATGTACCATTGGTTATGGGATTGCCGAAGGAAATCCAAGCTATACACTTGGTGCACTGTACTTATTTTTCATCAATGCTACCTTTATCGCTTTTGCTTCCTTTTTGGTTGTCAAGCTTTTGCGTTTTCCCATGACCGACTACGCAGATTCTAAACAGCGAAGACGAGTAGTACGTTTGGTTAGTTTTGCAGCCGTACTGGTTATGATACCTGCTGGAATTACCTTTACTAAAGCACTTTCTGAAAATAGCTTTCGTCAATCGGCTCAGTCATTTCTTTCCGAGCAAGTAGCTCCGCTTCCTTTTGGAAGCCATTTAAGCCAAACCGCAGAAGTATATTACAACAAAGATGAATCTAAAATAGTGCTCAATTCCCTAGGGCTTGTTCGCTTGGATACTGTTACGGTACTTCAGTTGCGGCAAAGCATTGATCAATACGATAAGCTCTCTAACACTAAGCTGATGATTTTGCCAAGTAGTCAGTAGCTATTGATAGACTTCTTTTACCTTTTTCATCAGACGCGAAGAATAAACAAAGTCGTTGATGGCCTCGTTGTCCGTTTTGAATATTTGTTCTTTAGTTCCTTCCCAAGCCTTTACTCCATCCTTAAGCAACAAAATAGTATCGCCAATTTCCATCACCGAATTCATGTCATGTGAGTTTATAACAGTAGTAATATTAAATTCTTGTGTTATTTCGCGAATTAGGTTGTCAATGACAATTGCTGTTTTGGGATCCAACCCTGAATTAGGCTCATCACAGAACAAATACTTGGGTTTCATCACTACTGCACGGGCAATGGCAACACGCTTTTGCATACCACCCGATAGCTCGGCAGGTAACTTTTGGTGTGCATCCATTAAGTTAACTCGCTTGATTACTTCTTCTGCAGCGGCGTGGATACTGTGCTCGTCTTGATCTGTTAACATTTGCATTGGGAACATGACGTTTTCCATTACAGTCATGGAGTCAAAAAGGGCACTGCCTTGAAATACCATGCCCATTTCCCTTCGTAAAGTTCTTCGCTCATCATCATTCATTGTTTCCAATGCTTGATTGCTAAAGAGCAAATTTCCACCATCAGGGGTATAAAGTCCAAGCAAACATTTTAGTAAAACTGTTTTTCCAGAACCACTCTGCCCAATAATGAGATTGGTTTTGCCAGCTTCAAAGGTCATGCTGATGCCTTTAAGCACTTCTAGTTCATCAAATGATTTTCTTATGTCGTTTATTTCAATCATCAGGTTAGCAATAATTGAGTGATGATATAATTAAGGACAATAATAACGATGGATGTCCACACAAAAGCAACGGTAGCAGCTTTACCAACCTCTAGCGCGCCACCTTTCATATAATAACCTTGATATGCAGGTATAGTAGCCAATACCATGGCGAAAACGAGGGTTTTGATAAAGGCATAAACCACATGGAAAGGTTTAAAGTCCATTTGGATGCCTTCAATAAAATCAGCAGTGCTCGAGAAACCTCCATATAAGGAAGCTATATATCCACCCAAAATCCCTAAAAACATTGAAATATTAATGACTATTGGTAATAATAACATGGCAATAATTTTTGGGAAAACAAGATAGTTAACAGAGTTTATGCCCATAACCTCCAAAGCATCAATTTGCTCGGTTACTCGCATTGTACCGATACTAGAGGTAATAAACGAACCAACCTTACCCGCCAAAATAATACACATAAAAGTCGGCGCAAATTCTAAAATAACAGATTGTCTAGTGGCAAAACCCACCAAACTTTTTGGAATAAGCGGACTTTCGATATTTAAGGCTGTTTGAATGGCAACAACTCCACCAACAAAGAAGGATAAAAAAGCGACTATGCCCAAAGAGCCTATAATTAAATCTTGAATATCTTGAAATATGAGTCGTTGCATTACCTTTCGCTTCGTTGGTTTTATAAAAACCATCCGCAGCATCAGCAGATACGCGCCGATATGGTGAAGAAAATTCATTTAAACGAATGTAAAAAATAATGTTATCATAAACTTATGTTAGGTAGAAAAAAATAAAAATCAGCATATTTACAGTATGAAAACAAAAACCGTCCTTTTTCTTACTCTTACTTCTTTTTTTGCATGTCAACCAACCAACGACACGCGCCCACCTAAACTAGTAGTGGGTATCGTTGTAGACCAAATGCGTATGGACTACTTAACAAGGTTTGAAAAGCACTATTCAAAAAGTGGATTCATGCGATTCTATCGCAATGGCTTTGTTGCTCAAAATCATCATTTTGATCACGCTCGAACAGTTACAGCTGCCGGTCATGCCAGTATTGCAACCGGTACACCGCCTGCAATTCACGGAATTGTTGGTAATGATTGGTTTGATAAAGAAACCGGAAAAGAGCAGTACTGTGTGGGAGATATGCGTTACTCAAGTGTTGGAACTTCTAAGGTGCGCACTGGTCAAAAAGCGCCTACACAACTACTTGTCAGCACTTTTTCAGACGAAAATAGATTGGCTACCCAGCTTCGTGGAAAGGCAATAGGTATTTCCATTAAAGATAGGGGAGCGATCCTTTCTGTTGGACATACGGCTAATGCGGCTTATTGGTTTTCTGGAGATGATGATGGTAAATTTGTAAGTAGTACATTTTTTATGGATAAAATGCCTCAGTGGGCGACAACCTTTAATGATTCTAGAAAAATCGACCAGTATCTGACTACTTGGGATAGCTACTATCCAATTGAAGATTATGTAGAAACCGGCCCCGATAATACGCCTTATGAGAAAATAATTAAAGGAAAACAAACACCTACTTTTCCTTACGACTTGGCTGGGTTAGCAGCTCAAAACGGCGGCTATGATGTTTTGGAAGCAACGCCTTATGGCAATAGCTTAATTACAGACTTTGCTTTGGCAGCACTAGAGGGAGAGGGCTTGGGGCTTGACCAAGATGCAGATGTGCTGATGATAAGCTATTCATCGACAGATTATGTAGGACATAATTTTGGGGTCAATTCCAAAGAATTACAGGATACCTATATCCGTTTGGATTTGGATATTGCACGTCTTTTTGCCGGTCTTGACGCTCAGGTTGGCGAGGGTAATTACACTGTCTTTCTCACTTCAGATCATGGAGTTGCTCAAGTGCCGGCTTATTTGATTGATAACAAAATCCCCGCGGGCTATTTTGACGGCAAAAAATTTGTGACCTCGCTTGATGAAGCGCTCATGAATAGATTTGACACAAAAGGCCTTATTCGTGATGTATCGAACAACGAGCTGTTTTTAAATCATGATGAGATACATAAAACTTCTATTGACAAAGGCATGCTCATTGATTTTATAGTATCCTATAGTATTGACTATCCTGGAGTAGCTACCGCTTATGACGCAAAAACCTTGATGTATGCCGATAAAAACAATCCCTTAATTAATCGTTTACAAAGAGGGTACAATCCAAAAAGATCTGGTGATATAGTGTTTACCCTGCTTCCAGGATATATGCAGAAGCGATCAAAGGGAACTACTCATGGCTCATTGTATACCTACGATACACATGTCCCTTTCTTAATGACGGGCAAAGGAGTTGTTCGAGGTAGCGCTTACAGAAGAACGTATATTACAGATATTGCCCCTACTATTTGTTCGATTATGGGTATCGGAAACCCTACGGGTACAATTGGAAATCCTATTGGCGAGGCTATTGCAAAATAAGCTAGAACTTATAGCTAAAGGCATTGATGTTCATACCAGCGCCTACGCTTGCAAATAACGCAATATCACCGTCGTTAGTTTGGTAGCCTTCTAATTGGTTACGCTTTACCAAGTCGAGTAGGGTAGGTACAGTCGCAACAGAGCTATTTCCTAGTTTACGTATGCTTATTGGGAGTACATCTTTAGGCTGAGGATGGCGGTACAATCTATAAAACCGTTTTACAATCGCTTCATCCATTTTTTCGTTCGCTTGATGAATAAAAATTGACTTGAGCTCATTGACTTTAACTCCACTGCTATCCAGACAGTCTTTTAAGGCTTGCGGAACATGGCTAATGGCAAATTCATAAACTTTACGCCCGTACATTTTTATGTATTTATTGGATTGTTCCTCTTTAGGGTCAAAGGATGCACCATTAAACAAGAAAAATGCTTCTTCATTGCTGTAAGATTGTGAGCAATGACTCAGTATCCCTCCATTTCTATCTGTTTTTTCAATGACGGTTGCACCAGCACCGTCTGCATAGATCATGGAATCTCGGTCGTTTGGATCAGCTATTCGAGACAAGGTGTCGGCGCCAATAACCAAACATCGTTTAGCCATTCCAGCCTTTATAAATGCTTGCGCTTGAATTACACCTTCCACCCAGCCTGGACAACCAAAGATCAAGTCGTAAGCAACACAGTTTGGATTTTTGATTTGCAGATTGTGTTTCACGCGTGTTGCCAATGAAGGCAGCATCTCAGATTGCGTACAACCGTGTTGGATATCGCCAAAGTTGTGTGCAAGAATAATATAATCGAGTGTTTCGGGGTCAATACCAGCATCTTGTATGGCATTTTCTGCGGCATGAAACGCTAAGTCTGATGCTGTTTGGTGTGGTTTGGCATACCTGCGCTCTTCAATTCCCGTAATTGCTTGAAACTTTTCAATGATGTCAGAGTTGGACCGTCCAAAGGGAGTTCCATCATCATCCATAAAAACACGATTCATAAAGTCTTCGTTCCGCTCGGTGTGATTGGGGATATAGCTACCAACTCCAGTTATGTGAATGCCCATATCATTATTTAGTTACAATAAAAGTAATAACTCTGGATCAGTTTTAGATTATATTTTTAGAAATTTATGTGATTCCCAAAATACATATAAAAAAATAATGAAAAAGAATATTGAGACTAAGTTACTCTTTTTGAGTTGTTTGTAAAGCCTCATAAGCTTCTATTGGTGCACATGTACATACCAAATTACGATCCCCAAAGGCTTCATCTACACGCTGAACTGTAGGCCAAAATTTATGTTCCATCACCCAATGCAGCGGATATGCAGCTTCTTCTCGTGTATATGGGAAGGGCCATTTTTGAGCCGTTAATTGTTTTAATGTATGCGGCGCATTTCGGAGTATATTGTTATGCTGATCTGGGTCACTCGCCTCAATTTCATAACGTATAGAAATAAGCGCTTCACAAAAGCGGTCCAATTCTTCCTTATTTTCACTTTCTGTGGGCTCTATCATCATAGTGCCAGCGACAGGAAAAGATACCGTGGGTGCATGGAAGCCATAATCCATCAATCGTTTGGCGATATCCACCACTTCTATTCCTTTTTCCTTAAAGGCGCGACAGTCAATGATAAATTCATGCGCTGCCCTGTTGCCGTCTCCACTGTATAAAATTGGATAATGCTTGGCAATGCGTTCTTTTATATAGTTCGCATTGAGTATCGCGACTTCAGTAGCTTGTGTTAGTCCTTCTGCTCCAAGCATTCTTATGTATGCATAAGAAATCAGGCAGGCGAGTGCTGATCCAAAAGGGGCTGCTGCAATCGCAGTAATTCCGTTTTCACCACTGGTTGGGATGACACTGTGGTTTGGTAAAAAGGGAACGAGATGTGGCGCCACACAAATAGGGCCAACTCCCGGGCCGCCACCGCCATGTGGAATGGCAAATGTTTTGTGTAAATTTAAGTGACAAACATCGGCTCCAATGGCAGCTGGATTGGTCAAGCCAACCTGTGCGTTCATATTGGCACCGTCCATATAAATTTGACCTCCTTTGCTGTGGATATAGCGAGTAATATCCTTGATTGATGATTCAAAAACCCCATGAGTTGATGGGTAGGTAATCATGAGTGCCGCTAAACTGGATGCATATACATCCGCTTTTTCCTTAAGATCCGTTACATCTATATTGCCTCGCTCATCGGTTTTGACCACCACAACATTCATACCAGCCATTACCGCTGAAGCCGGGTTTGTTCCATGAGCGGATGCAGGAATAAGACATATGTTTCTGTGTTTATCTCCTCTGGACAAGTGATATCCTCGGATAACCATCAAGCCAGCAAACTCACCTTGCGCTCCAGAGTTTGGCTGTAATGATGTTCCTCCAAAACCAGTGATCTCTGTCAGGTAGTCAGCTAAATCAGTCAATACTTTTTGGTAGCCTTTTGCTTGTTCGATAGGAACAAACGGGTGTATGTTATTCCATTGTGGATCACTAAGGGCAAGCATTTCGGTTGCTGCATTTAGCTTCATGGTACATGATCCAAGAGCAATCATGGAGTGATTGAGGGCTAAATCTTTTTGTTCTAGCGATTTGATGTAGCGCATCATGCTTGTCTCGGCATGAAACTTATGAAAGACTTCATGGGTTAAAAATCTTGTAGTACGCTCCAGTACAGTTGGTAGACATTGCTCATGAAAAGCATCTAGTTGAGGTACTTCTTGATGGGAGACTTTGGCGAATATTTTAATTAGTGTAGTTACGTCTTTGTCTTCAGTTGCTTCATTAAATGAAACAGCAACTTCCTTTTCGTGAATATAGTGGATATTAATACGCGCTTCTTCCAGTAGCGGCTTTATCTTCTTGCTTGGAGCTTCAATTGATAAGGTGTCAAAGAAGGCATCATTTTTTTGTGTGAACCCTAGTTTGCGTAAGGCTTGATGAAATCGACAAGCATGTCGATGAATGCGCAATGCAATATCTTTTAATCCTTCTGGACCATGATATACTGCATACATTCCTGCCATGACTGCCAGTAATACTTGCGCAGTACAAATATTAGAAGTCGCACGATCTCTTTTGATATGCTGTTCTCTTGTCTGCAAGGCCATGCGTAAGGCGCGTTGCCCATTTTTATCTTGGGTCACACCAATGATTCTTCCCGGGACAGAACGCTTGTAGGCTGTTTTTGTTGCAAAATAGGCTGCATGTGGACCTCCATATCCCAGTGGAATACCAAAGCGCTGTGTACTGCCAACGACCACATCTGCACCAAGCGTTCCAGGCGCTTCTAACACCACGAGACTCATGAGGTCTGCAGCGACAGCCGTTTTTAGTTCCAATGAGCGGGCTCGTCCAATAAAAGCTTTTAGGTCGGGGATGCTTCCGTCGCATCCTGGATATTGAACAAGTGCACCAAAGAATTCATGTGTCGGTTCAAAGGAAGCGGTGTTTCCATAGACGAGCTTCACGCCAATAGGAGTGGCTCTTGTTTCTAGCACAGATTTTGTTTGGGGAAGTGTATTCTGGTCGACAAAAAAGGATAAGGCATCATTTTTCTTTTGTTCTCTCGTTCGTTGACCGAGTAAGAGACTCATGGCTTCGGCGGCAGCAGTCGATTCGTCTAGCAAAGATGCGTTTGCCAACTCCATTTCCGTTAACTCAGTAACCATGGTTTGAAAATTGAGTAAGGCTTCCATTCTACCTTGAGCAATTTCAGCTTGGTATGGTGTGTATGCTGTGTACCATCCTGGATTTTCTAATATATTTCTTTGAATGACACCAGGCAGAATAGCTTCATGATACCCCATACCAATTAAGGATGTGAATACCTTATTTTCTTTTCCTAAAGCACTAATTTGTTTTGAAAACACATGTTCGCTAACAGCATCAGGCAATGACATGGGCTTGCTTAGTCGAATTGCTTGGGGAACAGTTTGCGCGATCAAGTCCTTCATTGAAGGGGCTTGAATGGTCTCGAGTAACTTTTTACGTTCCTCTTCGTTAGGTCCAATGTGTCGAGCTGCAAAACTTCTCGTGTTCATAAGAGTTCATATTGTTAAACTCAAAATTAATTTTTTGCCGCAGAACACAAAAGAAAACCTAAACGTTTCATTCTAAAGTTGTTAACCGTAATTGGCCTAGTTGTCAACACAAATACTACTTTTGTGTGCTTGTATGAGAAAAAAGATTTTAGCGTATTATATCTCTTCTAAACTTCACGTAGCGCTAAGTTTATGGGCATTTTGTCAAGTTACAGCACTCCAACAAGGCGGTCGAATTTCGCTATCGTTGCAACTGGCGATATTTTGCTTTGGCTGGGCAGCTTATTGGTATGCGCATCAAGTGGTTCCCTACTACTATAAGCACAAGCAATTGCCCTTTTTGCAGTTGTTTTTTACGTTATGTGCATTGTTGGCAGGCGTTATTTTATTGCGCTATCAGCCATATTCCATACAGCTTATTTTTGTTGGTTTGGGTATAATCAGTTTTTGTTACGCTATCCCTTTTGGACCTTCTATGGGGTTGCGCTTTATCCCTGGAATAAAAATTTTTCTTATCGCTATTTGTTGGGCTTCATTTGCTGCAGTAGGTGTTTGTGCTTCTACAGGGTCAGTCACGCTCATGGTTGTTGTAAAATCTATACTTTGGGTGGTGCTACTGACGCTCCCTTTTGATGTACGAGATATGGATAAAGACGCTCAAAAACTGAAGACAATCCCTCAATTACTTGGATTAAATAAAACAAGAGTATTGGGTTTTGTGCTTGCACTTATCATCATATTTTTAATTGATCAAACAGTACCAATTTCAAATATTCAATACGCAGCTTATGTTGTTTTAGCCTTGGTGTTGATGTGCTATATACGGATGCATCCCAAGCGCCATTTACATTTTACTTCTTTTTGGATCGAAGGGATTCCCTTGCTGTGGTATGGGATAAGTGTTTTTTCGCTTATTTTTTATTGATGTCCTTGGCACTCTGATGTACTTGTTCTCCCATAGAGGCTTTGTAAGCAATCATCGCTTCGCGCAGTGCTGGATTTTTTACGCCTAAAATTTGACAGGCCAACAATGCAGCATTTTTTGCACCATTAAGCGCCACGGTTGCCACGGGAACACCCCCTGGCATTTGTAAGATGGACAATACAGAATCCCATCCATCAATGGAGTTGGATGATTTAACAGGAACCCCAATTACCGGTAGTGGACTTGTCGAGGCAACCATCCCTGGTAGATGTGCTGCACCACCAGCGCCAGCAATGATAACATCAATTCCGTGTTCGTGCGCTTTGCTTCCAAAGGCCATCATCTTTTCAGGAGTGCGATGGGCTGAAACGATATCGACCTCGGTTTCAATTTCAAATAGTGCTAGGGTATCTATTGCTGCTTGCATGACTGGCAAGTCACTTTTACTTCCCATGATGACGGCTACTTTCATATCAATTTGCTTTAAGTTGAAGCGTATTTTTCAATGCGCTAATTTTTGTTTTAATTTCTTTCAATGAATCCCCGGTGAGTGTTATATGGCCCATTTTTCGTTGTGGCTTGGTTGTTTTTTTACCGTAAATATGAAGCCCAAGCATGGGTGTTTTTAACAGTTCATCTGCTCCATGATAGCTGAAGCTTCCCAAAATATCCTTAGGGCCAACTATGTTTGCCATAATTGATGGTCGGTAAAAATCTGTTTTTCCAAGCGGGATGTTTAAAATTGAACGAAGGTGCTGTTCAAATTGCGAACAAACACAGCCTTCAATAGTCAGATGTCCAGAATTGTGCGGTCTAGGCGCAACTTCATTTACCCAAAGTTGTTGGTCTTTATCTACAAAAAATTCAACAGCGAGTAGGCCCACATGCTCCCACAACTCAGCCAGTTCTCGGGCAATTGAAGCGGCATGCGCTTTGATGGAATCGGAAACATTACTGGGATAATAAACATACTCGACTTGATTTGCTGTTGGATGGAAATCCATGCCTACAGCTGGGTAGAGCGCAATTTCTCCTGACGGATTTCGTGATACAATAACAGAAATCTCTTCTTCAATAGGCACAAGGCTCTCGATGATACACGGATTATCCGGTAATTCGTTTATATCAGCTACTGAATTTAATTTCTTCACACCAAAACCATCGTAGCCAAAGCGTGCTGCTTTCCAAATACACGGAAATTGGATTTCATTATTAGCGGCGGCTTGATCAAGTTGCTTACGCGTATCAAAAGCACTAAAAGGGGCTGTTGGTATGTTATGCGCCAGGTAAAACTCTTTTTGCGTACGCTTGTTTTGGATTATTTCAAGGGTTTCGGGTTTTGGGTAGACCTTTACCCCTTTGTTTTCTAGGGCATATAGCGCATCAATATTCACATGCTCAATTTCAATGGTAATCAGGTCAAGCTGCTCACCAAATCCAAAAACGGTTTCGTAGTCCATTAAATCTCCTTGAACGAAATTCATACAGCTGTATTTTGCGGCAGCTTCATTATTTGGATCAAGTACATGGGTATGAATATCCCATCTTTTGGTAACGTCAAGGAGCATTTTACCCAATTGACCGCCGCCAAGTATGCCAAGCGCAAAATCTGTAGAAATATACTGTTGCATTACCCCTGCAAAGGTACGCATATTCCTCAATGTAGTTTTTCGGTAGTCCAGCTCATAAAATAGAATATCTTTGTAGGGTCAAAAAGCATATATGAAGAATATAATTTTGTTTGGTAAACCAGGAGCTGGAAAAGGAACACAAGCCGAATTTTTAAAAGAAGCATTCGGTTTAGTCCATATTTCAACGGGAGATGTATTTCGATTTAATATCAAAAATCAAACTCCGTTGGGCGCTATGGCCAAAGGTTATATGGATAAAGGCGATCTTGTTCCTGATGCAGTCACGATTCAAATGCTCGAAAGTGAGGTGGATAAACACAGCAACGCCCCTGGATTTATTTTTGATGGCTTCCCGCGAACTACCGCTCAAGCAGCTGCCTTAGACGCGTTTCTCGAAAAGAAGGGAATGCAACTTGCTGCTACCTTGGCCTTGGATGTAGATGAGAACGTACTCGTTCAGCGTCTTTTGGAACGCGGAAAGGGTAGTGGTCGTGCGGATGACCAAGATGAAGAAAAAATTAGAAACCGCTTTGCGGAATACAATCAAAAAACAGCCCCTTTGATTGATTATTACAAAAAGCAGGGCAAATTCCACAGTATCGATGGTGCCGGCACCATTGAATCTATAGCGATGCAGCTCAGCAACCTTGTAGAACAACTTTAATGACGGAAGGAAATTTTGTTGACTACGTAAAAATTCATGTACGCTCTGGAAACGGGGGCAGGGGATCTACACATTTTCATCGAGAAAAATACATTACCAAAGGTGGTCCTGATGGTGGTGATGGTGGCCGTGGAGGTCACGTAATTCTTCGGGGTGATAAGGGTTTGTGGACGCTAATTTCCTTTAAGTTTAAACGTCATTTTAATGCCGAGCACGGATTTAGTGGCAGTAAAAGTCGAAGTACAGGTGCGGATGGCACTGACATAATCATCCCCGTTCCACTAGGAACTGTGGTCCTCGACAGTCAAACTGGAGAGCGAATCACCGAAATTACAGAAGAGGGAGACGTTATTGTGGCCAAAGGCGGTATGGGCGGACGAGGAAACTGGCATTTTAAAAGTTCAACCAATCAAGCGCCGCGCTATGCTCAACCTGGAAGAGCAGGCGTTGAACGTGATATTACTTTGGAATTAAAAGTATTGGCCGATGTGGGGTTGGTTGGTTTTCCTAATGCTGGAAAGTCAACGCTACTTTCTGCGATTACTTCTGCAAAACCAAAAATAGCCGATTATCCTTTTACAACATTAAAACCTAATTTAGGTATTGTACAGCATAGGAATTTTAGTTCGTTTATTCTTGCAGACATTCCTGGAATCATCGAAGGTGCTGCATACGGAAAAGGATTAGGGCATTATTTCTTGCGTCACATTGAGCGCAACAGTGTATTGCTCTACGTCATCCCAGCAGATGCACCGGATATTAAAGAACAATTTACTATATTAAACAAGGAATTGGCACAATACAATCCCGAACTTCTAGATAAACATTTTATGGTGGGTATTTCAAAATCAGACTTGTTGGATGAGGAGCTTTTTGAAGCCATAAAAGACGAGTGTTCTCGGTCATTTACAGAAATTCCTTTTGTGCTTTTTTCTTCCGTTTCTCAACAAGGATTAAGCGCATTAAAAGATAAGTTATGGGGATTGCTCAACGACTAATCTTTTTGCTTTTGTTTGTGGTGTATAGTCACGGGCAGCGTATCCCACAATCATTATTCGAACCCGTAGTCGCTACCGCCGAGCAATTGGTGCGTATTCAAGAATTAGAAACCAAGGAGTTGCGCACTTTCTCAGAGCAAAAGGAACTGTCTCTTTTGTACGCTTCGGACGCAGATTATCAAAAGGCATACGATGCAATGGAACCGATGGCTGATAGCCTACAAATGGATTTTGACTTTCAATATTTGTATGGTGGAATTGCAGGTATTTTGGCCACTGAGTTGCCAAGAACACGTTCTTTGCCCTATGTGCGATCGATGAAATCTTCTTTTGAACAAGCCGCTAGCCTTCGTCCTGATGATCTAGCTGTACAAATCATTTTACTTAATCTATATGCTGAATTGCCTTGGGTTTTGGGGGGTAGTAACAAAAAGGCCGAACGCCAGACAGAACGGATAAAAACCATTTCAGTCATAGAGGGCCATTTAGCTAAAGGGTATTACAACAGAACAATCAAAAAAAATAAGGAGGCCTTGGTTGCTTACCTAGAAGCTGTAAATCTGGTTAAGGATTGTAAAATGGATTTCCTCGGTCTCACAAACAATGCTTTTTACCACCTAGCGGTATTGAGCTTTTATTTGCAAAAAGAGGTAACAAAAGCGCATTGTTTTTTTTCTATGTATTTGGATAATTATAGCTCTGGTGATGCTTACCCCAAAGAGTTTGCCCGCTATTATATGCGTAAACTGAGCGAACCAACAGCTACTGATGAGGAAATGGAGGAAAAACTTTATCAATTCGATGGTCTAACTGCTTGGATTCAAAATAACTTTAAATAGAACAGGTCATGGTCTTGATTTATACGCCTGTTTCCAAGCCTAGAATCAGGTATATTTTCGTGCATTTTTTTCGTGAACGAATGAAGACTCAAGTTTCGTTCACTTCTGAACTTAGTGTTTTCATTGCCCATAGCGGTCCTAAGATGTCCTATGGTGATGCACCATTGGGAAATGAATTTTTTGTAGCTGCCCACGGGCTTTTGCATGAGCAGGGAGTTGGCGATCAAGAAATCGAGGTCATTGATTGGGATGGCTTGCCGGTTTTTTTTACCACAACTTCCCAAAGCATGCTTCCCTTTGATTTTTTTTCGGCCGCTTTTTATTTGTTGTCTAGGTATGAAGAATACCTACCATTTGTTCCCGATAGATTGGGGCGATTTACATCAACAAGTGCCTTAGCATCCACCCATGATTTTTTACACCTTCCTCTTGTCGACCTTTGGTTTGAGCGCTTTGTTACTATTTGGATTGATTTTTTCGACTTACCAAAGCCAACACCAGCTTCGCATTCATTGTCTTTGGTTGTAGAGGTACCCGAATTGTATGCCTATAAGTTCAAACCCTTGTTACGTTCGTTTTTTGAAGGAGCAATGGATTTTTTCCAATTAAAATTGGCTCAGGTTTTTGACCGTTTGATGGTACTTCTAGGCATTCGTGAGGATCCACTTGCGGACTTACTCAATTGGGTTGAGCAACTGCATCTGGATAAAATAAACACTCGTTTTTTTGTTTTGTACACCTGGTTAGGTGTACACGATCGAAATTTAAGTGTGTTCAATAAAGTACATCAACAAGAGGTTAAAAGTATTTCCGATTATGTACCCACGGGTCCTTTGGCTTCTTACGCATCGCTTAGTCAACCGAATTCGCTAAGTGGTGAGATCAATCGGTTTGCTTCGCTACTGCACAGGCCTGTTACGGCCATTCGGCAGCACAAACTGGTCTTGCGCTTTCCGTACACCTACCGCAACTACACTTCACTGGGGGTAAAAAATGACTTTTCCATGCAATATTCCGATTGCTCAGGATTTAGAGCAAGTACAGCTTTTCCATTTCGTTTTTATGATATCGGAGACGAACAACAAACCCCCTTACTTATTCACCCCATATGTTTGAGTGAAGATCACATTCGCCAACAGCGCTATTCACGAAAGATGCGGCAATTATTCTTGGCGTATCAGACTCAATTAAAAGAAATGAACGCTCCTTTTGTTGTTGCTTTGAGCAACAGTAGCTTCAATTCTCGTTCGTACAATCAGTCATTTTTAGTTACGCTCAAAAAACTCCTCGGATATGAATAAATCGCCCATTAAAGCACTTTATTTCGATTTGGACCACACACTATGGGATTTTGAGAAAAATTCAGCACTTGCCTTTAAAACACTTTTTAAGCAGTATGAAATTGGATTGGATTTGGATGCGTTTCTCATGGTGTACGTGCCCAACAATACAGCTTATTGGCGTTTGTATCGTGAAGGGAAAATTGATAAGGAAAAATTGCGGTATGAACGCCTAAAAACCGTTTTTGATCGCTTGCATTATCAGACTTCTGATGCCTTGATTTATGATATGGCAGATGCATACATTCAAACACTGCCCGAGTACAACAGCTTGTTCCCAGACGCCATTTCTATCCTAGACGTACTCAAACCACACTACGCCTTGCATATGATAACCAATGGATTTAAAGATGTACAACACTTTAAGATGAAAAATTCAGGTTTATTGCCTTATTTTGAAACGGTTACCGATTCGTCTTCTGTGGGTAAGAAAAAGCCCGATCCTGAAATTTTTAATCACGCGCTCAAAGTGGGTGGTGTCAGTCCTGAGCAAGCTGTTATGATAGGGGATAGCCTAGAGGCTGACATAGAGGGTGCCTTAAAGGTTGGTATGCATGCGGTGCATTTTATGCCTCTTGAAAAAAAGAAGCCTAAACATTACAAAGAGATCGATCACCTTAGCGAGCTATCGTTTCTACTTTAGCTATTTTGGCGTTGGTATTCGTACATTATCAATGAAGCGGCCACAGAAACATTGTAGGAGTCTAGCACCTCATTGATCGGTATTTTGACCAACTCATCACAAAATTTGAGTACTCCCTTACTGATGCCTTTATTTTCGTTACCCATAACAATTCCAAGTGAACGTTTTAGCTTCGTTTCGCCAATATACAACTTGGCCTTTTCAGTACAGCCCATGATTTCTATTTCATTAGCTTTTAACATAAATAAAGCATCTTTTATATGGCTCACACGTACAATGGGAATATGAAAAGCACCTCCTGCCGAAGCTTGTATTGCTACATCATTAAGTGGTGCACTTCCTGTCTGTCCAATAATAATAGCACTGGCTCCAAGCCCAACCGCCGACCGAATAATGGCACCGAAATTTCGCACATCGGTTATGCCGTCGAGTAACATAAAGAGTTGTTGTTTTTCTGGGTCAAGGATACTTTCTAACTCAGTAAATTGAATTTGGCCAATAAGTGCCACAAAACCTTGGTGGTTTTCTTTGGTGTGTTTAAAGAGTTTCTGTGGAGGAACAAATGAAAAGGAAACGCCGGCGCGCATGACTTCGTCCTTTAACTTTAGCGCAGCTGGATTTTTTAGCCCGTCTTCAATAAGAACTTTTTGAATTCGTGAAGGGTCTTGAATGGCTTCACGAACTGCGTTGATGCCGAGTGCTATTACGCTCATAAATTATGGACAGTTAGCAAAACTAATCTTAACAAATCAAATAGCTTTATTTTATCAGAATTTTTTCAATTTTATTCATTTCATGGCTTAAAATAAAATAAAACCCTTTTATAAGATGACTTAAATCAATAGCTCCTTCATGAATTTTCCCTTCCCATACAACTTGGCCAGCTATATTTCTCACTTGAATTAAATCGCCCGAACTCACTCCAGAAATATATAAAGTTCCCGTTTTAACAGGATTTGGATAAACCATAAAGTTATCCATTTCAACTTTATTTAGGTTTAGAGAAAAATCTATATTATCTCCTGAAATTATGAGTGAATATTTTTGATATTTTGGTTGTTCAAGTGGTGGTTGATTTGGATTCTGAAGATCTCCTTTATGTTCAATTATGACCTTATAAATTCCCTTTTCCGGAAAATTTATATCAATCCTTTCTAAATTATCAACATCATTAACTGATTTTATTGCTGAAAAATCAGTACTATTCATTTGTAATTTCCAAGGATAAAAAACTTCATTGTCTTTTTCAATTCTTATATCAAGATCGTTAATTATTGCTGGAATATTCGGATCGCTACCACTTGAGTATGCAATGCCCCCTGGATCTGTCCAGGACAAGGAAGCACTTAATTTTTCTGTATTTCCATCAATTGTTATGTATTTTTCATAAACACTTCCATTGATTATTTTTTTTTCTAAAATAAACGCTTCACTTTCATTTAATGAAGCATTGATAATTTCAACTGAGGCTTTTGAATCAAGCAATCCCCAACCATAAACTGGATCAGGTCCTGGCCATGTATTGTCATCGATTGCAGTATGACACATAATTCCTTTTATGGTTGATGCCAATGGTAAATAATTTAGTGTATTTACAAAATGTTGATGCACCAGAACAAGTGATCCGCATACATTAGGCGATGCCATAGATGTTCCAGTATATGTATCATAACTATTATTGGTGATACTGGAATAAACCTGAGTACCGTCTCCAGTTATGTCAGGTTTGACTCTTAAATCGTTTGTTGGTCCTTGACTACTACTGGAGTTAATTGAAAATGATATAAGTTCTTGTGAAATCGGTGCATATTGTGTTTGAGCATTTGCAACAACCACATTATTTTTACTCGTTTTTCGTTCTGTCAATTTATCAAAATTTGGTAACATTCCACCTTCATATTGTTTTAACCCCTCATTTCCTGCACTTGTAACGATTAGTAGGTTTTCATTTTGAAAAGCAATATTATCCCAATACGATGCTGTAGCAGTATATGCCCCAATTTCATCACTTGTTAGCTGTTGTGTGTTATCAGTAAATATAGGAATGCCATACGAATGATTTGAAAAGTATATTGGATTTTCTGAATCATTAGCAGCATTAATGAGTTCAGTGGCATGTTCGTTCCAGTCAAAGGATTTAATATTTGATTCATAAGACATTCCCTTTGCTGCAGAATTTTTACCTAGGCCGGCTATTGTTCCTGATACATGGGTAGCGTGATTATCTTTATCCTTAAATGGTTCCACTTCAACTTTAATATTTCCATTATCAGGCACGAATTCATCGTGCTCCTTTTCTAATACACCACTATCCCAAACTCCCACAGTGTAACCAGCTCCAGTTAAATTTAACCCAAGCTCTCCCCCTGGATACAAACGATTGGTTTTTGTTGAAATTGCTGAATGTATATTTGATGTTGAAACATAAACTGGGGCGCCATTTTTAATTTTAAATAACTCGTATGTTATACCTTCAGAAATGAAACGTCTTTTCAAGTTCGGGTTATCATCAATGTATTTCTTAATATTTTCTCTATCCTTTTTTTCAATTTCTAATAACTTATCTAATAAACTCTGATTTCCTCTTGAAATTTGCTGAGAAAAACTGAGCAATGAGATAAATAATAAAAACAACACAATTGTTTTTTTCATAAAAAACTAATTATTTTAAAAAAAAAGCCGCTTAATATTAATTAAACGGCTATACTATGTAATGCAGACTTTTTTAATTTATATCAAAATAAGCAACCGCTGATGGACCTGTTACCGCTGTAGCAGGGACTACTTCGGTGCCATTAACAGAGACTGTAAAACCTCCACCAACAATCCCATCACCCCATGAATCATAAACTACAATTGCATAATTTCCTGTACCAAGACAGTGTTTTGTAGAAACTGTTGTTTCTTTTTTGCCAGCAAATGAACCACTGTCATATACAAGATCACCACTTGGGTTTGTGGTTACGTCAAAAACCCTATATGATGTTTCTTCAGGATAATCATCTGTTGTTATAGATACCGTGACGTCATTTAGTGTACACTTTTTAACAAAATTAATAGTAGTTTCTTCTCTTTCTTCATTTAGAATAGCACCTCCTGTTAGAGTAGAAGAATCTATGCTTAACTCCAATGTTTTTGTGTCTCCAAAATCGAGAAGATCATATGAGAAACTTAATACAGATGAGCCGCTTAATTCCCCAGCAGGTATAGTCACAGACGGCACCATATCAAATAAAGTTAAATCTGGTGCTGAATCAACACTTAAATTTACTACTAAATCTGAAGCTGGAGGTGTCAAAGATGATACGACAACATCAAAGGTTGTACCATTTTCTACTTCAACTGATGAACTAGACTCGTCAAAGGAAACAGCAATTGGTTTATCTACACCTAGAAAGGCATCTTCGTTATCACAACCAACAAGAATTAACAAAAATATAAATACTGTTGGTATAAAATTTAATTTTCTATAAAACATAATTTTGGATATTATATTGGGTTTTGGTCGATTTCATTAATCTCAATGTTATTGTCAAGTTCTCTCTCAGGGATCTGGAACAAATTTCTGTTGTCATTTATTGGAAAATTGAATTTTCCAAATGCAGAATGATTAGACCCAGTATAATCCCTTTCAAGATCAACACTATTTCTTTTCATTTCTAGC
>JAHEKR010000011.1 GCA_024638225.1 Flavobacteriaceae bacterium
CAGATAAGTTAGTGCCCAAAGTCTCTAGCTGGGCCGTTGCGTTCTGGTAGGCCGCTTTTAATGCCTCAGCTTCTTTAGAAATTCCTGAGAGGTCTGCAGCATCTGTTGAAGTAGCTGCTGTACTTTCGGTTGCCATATAGTACCCACGGATACCCGCTATAAGAAATATTACAGCCTCCGTGACAAGACCACCAGTAAGCCAGGTATTTCCTGAGAAAATAAAATCATTATGGGTGATTTTCAGTAAAGCGCCGATAATGACTACCGAGGCACCCGCTCCAAAGAGAAGCTCTAGTATGTTTTCTGGGATTGGAAATTTTTTCTGTTTCATTTTTGCTTTTATTTTTATTTTAATTTTTAATTTTGTTGTACTTCATTTGTTCCTAGATAATCACGAACTAAGCGAAATCCTAAATAACTCCGTGCACTATCGGCATATTCATAGTCGCGTGATGCGACACGCAAATAATAGGCAACGTCTTTCCACGAACCTCCGCGTATCACTTTTTGACTGTCTCCAAAATTATCGTAATTCGGATTCATGGGTGTAGTAAATTCATAGGTGTCTTTAGTGTAGGTCGAGTTTGTCCATTCAGAGACATTTCCAGCCATATTGTACAAGCCGTAATCATTAGGCTCGTAAGAGTCTGCCTCTACGGTGTATAAGGAGTCATCACCCGCATAATCGCCACGGTTGGGCTTAAAGTTTGCTAAAAAACAACCTCTATCGTCATAGGTGTAAGGGCCGCCCCATGGATATATAGCAGATTCCAAACCACCTCGTGCTGCAAATTCCCACTCTATTTCAGTAGGCAAGCGAAATACGCCTGTAGATGATTTTTTCTTTTTTCTGCTGCGCAAATAGTCATTTCTGATTTTTGTACGCCAGTGTGCAAAAGCTCTAGCCTGATGCCAATTAATTCCAACAACTGGGTAATCGGCGTAAGCCCTATGCCAGAAATAGTCATTGTGCATAGGTTCGTTATAACTGTATTTGAAATCTTTAATCCATACCGTAGTATCGGGATAAATTTGAGGAGCCTCGTAACGCGCAAAACTGGAGCGTGAGCTATCTGGATTGGCCACAGCAGCCTGCATGTCAATGCTCGAAAATCGATATTTTAGAATACTGGTGTCCACCGTTGGCTGTCCATTAAACCATTCACTTTCTGGAAGATAAATAATCTCCTCCATCACTTGGGCATACTCCAATCCAGGATAATCGGTTCGGTCTGTTATTATATCTTCATCCCTATTTAGTGGCAGATGATAATGAAAAACACTGTCTGGTTCTTGTTCTGTATCGTAATAATTTGATACAAAGTCAGTAGATTTCTCTTCTAGATAGAGCTGATATCCGCTTTTGTCTTCTTCTTCACTTTTCAAAGCGTCCATATCGTACGCTGGCAAATAGTTGTATATAGGCGTTGTTTCAAAATCGTCATCAGAAGTAGGAAATTCAGAAACAAAATTGAAACCACCCGAAAAAAGTGCAGCTTTTGCCAACTCCGTACGCACGATAGAGTCCTTTACCCATTCGACAAATTGCTGGTATTCCGCGTTTGTTATTTCGGTTTCATCCATCCAAAAAGAACGTATGGTAACCGTACGAGTAATATTGTCATTGGCAGCTAAGATATCCTCGTCCGATGAACCCATAATAAATGATCCACCAGGTATCAAAGCCATTCCGTGTGGCTTATGCTGGTGAAACTTCTTTTGTTTTACAACGACCAACTCACCTTGATTTCTTTTGCCACAGCTAACCGCTATGCACAATACAAGAAAAACCAAAAGTTTCTTTTTCATTTATTTTAATTAAATTTTGACTTCAGGTCAAAAGCAACTTTACAAAAATATGTAAATTAATGCATACTTCGTTGAACTGATTTCCACCATCTTGCCGGCAATTCCCCTTTTTGAGCCTCACGATAGTCAGTTTCAGCACATGGTAATAACGTCTTTTCTCTGTTATTATTATAAATCCCCTCCTTTGGAACTTCAATCCACCAGCGATGGCTTTTATGGCTTTTATAAAAAATTAAGGTGTCTTCGTCCAGTGGAACAGCGTATTTGGTGCATGATTCGTGTACCGAAAACGGATATTCGTTTACTCTATGGCAGTAGCCTTCGAGCACATACCAGACCATTTGCGCGAGCAATTGATCGGTCATAAAAGTATTGGGTATGTTGAATAACCCCAAGGTATTTAGCCTATCACTCAAGCCCGCATAACGCATTAGACTGCATATTTGAGCCCCGCTAAAACCGTTTGGCAGGCCTTTGGCGCTGTTAAGCTCACTTGCCTTAACAGCAGTAAGGTCAACAGAAAAAATGTCTGTATCACGTATGATCGGCTCCACATCAAAATCTTCGCTAGAAACTTCTCCCAAGCGATATGCATCAAAAAAAAGTTTTTGCATCAAATCCAATTCCTCTTGTGAAACGTAATAGCTTTGATAGCCTAGATTTGTAAATTGTTTTAAATTATTGGGTTTTTCAGTGATGATTTTTGACATATAACTATCGTCGGAAACCAGTTCTCCGGCTGAACCAAAGTCAAAACGCGCATCTACCGAAGTAATGTTAACCAGTGTGTTCATTTTGCTCAGTCCACGAAACATCCCCAAGCTGTTGTCCTGACTACCACCAACCAATACAGTAAGTATATTTCGCTGATACATTTCCGCTACAATAGATTGAATAACAAAATAAGTGTCCTCAGGACTTTCGCCAGAGGTTAGTTGACCTAAATCAGCTATGGAGAAATCCCAATTTCCAGAAAAAAGTGAATAAAACTGCTTGCGAAAACGAAAATGAAGGGATTCTTCCTCTTGAGCCAAATCGTCAATTGTCAAAAAAACCACGCGGACATCTTTTAAATCTGGAAATCCGTCTTGTTGGGTATGGATGCGAAGGTTGCGCCCAATTATCTGGTCTGGAAGCATCAAGTTATGTGCCAACAACCGATCACTAACAGGATCTAAAAAATCAACGTCCACTTTACTTCTTTTTTGCTCGTTTCTTTTTGGGCTTTTGCTTCTCAAGTAATGTCATCGCTTGAGTTAAGGTCATTTTGGAAACATCCACATCTTTGGATAATTCGATTTTTTGCTTCCCTTTTATTAGGTTATGTCGACCCCAACGCGCCTTTTCAATTCGAACACCCTCTTCTTTCCAGTTGTGTACGATTCGTTCAGCCTCTTTTTGCTTTTTAGCCTCTATTAATGCCGCTATGTCCTGATCGGTAAGCGCATCATAATCGTATTTTTTGGACACATTGATAAACCAGCTATTCCACTTAATAAAGGGACCAAATCGACCAACCCCTTTGGTAACAGGCAAGTCTTGGTAGGTGGCAATAGGTGCATCAGCAAGTCGCTTTTCTTTGATTAAATCGATTGCCTCTTCTAGAGTGGTGGTCAATGGGTTCTTCCCTTTTGGCAAAGAAATGAATGATTTACCATGACGAACATAGGGACCATAACGGCCATTGTTTACTTCTACCGGCTCAGCATCAAACTCACCCAAATTTAACGGCAGCTTAAATAAATCTAAGGCCTGCTCAAAGGTGATTTTTGAAAGTTGTTGATCAGGCTGTAAGCTAGCAAACAAAGGTTTTTCTTCATCATCAACAGTTCCTATTTGTGCCATCGCACCAAATTTACCCAAACGAACACTTAGCTGCCTTCCTGTTTTTGGATCAACACCAAGAATACGCTCTCCTATTTCGCGTTCTGCATTTTCACGAACGTCTTCGACTACAGGGTGGAAGCCTTCATAGAATGTTTTCATCATGGACTTCCAATCCTCCTGACCCATAGCAATAGAGTCAAAGTCCTCCTCTACTTTGGCGGTAAAGTTATAATCGACAACATTTGGAAAATTAGCAACCAAAAAGTCATTGACAAGTCTCCCGACATCTGTTGGAACTAGCTTTCCTTTTTCAGAACCTACACGCTCGGAAAGAGTTTGTTGCGCTACTGCTCCATTGGAAAGTACAATTTGTGTGTATTTGCGTTCGGTGCCTTCTACAGTTCCTTTTTCGACATACTTTCTGTTAATTATCGTCGTAATGGTTGGGGCATAAGTAGATGGTCGGCCAATACCCAATTCTTCAAGGCGCTTAACCAAAGAGGCTTCCGTGTATCGAGCTGGAGGTCTTGTAAATCGTTCTGTTGCCAAAATTCGCTTGGTCTGCACCCGATCACCAACTGTCATTTTTGGCAACAACCCTTCAGAAGTTTCTTCCTCATCATCACTGCCTTCCAAATATACCTTAAGAAACCCTTCAAAGGTGATGACCTCACCACGAGCAGTAAACAACACATCGTGCTTTTCTGTTTTTAGTTGAACGGTAGTACGTTCTAACTTTGCGTCGCTCATTTGCGAGGCAATAGTACGCCGCCAGATAAGTTGGTATAAGCGCTCTTCATCTGGAGCGGCAGTTACAGACATTCTGGCGAGACTGGTCGGTCGAATCGCTTCGTGCGCTTCTTGCGCTCCTTTGTTTTTTGTTTTGAATACACGATGATGGGCAAAATCTTCACCGTAGTTTTTTGTAATCACTTCTTTGGCTTCCTGAAGCGCTTGCTGAGATAAATTCACGCTGTCTGTTCGCATGTAGGTAATCAAGCCAGCCTCATAAAGACGTTGTGCATTCGACATGGTTCTGCTAACCGAATACCCCAATTTACGAGAAGCTTCTTGTTGTAAAGTAGAAGTGGTAAAAGGAGCTGTTGGCGATTTTTTTGCTGGTTTTTGCTCTAAAGAGGATACCTGAAAGCTTACGTCCGTGTTTAATGTAAGAAAAGCCTGAGCAGCTTCAGCCGTAGGATAGGTTGTTGTGCTAGTTGCTTTTACTTGCTTCCCCTCTTTTGTAGTAAAAAGGGCCTGCAATTTAAATAACGCTGTAGGGGTAAATGCTTCTATTTCACGCTCGCGTTCAACCAAAATTCGTACCGATACCGATTGGACTCTTCCAGCAGATAAGCCTCCTTTTACCTTACGCCACAGTATTGGCGAAAGTTCATAGCCAACAAGCCGGTCCAATACCCGACGGGCCTGTTGTGCGTCAACCAGGTGTTGATTGATGCTACGTGGATGAGCAATGGCATTTTGAATCGCGCTTTTCGTAATTTCATGAAAAACAATTCGCTTGGTGTTTTGTTGATCTAATCCTAACTGTTCCGCTAAGTGCCAAGCAATTGCTTCACCTTCTCTGTCTTCATCACTAGCCAACCATACCATTTCTGCTTTTTGGGCCAAGCTCTTGAGCTCACGCACTACCTTTTTCTTGTCGTCACTGACAATGTAGTTAGGGCTAAAATCTCCAGAAACGTCAACGCCTAACTCTTTGGCAGGCAAATCCGAAATGTGACCATAGCTGGAAACTACTTTAAATTTATCGCCTAAAAACTTCTCAATTGTTTTGGCTTTTGCTGGGGATTCGACAATGACTAGATTCTTGGACATAGGGTGAATTTCGAAACAAAAGTAGAAGAATTTATGGTTTGTGAAATAGCTCTAGCAAAAATTTAAGCGCAAAAAAGCCCGTTCCAACAGGTTAAAATGCGACTCATAAATTTATGGTATTTTTGTGTATAATCCATTCCAAAAGTTCCTTGAGCAGACAAAATAGCTTTTTTTCATCCTTAGGCAAACCCGAATTAGCAGACCTAAAATCTGGCCTAACTGTAGGAGTAGTTGTTATTCCACAGGCCATGGCCTATGCAACTTTAGCAGGTTTACCTCCACAACACGGTCTCTATGCTGCGTTTGTGCCCGTGTTGCTGTATGGACTGTTTGGAAGCTCTCGCTATTTGAGCATTGGTCCAGCTGCGCTAGATTCCATGCTGGTCGCTGCTTTTTTGGTAACCCTTGAGTTGCCTTCATTAAGTGCCTATGTTCAAGCAGCCATACTGCTAACGCTGTTAGTAGGTAGCCTGCAGTTTTTACTTGGGTTACTTAAGCTAGGTGTTCTCGTGCAATTTTTGTCTAAGCCGGTTATCAGCGGATTTACGATGGCTGCAGTTTTGTTGATTGGAGTTAGTCAATTAGCCCCGTTTTTAGGCCTGAAGGACCTAACAAGCCCATTTGCTGCATTAAAAAACTCATTCAATGTGATTGTCATGACCTCTTCCATTGGAATTGGCTCTTTAGTTCTTCTATTGCTGGGTAAACGTCTACTTCCAAAAATTCCGATTGAATTATTGGTGGTGATTTTGGCAACCCTTACTACTGTATCTTTAAAGTGGGCGGAGCTGGGCGTAGCAGAGGTAGGTAGCATCCCCAGTGGACTGCCGTCATTTAATGGGTATTTGATTGATCTCTATCTAATTAAAGAATTAATCCCTTTTGCAGTGGCATTAGCTATTTTAGGATTTCTCAGCTCCATGACAATTGTCAAGGCTTCCGAAAGCAAAACAGGCATAGTAGAAAGTAATCCCAATAAAGAGCTTCGCGCACTGGGGCTAGCCAATATTGTAGGTGCTCTTTTTCAATCCTATGTAGCGAGTGCCAGTTTTTCTCGCTCTTCAATTTTAATGGGGAGTGGTTCAAAATCTCGATGGGCAGTTCTTTTTAGTGCGGCTCTGGTTGGTTTATCCTTATTTGTACTAACACCATTGCTTGAACATATTCCCATGGCTGTTTTATCGGCTATTGTGCTCTTTTCGTTAATTCAACTCCTCAGTTTTAACTATCCGATAAAACTCTGGAAACAATCTAGAGCAGAGTTTTTGGTTTTACTCTGTACATTTGTGCTAACACTTTTCGTCGGAATCATTCAGGGCTTGGTGTTGGGAATTTTGGTTTCACTTATTGTTTGGATTAGCAGAAGTGTAAAACCACACTACGCTGTGCTTGGTAAAATTAGAAACACGCATTATTACAAAAATATCAACCGGTTTAGCCAAGATATTGACCAAGATGAGCGATTGCTTCTCTTTCGTTTTGATGCCCCAATATTTTTTGCCAACAAAGATTATTTCAACCAAATGTTAATGGATGAGATTGATAAAAAAGGAGAGAGTCTTCAAGAAATCGTTTTAATATCAAGAGGGATTAGCTATCTGGATAGCTCATCAATCGAGCTATTACACCATATCCTAAAGAGACTAAGGCAAAGGGGGTTGGGCTTTAGTGTTGCTGGAGCTATTGGCCCCACGCGCGATGCCATGCGACGTTCTGGACTGATGGAACGCATCGGAGGACATCGATTTTTTTCCAAAACTGCTGACGCAGTATCCTTTCTAAATGGAGAAATAGATGCGACAGAACACTCCGAAAATATTGCAACACAAACAAATAAACAAAAGGTCTAAATTTGCAAAAAACACTCTATGATTCTTGAACAAATCTACACAGGTTGTCTCGCACAAGGGGCTTATTACATCGAAAGCAATGGCGAGGCTGTAGTCATTGATCCATTAAGAGAAATTAATAGCTACTTAGAAAAAGCATCCAAAAATAATGCTCAGATTAAATATATTTTTGAGACCCATTTTCATGCAGACTTTGTAAGTGGTCACGTTAGCTTGTCCAAAGCGACTGGCGCACCCATTGTTTTTGGTCCAGAGGCCAACCCTACTTTTGACGCGATTATTGCCACAGACGGTCAAGAGTTTACGATTGGAGCGCTTACGCTAAAGGTGATGCATACACCAGGTCACACCATGGAGAGCAGTTGTTTTCTCCTGTTTGACGAAAACGGCAAAGAACATGCCCTATTTTCTGGAGACACTCTTTTTTTGGGAGATGTTGGTCGCCCTGACCTAGCGCAAAAAGCGGCTCATATGACTCAAGAAGAGCTGGCCGGGATTCTTTACGAAAGCTTACACAGCAAAATACTGCCTTTACCTGATTATGTTTTACTTTATCCTGCGCATGGTGCGGGGTCTGCTTGCGGAAAAAACATCAGTAAAGAGACATTTGGCCCTCTAGGAGATCAAAAAAAGAATAACTACGCCCTTGACGTGTCATTAGGCAAAGAAGAATTTATAAAGCAACTTACTGACGGTTTACTGCCTGCGCCCGCTTATTTCCCGGCTAACGTAAAACTAAACAAAGAAGGGTATTCTGATGTAAATGATGTACTTGCTCAAGGCCTGATTCCACTAAATGCTGACGAATTTGAACACGCAGCTATACAAAGTAGAGCACTCATATTGGACGTACGTCATCAAGATGATTTTACAACTGCCCACATACCTAACAGTATTTTTATCGGCTTAGATGGTGGCTTTGCGCCATGGGTTGGTGCTATGATTGGAGATGTACAGCATCCCATTTTACTCGTCGTGGATAAAGGTCGTGAGCAAGAGGCTATTACCCGACTTGCCCGTGTAGGCTTCGATCGTGTAATGGGATATCTTAGTGGAGGGCTAGCTAGTTGGGAGGCTGCTGGAAAAGAAACTGATAAAATCGAAAATGTTGCTGCACAAGATATTGAAAAACAAAAGCTCACTGTTGTCGATGTGCGCAAACCCAGTGAATACATCAGTGAACATCTAGAAGGTGCAACTAATATGCCTTTAGATTTAATCAATGACTATTTGAATGATTTCAATCAGGACACACCTTTTTACATTCACTGTGCGGGTGGTTACCGTAGCGTTATTGCGGCATCTGTACTCAAGAGTAGGGGCATTCATGGAGGTATAAATATACTTGGTGGCTATGCTGCACTCAAAAAAACGAATTTAAAAAGGACGGATTATGTTTGTCCATCCACAATTAACTAAACATGAATTTACTTCTAGATCCTTGGCCTTGGTATATAGGCGGTCCGGCTATTGCAGTGGTCCTATTTTTATTGCTTTTTAGCGAAAAACGCTTTGGTATGTCTACCAACCTCAAGACACTTTGTTCGATTGCTGGTGCAGGCAAAAAGATCCCCTTTTTTGCTGGTGATTGGAAAGCCAATCGTTGGGGGCTGATTGTTGCTTTAGGTGCTGCCACAGGTGGATTTATCGCAGCAAATTTTTTAACAAATGGATCTGTAGGGCTTATCAACCAGGAGGTTGTTCGCGAATTAAATCAAATGGGTATCGCAGGTGCTGGTAGCGATTTTATGCCCGCTGCCTTGTTTGGCAATAACGCTCTTTTGCAGCCCAAGATTTTGCTGTTGTTGGCACTTGGCGGTTTTTTAATTGGCTTTGGTACCCGCTATGCTGGAGGCTGCACTTCAGGTCATGCGATTTCAGGCCTAAGTGATTTACAATGGCCTTCATTGATTGCTGTTATAGGCTTCTTTATTGGGGGGCTTTTTATGAATCACTTTATACTCCCTTATTTGTTATGAAAAGAGTCCTATTGTATTTTTTGATCGGTATTTTGTTTGGCATCACCATGATGAAGTCCGAAGCTGCTTCTTGGTTTCGTATCTATGAAATGTTTCAATTTAAGTCCTTTCACATGTACGGAATTATTGGAGCGGCTGTTTGTTTAGGTGTCCTTATTACTCAACTCATAAAGCGTTACAAGCTTCGCTCGTTTTTTGGGGAAGAAATACACATAGCGCCCAAACCAAAACTAGTTAGCGCACCGCTGATCGGTGGGGCTATTTTTGGACTAGGTTGGGCACTTACAGGCGCTTGCCCTGGTCCAATCTATGTACTTATAGGGGCAGGATATCTTCCGCTACTTGTGGTCATGGTCTTTGCTATCTTAGGAACCTATTGTTATGGTTGGATAAAGCCAAGACTTCCACACTAAATTGTTTTTTTAAAACCTGACAAAATGTCAATTCCACTGATATTTTGTACTTTTGTATGCGCAAAAAAAACAAAAGCATGTCCAATACCCCAGTTGCCAACACCAAAAATCCCAATGCATACAACGGCGAGGTACTTTCAGCGCCAATTGGAACAGCGGATTTGGCCAACAAAAAAATGTTCATTGAGTCATATGGATGTCAAATGAATTTTTCTGATAGTGAAATCGTGGCTTCTATTCTGGGTGATGCTGGATACCAAACCACGAACGAGCTTGATGATGCAGACTTAATACTTGTTAATACATGTTCTATCCGAGACAAGGCCGAACAAACGGTGCGCAAGCGTTTGGCCACTTTTCAAAAGGCAAAAAAAACTAACCCTAAACTCAAGGTAGGTGTTCTTGGATGTATGGCAGAACGCTTGAAACGTGCTTTTTTGGAAGAGGAGAAAATTGTCGACTTGGTTGTTGGGCCTGATGCATACAAGGATTTACCTAATCTAGTTGCTGAAGTTGAAGCAGGACAAGCAGCGGTGAATGTAATCTTATCTAAAGAAGAAACCTATGCAGATGTGCAACCTGTTCGCTTGCAGTCTAATGGGGTAACTGCCTTTGTCTCCATAACGAGAGGTTGCGACAATATGTGTACCTTTTGTGTAGTTCCCTTTACCAGAGGGCGAGAACGCAGCCGTGATCCCAAAAGTATTCTGTCGGAAATCAACTCTTTAGCTGAAAATGGGTTTAAAGAAGTTTCCTTACTTGGTCAAAACGTCGATAGCTATTTGTGGTATGGCGGAGGGCCCAAAAAAGACTTTGTCAAGGCGAGTCCTTTGCAACAAAAAACAGCCGTTCACTTTTATCATTTACTTGATTTAGTAGCCCAAGCCCATCCAGGAATGCGTATTCGTTTTTCAACCTCTAACCCGCAAGACATGACTCGGGAGGTCCTGCACATTATGGCCAAACATTCCAATATCTGTAACTACATTCACTTACCTGTTCAATCTGGTAGTAACCGTGTGCTAAAAGCAATGAATCGTCAACACACACGTGAGGAGTATATGGAGTTAATTGACGATATCAAACGAATTATTCCCGACTGTGGTATTTCACAAGACATGATTGCAGGCTTTCCAAACGAAACCGAAGAAGACCATCAAGATACACTAAGCCTTATGGAGTACGTCCAATACGACTTTGGTTTTATGTTTATGTATTCGGAAAGACCCGGAACGCCCGCAGCCAAAAAATTAGAGGACAACATCGCAGAAAACATCAAAAAAAGAAGGCTTCAAGAAATTGTTGACATGCAGCAAAAGCACGGGCGTATAAAAAACGAACAAAAAATAGGGAAAACCCTAGAGGTCTTAATTGAAAAAACATCGAAAAAATCAACCGATCAGTGGAGCGGAAGAGCGCAACAAAACACGGTAGTTGTTTTCCCAAAAGAACAGTTCAAAGTTGGTGATTTTGTTTCGGTCAAAATTGAGTCTTGTACTTCTGCAACCCTAATTGGAACTGGCGTAGGTTACGGCCCAACACAAAAGCATCATGGATAATACGCAAAACATAAAACAACGGTTTGGAATCATTGGAAACGATCCTCAGTTAAATTTTGCCATTGGCAAAGCACTTCGCGTCGCACCGACCGAAATTTCGGTGCTTATTACAGGTGAATCAGGAGTTGGTAAAGAAGTGTTCCCAAGAATCATTCATCAACTATCAAACCGAAAACACGGAAAGTTCATTGCTGTCAACTGTGGAGCAATCCCAGAGGGTACCATAGACTCAGAACTTTTTGGACACGAAAAGGGAGCTTTTACAGGGGCAACTCAAACTCGAAGCGGATATTTTGAGGTAGCGCATGGCGGGACTATTTTTTTGGATGAAGTTGGTGAGCTTCCACTCGCAACTCAAGTTCGCTTGCTTCGCGTCTTGGAGAATGGTGAGTTTATGAAAGTTGGTTCTTCTAAAGTCCAAAAAACTGATGTTCGCGTAGTGGCAGCAACCAATGTTGCCATGATGGAAGCTATCCAAAAAGGAAAGTTTAGAGAGGATTTATATTACCGTTTGAGCACTGTGGAAATTAATTTGCCTCCACTACGCGAGCGGAAAGGGGATATTCATCTACTTTTTCGAAAATTTGCTGCTGATTTTGGTCAAAAGTACCGGATGCCCACCGTTCGGCTTGACGATCAGGCGCAACAGCTTTTGGAGCAGCAACCCTGGCGCGGAAATATTCGTCAATTACGCAATATAGCCGAACAATTATCAGTCTTAGAACAAGAAAGAGAAATTAGTCCGAGTATACTCAGGCAATATTTACCTGTGCGCACATCCAACTTACCTGCAGTAATTGACAGCAAGGAGAGTGGTGGAGATTTTGGTTCCGAACGTGAAATTCTTTACAAAGTGCTTTTTGACATGAAAGCAGATTTAAACGACTTAAAAAAACTGACTCACGAATTGATGAACACCTCAAATATGGATCAAGCAAAGGAGCAACACGAGGGGCTTATTCAAAAAATTTACGGTGGCGAGAAAGAAAATCCAGACCCCTTGCAACTACAACACCCGATACAAGCAGAACCACAAACTGCTGCTTTTGAAGATCGCTTTGACTATGCCGAGGAGGTTCAGGAGGCCGAAACACTTTCCCTACAAGACAAAGAGTTAGAGCTTATTGTTAAAGCCCTGGAGCGCAACAAAGGACGAAGGAAAGCTGCGGCTAGTGAGCTTGGGATTTCGGAACGTACGCTATACCGCAAAATCAAGCAATTTGACTTAGATTTATAGCATGAAAAAAGCTGTTTTATTATTGTTGTTACTTGCAGTAGGGTGTAAATATTACTCTTTCACTGGTGCTTCAATACCAGAAGGTGTAGAAACCGTTCAGGTAAATTTCTTCATCAACGATGCGGCAAATGAAGTAGGGTCGGTATTTGAGCCCGGCCTTGATCGAAACTTTACCAATGCAGTACAAGAGATGCTCCTCAACCAAACAAATTTAGACCTAACTACTGTCAACGGTGATTTAATCTATGAAGGAGAGATTGTTCAGTACATGGTAAGCCCCATGTCAGCAACAGCTGAGCAGACTGCTGCTCAAAACAGACTTTCCATGGCAGTAAATGTGCGGTATTTTAACACGCTAGACGATGAGGATAGCTTCGAGAAACGCTTCAGTTTTTTCTACGACTTTGATGCGGCAGTCCAGTTACAATCCGTACAGGCAGAAGCGCACGAAGTCATTTTTGAGCGAATTACACAAGACATATTTAATGAATCTCTAGCCAAATGGTAAGCCAAGAGCAAACATATCTCTCCACACTTGAAAAGCAAGCTTCTGATAATCCAGAAGAAGCACTTAAAAAGATTCAATCTCTTGTGAAGGAATATCCCTACTTTCAAGCTTTGTATCATATGGGCTGGCAAATTGCAAAGACGCATGGCTTGGGGGATACCTCTTCCCTGCTTCATGCCTGTTCACTTCGCACCAAAAATCGACTACACCTGATTCCCAATCCAGATTATGTGGAGCAACCCAAGTTGACAAAATACACCACCGGTGACGCTAACGAGGTCAAATCGTTTTCAGATTGGTTGGTACAACTAGCGCCAACATCTAATGCCGCAAGCGACGAAAGTAGATTAATTGATAAGTTTTTAAGTGATGTGCCCAAAATATCCTTTGAAAAAACTGCTGAAAAGCAAGTAGATTTAACCAAAAAACAGTCCTTTGATGCCCAAACCCTTATGACAGAAACCTTGGCAGAAGTTTACGTCAAACAAGGGAAACTTAAAAAAGCAAAAAAGGCCTATGAGATATTGGCGTTGAAATATCCAGAAAAAAGTAGTTTCTTTGCCACCCAAATAAAAAAGATTAAAAGCAAATTAAAAGAGAGTTGATATGAGCACATTTTCCATCTTCCTAGCACTGACGATTATCGTCTGCTTTTTGTTGATATTGGTCGTTATGGTTCAGAATCCTAAAGGTGGAGGTTTATCTTCTTCTTTTGGTGGCAGTTCACAACAACTCGGCGGTGTACAGAAAACGACCGACTTCTTGGATAGAAGTACATGGGTTTTGGCGGCTCTTTTGCTAGTCCTCATTTTAATTTCAAACTCCATGATTAGTCTGCCAACAGATACTAGTGAATCACAACTTGTAGATGAAAATGCAATTGAAGAAATGATTCCTGAAGAAATTCCGGAGGAAATTCCAGAACTTCCTGAAATTCCCGAAACTACAGACGGCAACTAAAATAAGTGTCATCCTGTCAGATTGTTTCAAGCAATCAAACCAAAAACTAGCTTGGCATAGTTGCTGCTATTTCGTTTAAAACTATAAATTCAAAATATGAGTACTATTAACATCAAACCTTTGGCTGATCGTGTAGTTATCGAGCCATTGGCTGCAGAAACCACTACTGCTTCAGGAATCTTTATTCCCGACACAGCAAAAGAGAAACCACAAAAGGGAACTGTAGTTGCTACAGGACCTGGTACAAAAGACGACGCCATCACGGTAAGCGTAGGCGATACTGTTTTGTATGGCAAATACGCTGGAACAGAACTAAAACTCGATGGTGGTGATTATTTAATTATGCGCGAAAGCGATATTTTGGCAATAGTTTCCTAAATAAATATATTATGGCAAAAAAAATTCAATTTGATATAGAAGCGCGCGACGGACTAAAGCGCGGTGTAGACGCATTAGCAGATGCAGTAAAAGTAACACTTGGACCTAAAGGGAGAAACGTCATTATTGGCAAGTCATTTGGCGGACCCCAAGTTACCAAAGATGGTGTAAGTGTAGCCAAAGAGGTAGAACTTGAAGACGCCTTAGAAAACATGGGTGCTCAGATGGTTAAGGAAGTAGCCTCTAAAACCAACGACTTAGCTGGTGATGGAACAACAACAGCTACCATTTTGGCTCAAGCTATTGTAAAAGAAGGGCTTAAAAATGTTGCTGCGGGAGCTAATCCCATGGATCTAAAGCGAGGAATCGACAAAGCCGTTGAGGCAATTGTAGCCAATCTTGACAAACAATCTGTTGAAGTTGGTAATTCCTCAGAAAAGATTAAGCAAGTAGCTTCAATCTCAGCAAATAATGACGAGGCCATCGGAACATTAATCACAGCTGCTTTTGAAAAAGTGGGCAAAGAGGGTGTTATCACTGTAGAAGAAGCAAAAGGTACTGATACAACAGTTGATATTGTTGAGGGAATGCAGTTTGACAGAGGATATATCTCACCTTATTTTGTGACCAATTCAGACAAAATGGAAGCGGATATGGAGTCGCCATACATTTTGTTATACGACAAGAAAATATCAACCATGAAAGACTTGCTTCCAGTGTTGGAGCCTGTTGCTCAAAGCGGAAAGCCTTTAGTGGTGATAGCTGAAGACGTAGATGGAGAAGCATTAGCTACTCTTGTAGTGAACAAACTCCGTGGTTCTTTAAAAATTGCAGCTGTTAAAGCCCCAGGCTTTGGCGACCGTAGAAAAGCCATGCTAGAGGATATCGCTATTCTTACTGGTGGAACTGTTATTTCTGAAGATAGAGGTTTTACACTCGAAAACACGACAATCGATATGCTCGGAACTGCCGAAAAAGTAACCATCGACAAAGACAATACAACTGTCGTCAATGGAGCTGGTAATTCAGACGACATCAAAGCACGTGTAAATCAAATCAAGTCACAAATTGAAGCGTCAACTTCTGACTACGATAAAGAAAAACTGCAAGAACGCTTAGCAAAGCTTTCTGGCGGAGTAGCCGTCCTCTATGTAGGTGCTGCTTCTGAAGTCGAAATGAAAGAGAAAAAAGACCGTGTAGATGATGCACTTCATGCAACTCGTGCAGCTGTTGAAGAAGGTATAGTTTCAGGAGGTGGTGTGGCATTGCTACAAGCCATCCCTAGCCTATCCAAGCTAAAAACTACAAACGCTGACGAGAAAACAGGCGTTCAGATTGTAACTCGCGCAATAGAATCTCCACTAAGAACTATTGTAGAAAATGCTGGTGGTGAAGGATCTGTTGTTGTAGCTAAGGTAATTGAGGGTGACGATAATTTTGGATATGATGCCAAAACAGACACCTACGGAAACATGCAGGAAAAAGGAATTATCGACCCGAAAAAAGTAACGCGTATTGCATTGGAAAATGCAGCATCCGTTGCGGGTATGATTCTCACTACCGAATGTGCCTTAGTAGATATTAAGGAAGACAATCCGCCTGCGATGCCTCCAATGGGTGGCGGCGGCATGCCCGGCATGATGTAATACAAACAAGCACTGCCCCGTTAAGGGGCAGTTTTTTTTATGTACACTACCCTGCTAAACAGCATCGAAAACTATTTAAACCAACAACCAGAAGTGGAACAAGGTTTGACTTGGGTGTGCACAACAATCAAAGACGAACTCCCTCGATACGACTGGGTAGGCTTTTACTTTCACCACGCTACCAAAAAAGAACTTCACCTAAAAGCCTTTGCAGGAAAGCCAACTGATCATACGATTATTCCTTTTGGAAAAGGCATTTGCGGCCAAGTAGCCGTGAGCAATAAGAATTTTGTTGTAGATGATGTTGGTCAACAAGACAACTACATTGCGTGTAGTATTGATGTAAAATCAGAAATTGTCATTCCGCTATTCGTTGAGAATAAAAATATAGGCCAAATCGATATTGACTCCAATACAGCCCGTGCTTTTTCAAAAAAAGATGAGGAATTTTTGACAGAAGTAAATGTACTTATAGCCGCATTTTTAATACGTGCTCAAGTATCATTTTAGCGGTAAAATTTCCTACTTTTACTTTTTTAATTTTTACCACCACATGCAAGAAGCAATACAAGCAAAATCAGCCCTTATTTCCGTTTACAACAAAGAAGGGCTTGCCCCGATAATACACAAATTGAACGAGTTAGGGATCACCTTGTATTCCACTGGCGGAACTGCTGCATTTATCGAAGAACAGGACGTTCCCGTAAAACATGTAGAGGATTTAACTTCTTATCCCTCTATTTTGGGTGGACGTGTAAAAACCTTGCACCCAAAAGTTTTCGGTGGTATACTCAACAGACGTGCCAACGAAAATGATCAAAAAGAATTGGACGAGTTTGACATCCCGCATTTAGACATAGTGCTGGTAGACCTCTACCCTTTTGAAGACACAGTACGTTCAGGTGCAAGCGAATCAGAAATTATTGAAAAAATTGACATTGGAGGAATTTCACTTATCCGTGCGGCTGCCAAAAATTACAAAGACGTGCTATGCGTATCCTCGGTAAGTGATTACGCTGATTTTTTGGCATTACTACACAACAAGAATGGCGTGAGCTCATTGAGCGACCGTAAGCGTTTTGCGGCAAATGCTTTTCATATTTCATCGCACTACGACACGCAAATTTTTGATTTCTTTAATGAGGAGTCAGATGCATTAAAAATCAGTTACCAACGTGGTACTTCTTTGCGCTATGGGGAAAATCCGCACCAAAAAGGAGCTTTCTTTGGAGATTTTGATGCCGTTTTTGAAAAACATCATGGAAAAGAACTTTCGTATAACAACCTTTTGGATGTTGATGCTGCAGTACAATTAATGCAAGAGTTTCAAAGCGAAGCACCCACTTTTGCCATCCTAAAACACAACAATGCTTGTGGTCTTGCTACACGAACTACACTGAGCCAAGCCTATACTGATGCTTTGGCTGGGGATCCTGTCTCAGCATTTGGCGGTGTACTTATTGCAAATACTACCATTGATAGCGATACGGCAAATAAAATTCACGATCTATTTTGTGAAGTGGTTATTGCTCCTAATTTTGATTTGGAAGCCCTTACAGTTTTAAAGCAAAAAAAGAATCGCATTTTATTGCAATTAAAACACTATCCGCAGCCCGAAACACTCGTACGCAGTTGCTTAAATGGACACTTAAAGCAAGAACGAGATAATATTACAGACACGGAAGAGGTACTTCGTGAGGTAAGCAAACGCAGCACAACTGCACATGAAAAAGCAGACCTGTTGTTTGCTGCTAAAGTATCGAAGCACACCAAATCAAATACTATAGTATTGGCTAAAAATGGACAACTTATGTCATCAGGAACGGGGCAAACATCCCGTGTTGATGCCCTAAGGCAAGCTATTGAAAAGGCAAAAAACTTTGGTTTTTCTCTAGAAGGTGCTGTTATGGCTAGTGATGCTTTTTTTCCATTCCCTGACTGTGTCGAAATTGCACACAAGGCTGGTATACAGGCCGTAATCCAACCAGGTGGTTCCATCAAAGATCAATTGAGTATAGATTACTGCAATGAAAATAATATAGCTATGGTCGTTACTGGAGTGCGGCATTTCAAACATTAATTCGTAATTTACAAGACAAATTTTCACTCATGGGGTTTTTTGATTTTTTGACTGAGGAAATCGCGATAGATTTAGGTACCGCGAACACACTAATTATCCACAACGATAAAGTAGTGGTCGATAGTCCGTCTATTGTTGCCCTTGACAGAACCAACGACAAGATAATCGCTGTTGGTCAGGAAGCCAACTTGATGCAGGGAAAAACCCACGAGAACATAAGGACAGTGCGCCCGTTAAAAGATGGTGTTATTGCCGACTTTAATGCGTCGGAACAAATGATCAGTATGTTTATTCGAAACATACCCTCACTTAAAAAACGCTTTTTTACCCCTTCGCTTCGCATGGTTATTTGCATCCCCTCTGGAATCACAGAAGTAGAAATGCGCGCCGTTCGTGAATCAGCCGAACGTGTTAACGGGAAAGAAGTTTACCTCATCCACGAGCCTATGGCTGCAGCTATTGGTATCGGTATTGATATCATGCAACCCAAAGGAAACATGATTATTGACATCGGAGGTGGAACAACTGAAATAGCTGTTATTGCCCTTTCCGGGATTGTCTGCGATAAGTCTGTAAAAGTAGCTGGTGATGTCTTTACCAATGATATCATTTATTATATGCGAACACAACACAACTTGTTTGTTGGAGACCGCACTGCCGAGCGTGTAAAGATTTCGATTGGCTCTGCTACTGAAGAACTAGATAATCCTCCAGAAGATATGTCGGTACAAGGAAGAGATCTCTTAACCGGTAAGCCTAAAGAAATTTTAATTTCTTATCGAGAAATTCACAAGGCCCTCGACAAATCCATCATACGTATTGAGGATTCAGTTATGGAAACCTTGTCGCAAACTCCTCCCGAATTGGCTGCTGATATTTACAACACAGGTGTTTATCTGGCCGGTGGTGGATCTATGCTCCGTGGTTTAGACAAGCGACTATCTCAAAAAACAGAGCTCCCCATTTTTATTGCAGAAGATCCATTGAGGGCAGTAGTGCGCGGGACAGGAACTGTACTTAAGAATATAGAACGATATAAGTCCGTTTTGATTAAGTAAGTTAGCCCATGCAAAAATTACTGAACAGCATATTGCGCAACGGAACGCTGCTGTTGTTTATCTTTTTGCTTGCTTTGTCATTTTTACTCATTTCTAGAAGTCAGCGTTTTCAGCAAAGTAATTTTGTGTCGTTAAACAATTCCATTACTTCACCTTTTTTTGAGTTACGTCATAACGTGTACCGCTTTTTTGAACGAAACAAACACAACCAACAGTTAATAGAAGAAAATCAGTACCTCATAAGCCAACTCATCACGCAACAAAACAAAGGGATGCTGCTTGATTCACTTCCTTTTGAAGTAATTCCAGTTCAAGTCCTTCGCAACAGTATACGTTTAGGATATAATTACATAACCATCAATGCGGGTACAGAAAAAGGAGTTAGCAAAGAAATGGGAGTCATAACCGCCAAAGGAGTTGTTGGTGTAATACACAGCTCTGGAAAAAAAACCAGCAGTGTTATTTCTATTTTAAACAAATCACTACGTATCAATGCCAAACTAAAAAAAAGCGATCACTTTGGAAGCTTGTATTGGGATGGGGTATCACCAGAAAAAATGCTTCTTGCTGATGTACCTTTGGTTGCCAATGTGGCTTTGGGCGATACAGTCGTAACTGGAGGAATGTCGGCAATATTTCCTGGTGGAATACATTTGGGAGTAGTCGATAAAATTTTAGTGCCACTAAACGACAATTATTACAATCTTCAAATTGCCCTTTTTGAAGATATTACCCGAATCAATCACGTTTATGCGGTTAAAAATCCCAGTGCGGAACATATTACAGAAATCATAACTACTACAGATGAAAAGTAAACCAGCCAATTTTACAGCATGGTTTTTTGCCTTGATTTTTGCACAGGCATTTGTCTTAGACCCTGTATTACTGGGTGTCAACTATGCGCCATTGGTTTATGTTTTGTTACTGATTTTCTTACCCAACTACTGGCCCTCATGGGTTGTTTTGTTAGCAGGGTTTATTATTGGGCTAATCATTGATCTATTTTATTTGTCTGGGGGTATTCATGCTGCGGCAAGCTTGGTGGTTTGCTTTCTTCGGCCAAATTTTATCCGAACAGGATATAAGGGTACGCTCAAACCAAATGAATTGGTTATCGAAAATGAATCTTTCGATAGCCTCATTGTATACATTTTTTTGACAACTGCTATCCACCATTTTGTGTTGTTGGCATTTGTTGTTTTTGACTGGGCTAGAATTGGCTGGTTTTTGTCCGCTTGGGGTACGAATACCTTGTTAACTTTTGTGACCTGTACCTTACTTGTTATTATTACTAGAAAAGGTCGATTATGAGAACTGGTTTCTTTCCATTACTTATTGGTTTTTTTGGTATCGTACTGTTTGCCCGCCTAGTTTCCTTGCAACTTCTATCGAATGAATACGGAGATATGTCCTTGCAGAATTCTGTGCTTAAACAAAATATTTATCCAGAACGCGGTTATATTTTTGACCGCAACGGAGCACTACTGGTCTCCAATCAGCCCATGTATGACTTGATGGTTATTCCTAGAAATGTGCGCCCTTTTGACACCCTTGATTTATGCACGACCATAAACATCTCCATTGAGGAACTGAACGAGCAAATCAACAAAGCGAAGCGTTATTCGATGCGTGCACCATCAGCTCTTGTCAGTCAAATATCCAAACAAGATTATGCCGTTCTGCAAGAAAAAATGTGGAAATTCCCGGGCATGTATATTCAACGTAAATCTGTTCGAGCATACCAAACCGATGTAGCGGCTAATGTATTGGGCTACATAAGTGAAGTCAATTATTTCGACATGGAGCAAGACCCATATTATGTCAAAGGGGAACTCATTGGGCGACAAGGCATTGAGAAAACCTACGAAAAAATACTTCGTGGCACCAAAGGCGTAAATTACCTGCAGCGAGATAAGTTTAATCGCATTATAGGCAAATACAAAAATGGAATCCTCGACACCTTGCCCAAGCCCGCCAAAGACATTACACTATCTATAGATGTTGACTTACAAGAATACGGTACTCAGCTTTTGGCCAACAAACGAGGTGGTATATTAGCCATAGAGCCGAGTACCGGTGAGATATTAATGAGCGTCAGTACGCCCACATACACCCCCAACTTATTGGTCGGCAGAGCGCGTTCGGAATACTTTAACACACTCAAACAAGACACCTTAAATCGATTTTTATTTGATCGTTCCTTGCAGGGGCAATACCCTCCGGGTTCGCCATTTAAAGTACTCAATGCGCTTATTGCGCTAGAAGAAGAAGTGATCGATACCAATACTCGATTTACCTGTTACAGCGGACATTTTTATGCCCGAAACCAATTTATGGAATGTAAGTGCCCAAGCGGTGTACAAAACAACCTAAACAAAGGAATTCACAATTCATGCAATACATACTTCTCAAATGTGTATCGAAAAATAATTGACAAGAACAACGATGCAGCTGACGGTATTAATATTTGGAGTGAGCACTTGAGTAGTTTTGGATTGGGAAATTACTTGGGCTACGATCATCCAGTCGGTCAAGCTGGCTACGTGCCCAATGCTAACTTCTACAATCTTTGGTATCCAAATCAGAAATGGCGAGGAGCGACAACTGTTTCTAATGCTATTGGGCAAGGAGAAATTTTGATGACTCCTATTCAGTTGGCTAATGTTGCGGCGACAATTGCAAACAGAGGGTTTTTCTACACACCCCATTTTGTTAAAGGGATACAAGGAACCTTTATCGATCCGAAATACCGAACCAAGCGATACACGACGATCTCAGAAGAACACTTTACACCCGTAATAGAAGGGATGGCAAATGTGGTAAAGATAGGTACAGCCCGAATAGCGCAAATTCCTGGAGTCGAAGTATGTGGTAAAACAGGAACCATAGAAAACTTTACCCGTATTAATGGCGTTCGAACCCAGCTTACTGACCACTCTATGTTTATTGCTTTTGCCCCAAAGGATAATCCTAAAATTGCCATCGCCGTTATTGTTGAAAATGGTTATTGGGGAGGACGTTGGGCGGCACCTATTGCCAGTTTAGTTATCGAGAAATACCTCAAGGGGAATGTAAAAAGAGCATGGTTAGAAAATCGAATGCTTAATGGAAGCTTACTTGATGAATATGCTAAAGTAACCAGCAATAAACCCTTTGCCATTAATGAATAAGTTATTCCGAATAGACTGGTTGAGTATACTGTATTGTGTCCTGCTACTGGCTGCTGGTTTGGCCAATATTTACTCTGCTGCATATACATTGGACAATGCAGAAGTAGCCTGGTCGGTATTGGAAAAGCAACTGATTTCTTTGGGGCTCGCTGTTGTAGCGGTATTGCTAATTCAATTTCTGGACACCAAGTTTTTTGAACGCTATGCCAGTCTTCTGTATTTGTTTTCCATTTTTGCCCTGTTGGGCTTATGGGTTATGGGAACTGAAGTTTCTGGAGCACGCTCTTGGTATGCCATCCGCAGTTTTAGTCTACAACCCTCCGAATTTGCCAAAGTAGCACTTGCACTCGCACTTGCCAAACATCTAGGGGATTTTAATACGCAAATAAAAAGACGAAAAGATTACTTGATCGCTTTTTTACTGATCTGTATTCCAGCTGGGTTAACCTTGTTGCAGCCCGATGCAGGAACGGCTCTTGTACTGCTCGGATTTTTCTTGGTGCTCCACGCCGAAGGATTACCACAATTATTTTTAACTGCTTTACTAAGTCTTTTTGCTCTTTTTCTACTAACCTTAGTGTTGGGGGTAACGTGGGTACTGGTGCTCTTAAGCTTTGGACTAGTGCTGTATTTATTTTTTCAGCGCAAACGAAAAAGAATCATCTGGCCAGCTGTTTTTACCGTTTTGGTTTTTGGTGCCTTTACCTATTCGGTATCATATATTTTTGAAGAAGTTTTTGAACAGCGTCACCGAGATCGGTTTAATATAATTCTAGGAAAAGAGGTTGACACACGCGGTATCGGCTATAACATCAACCAGTCTCAGATTGCGATTGGATCGGGGAAATTTTCGGGAAAGGGTTATTTAGAAGGAACACAAACAAAAGGAGGGTTTGTTCCAGAACAACAAACAGACTATATCTTTACAACTGTGGGAGAAGAATGGGGCTTTTTGGGGTCCATAACTGTCTTGGGGATTTTTATCCTACTGCTTTTGCGTATCATACGAGTAGCGTACAAGCAAAAAACTACTTTTGCTCGGGTGTTTTGTTTGGGCTTCGCCTGTACCCTATTTATCCACGTTGCAGTAAATCTGGGAATGGTTGTCGGTTTGGTACCGACAATCGGCATTCCACTTCCACTAATGAGTTATGGAGGCTCTAGCTTACTGGCATTTGGTTTGTTTTTGGGAATTTACATTCGAATTGAATACCAGAGAACTGTAGCCTAATTATTGCTGCATTGCTAAAGGCTTGGAGGGGATGAAATTCAATTTTAAATCTTCCAAAATAAGTACGGCTTCTTCCACGTAAAGATCTCTGCTGAGCACTTTTTTCCAGCGTTTCCTTTTTTCAGCCAAGATCGTGTCTCGCTTCATTTTTTCTCGTTCGTATTCAAGCGAGCGAAACGATAAATTATTCTTGTAATCATCAAGTGCTTTAAACTCTTCGGCGGTAGCCTCATCTTGATCAATTGTCGAAGAAAACTGATCGAGGTTTAATGAAAAGTCATCTTTATCTTGTTGTTCACGAATCCATCTGGCGTTTTTATCAATGAGTTGAAATAGATTGTTTTCTTTAACCCGCTTATTACTCGATTGAATGGTCTGGCTGAAGTTTTCATATCCACTCCATGACGTAAAGGGTGCTGCAGCGATTTGATCCCAAACAAGTGGATTGTCTTCATCTTTTTCGCCAATATCGACATAGGCGTATTGATCAGGAGCAACCACGTCACTTTTTACACCTTCCAATTGAGTTGACTTTCCTGTAATTCGATAAAATTTTTCCGTAGTGTATTTTAGTGCACCCAACTCCCCATAGGTGCTGCTAGAGATAAAGCGATTTAGTTCGAGAACGTTTTGTACCGTTCCTTTTCCAAACGTCTGTTTACTTCCCAGCACAACCGCACGTTCGTAGTCTTGCATAGCGGCGGCTAAGATTTCTGAGGCAGATGCGGAGAGTTCGTTAACCAATATAACAAGTGGTCCTTCATATAGTGTTTTGCCGTCACGGTCTTTGAGCACTTTTGTTTTTTCCATAGAAGATTTGACCTGAACAACAGGGCCTTCATCAATAAAGAAGCCCGCCATATCCACTACCGTTTGCAAAGAACCTCCACCGTTGTTACGCAAATCAATTACCAACCCTTGAACACCTTCTTTTTTGAGTCGGACAATCTCCTGCTGCATGTCCTTAGCCGCGTTTCGTTCTTTGTAGTCCTTAAAATCTACATAAAATTTGGGTAGGTGGATTAATCCATAGGAACGTCCACCTTTATCAATTAATGTTGATTTTAAATAGGATTCTTCCAGCTCAACGGTATCGCGTTTGATGGGAACCTCTTCAATGGTTCCATCAACGCGTTTTACGGTAAGGTAAACTGTAGTACCTGCAGGTCCTTTTATCAACTCAATTGCGTCGTCCAATCGCATGGATTGTACATCTACAGGAGCGCCATCTTCTTGACGCACCATCATGATTTGATCACCTACTTCCAAAAGCTGTCCTCGCCAAATCGGTCCGCCAGAAATCACATCAACAATTTTAATGGTTTGGTTTCTTTTGGTCAGTCGAGCACCAATCCCTTCATATTTGCCTGACATATTCGCATCAAAACGGTCTTTATCTACAGGGGCGTAGTATAGCGAGTGTGGGTCAAACTGAGTAACAAATGCATTTAAGTAACTGGCAAACCAATCTTCTTCACGAACATCCTCCATTAATGAGAAGTAATTATCCATGTTTTCTAAGGTGATGTCTCGAGCTTCTTTTTCTAAAACTTCAAAGGTTTTGGGGGTGTAGTCCGTGTCTTTTTCAGCGCGTTTTTCTTCCTCTTCAAGCTTTCCGTGAACAATATTAAGCGTGGAGAATTTCAGCTGTTTGCGCCATCTTTCTTTTCGGGAGTTGAGCGTTGTAGAGAAATCCTGTTTGTCGTAATCCAGACTTATCTGCTCATCTACAGTATAATCAAACGGCTGTGCAAGTAATTCTTTATAAAATAATTTTACCTCATTTCTTCGCTCGAGATAACGCAAATAAACAAAGTCAAAGAAATCAGTTTGAAGACTTCTAAATTCGTCATCCAAAGCATACTTGTAGCGTGCAAATTGAATAGCGTCCTTTTTGAGAAAATAGCGTTTTTGGCCGTCCAACATTTCCAAAAAAGTGGTGTGTAATTCCTCTGAGAGTTCATTGTTTATGTCCTTGGGGGAAAAATGACCTCGCTGCATAAAATAAGTGACCAGCTCCATAAGCAGCTTTTCTTTGGAAGATGCTTCCGTAAATGCTGGTATTGAGGGTGTACTTAATCTTGTCCAAGCAACAAGCACTAAGGCAAACAAAATTAGGGGTATAAATATCTTCTTTCTCATATCTCGTTTTGGGCGCTAGTAAAAATACAGTTTTTTGTTAATTTACGGAAACCTTCGCCAGAACCATGCCAAAAAAAATAAAATAAACCAAAGCCAATGTGTATTTTTATAAGAAATTTGGACAAATGAAAAAACCACTAATACTTGTAACCAATGATGACGGAATCAGTGCACCTGGTCTTCGGAAACTAATTCAAGTTATGAACGAAATTGGCGATGTGGTAGTAGTGGCCCCTGACAGTCCACAATCTGGAATGGGTCATGCCATTACGATCAACAATACCTTGCGCTGCACCAAAGTCTCCTTGGACGAAGGTCCACAAAAAGAATACTCTTGCTCTGGTACTCCAGCAGATTGCGTCAAGATGGGTGTACATGAAATTTTAAAACGTAAACCCGATTTATGCGTTTCGGGAATCAATCACGGGTCAAATTCTTCTATTAATGTTATTTACTCGGGCACGATGAGTGCCGCTGTTGAGGCTGGTATAGAGGGTATTCCTGCAATTGGGTTTTCGTTTTTAGACTATGCTTGGGAAGCCGATTTTTCACAAGTAACTTCTTATGTCAAGCGAATTGCTGTCTCGGCACTAACAAACGGAATTCCTGATGGCGTTGTGCTGAACGTAAACCTGCCAAACTTAAAAGAAAAAGAAATTAAAGGGATTCGCATCTGCCGTCAAGCAATGGCCTATTGGGTTGAAAAGTTTGACAAACGACAAGACCCCACTGGAAAAGAATATTATTGGCTTACTGGTGAATTTATCAATCCAGACAAAGGAGAAGATACAGACGAGTGGGCTTTGGAAAATGGTTATGTAAGTGTTGTCCCTGTTCATTTTGACATGACAGCACACCACAGTATTCAAAAATTAAACAGGTGGGATTTTTAAAAACATCGCTGCGCCAAGGCATGCTTGTTGGAGTTAGTATTCCCGTTTGCTTACTGGGTATCGCACTTCTTCTTTTTGACTCCCAACAAAAACAAATTTCCATAGATTCTTTGGCTGGTCTTGCTGCCCTTTGTGCCCTTCCTAATATGGGACTCTTTTTCTTTGCTATTCGCAAAGGCAAAGATGTATTTGCTTATGGCATTTTGTGGGGTTGCATCTTGTGGGCTTTGTTTACCTTTGGTTTAAAGCTATTTTGATGAAATACTACGTTATTGCTGGAGAAGCATCTGGAGATTTACACGGTGCTAACTTACTGAAAGCCTTAACCCAAATAGATGCGCATGCTGATGTCCGCGCATGGGGTGGAAACCAAATGCAAGCCCAAGGAGCTACCCTAGTAAAACATTACAGCGACTTGGCCTTTATGGGATTTTGGGAAGTAGCCAAAAACATCCGAACCATTCTAAAAAATATAAAGTATTGCAAAGAGGATATCGAAGTCTTTAAGCCCGATGCGCTTATTCTTATCGATTATCCAGGGTTTAATTTAAGAATAGCTGAGTGGGCAAAAAGTAAACGCATACCCGTTCATTATTACATCAGTCCACAAGTATGGGCTTGGAAAGAAAATAGGGTTAAGCTAATGGCAAAAGTCATCGATTATTTATATGTCATTTTACCCTTTGAGCAATCCTATTTTGAAGAAAAACACCAGATTCCTGTAGATTTTGTTGGGCATCCACTGCTAGACGAAGTGGAGGGGTTTAACGCAGGAACTGAATCAGCATTTAGAACCGGACATAAATTACCTCTAGACAAAGATATTATTGCCCTTCTCCCTGGAAGCCGTAAACAAGAAGTGAAAAAAATAATGGATGTGATGATTGCTACTGCCACCGAGTTTCCAAATTGTTGTTTTGTAGTGGCTGCTGCTCCCCACTTAGATGATGCGCTTTTTAAGAATTTACCTGTCTTTATTGTACGAAACAATACCTATAAATTATTGGCGCACGCTAAGGCAGCATTAGTAACCAGCGGAACAGCTACGCTTGAAACAGCCCTTTTTGAAGTTCCACAAATTGTTTGTTATAAAACATCAGCATTAAGTTATGCCATTGGCAAACAACTTGTGAAACTTGAACATATATCACTCGTAAATTTAATTTTGGCTAAAAAAGCAGTGCCTGAACGCATACAAAGTTCATGCACATCAACACAACTAAGTAAAGACTTAGCCTCCATACTTAAAGGACCAGAAAGGAGTGCCCAGTTGGATATGTACAAAGAATTAAAAGAAAGACTAGGTGGCGTTGGTGCCAGTAAGAAAACAGCAACTCTAATTTACCAAAGAACAAATGCGTAATCTTATCCTTTTTGTAACCGTTTGTACCCTTGTAGGCTGCGGAGGTTTGCGAAAGGGAGTGAAGATGAAACCCAGAGATGGAGTAGTATTTTACGCCAAAGGTTATTTAGGAACTCCGTATGCATACGGAGGAAATACAAAGAATGGAATTGATTGCTCAGGCCTAATCCACAATGCCTATAATCAACAAGGAATTAAAATTCCAAGAACGGTTAATGAATTGCGAAAAAAAGGAAAACGCATATCGGTAAACCGAGCAAAAAAAGGAGACATCCTATTTTTCCGAACCAGTCGGAGGCGAAAATTAACCCATGCGGGTATAGTAGTCAATATTCGTGGAGGAGTACCTGAATTTATTCATGCCTCGACTTCAAAAGGAGTCATGATTTCCTCAATGGCTAATTCCTATTGGGAAAAGCGCTATGCCCAAACACGGCGATTGCTAAAAAAATAAAATGTTCTTTACTTTGGGCTATGCTCCATCCAAGCCTACCCATATCTGTCATTGGCATCTCTTTTTGCTGTGGAATTGTTCTACGGGAAATGGTCACAGATTCTCCATCATTCACTATGGTCGGTTTTGCTTTTGTTTTCATGTGGCTTAGCCATATTAAACGATGGCAAATAGTATTCTGGAGTGCAGTTGTCGGTGCGTTTGTTCTGTTGGGTATGATTCGACATGTCCCAGTTAAAAACAAAGAAGCCAACCACGAGAAGCAAATAGTAGTGATGGTACAAAAGCCACTAAATACCAATTCATTTGGTCATCAGTACATCGTTAAAAATCAAGACGATAACGAGCGCTTATTGCTGCAAACTCCCTTAAGTCAAACTTTTTTGATTGGTGATCGGTTATTGACTCAAGGGTCGCTAGTACCTATACCAAAACCCAAGAACCCCGTCGATTTTGATTTTAAAACCTATATGAATCAAAAAGGCGTAGTGCGAAAAATAATTGCAAGCCACGACGAGCACATCTTACTTCCACCACAACAAAGTTTACGCAGGTGGGCGCATCAAACTCAACGAAAGCTTGTCCAACAACTCAACAAGCTTCCTATTCATCTCGAAAGCAAAGCACTTATTATGGCATTAGTTTTAGGCGAAAAAAGAGACTTGTCAGAAGAGCGAATAGCCCAGTACCAGCGAGCAGGTGCCATGCATCTACTTGCTATTTCGGGCTTGCATATTGGTATACTGCTTTTGCTGTTCCGAACAATAGTTTCTCCTTTAAAGCGTTTCCGTTACGGATCCGTAGCAGCAGCTTTACTGCCTGTAGTACTGCTTTGGTGCTTTGCTTTTGTTTCGGGGGCATCAGCTTCTGTTACTCGTGCGGTAACCATGTTTTCTTTTCTTCAACTAGGACTTGGGCTAAACCGAAAGCTTATACGCATGCAGTCTTTGTGGGCCAGCTTTTTTATTCTCCTCTTTATCCAGCCTAAATTCATTTTTGATGTTGGCTTTCAGTTAAGTTATTCAGCTGTATTGGGGATTGTATGGATGCTTCCGTATTGGCAAAAAATGGTGCGATCAAAAAATACCATCATACAACCTATATCGACCCTTTTCGGTTTAGGGCTTATCGCGCAAATATCTGTGCTTCCACTTAGTCTCTTCTATTTTCATCAGTTTCCATTACTTTTTTGGGTAAGTAATCTAAGCTTGTTCCCCTAATTGGTGTGGTCATTGGCGTAGGGATTGGGTGCTTGGTCATCAGTTTATTTCCAGCCTTATATTTTTTGCTGCCCATCGCCGATTGGGTACTTCGCAGCTATCTGCATTTAGTGGCGTGGATCGCGCAGTGGGAGCATTTTTTCTTGACTGAAATTCCCTTTCGATCTTTAGATGCCGTCTTACTCGGACTGGTTGTGTTGGCGCTTTTTTACTTTGCGCAAAAGCCAACAAAATACAAGGCGATCACTTTGGGAGTTTTGTCTTTGGTCTTTCATTTGTTTCTTTTTATCGAATACCCAAAATTACCCAGAGGCTATGTTGCACACACATACCAAAATACCTTAATCGTCACTAACTCAGAGGCTGTGCTAAGGGCTTATCACGGGACAAAAACAAAAGGAATAATAGAACTGGCGCAAAAATTCAAACAAAAATACCGCCTAGATAGCATTGCCTATCAACCCCTAAAACAGGGCTATAAAAATGTACTTTTTGTTGACAGTTTAGGCATCTACACAAAAGGGGGGCAGCAGTCTGTGGTGGTCCTTCGACAGAGCCCCAAAATACACCTCGATGATTTAATCGACTCCCTTCAACCAAGTATGATCGTGGCAGATGGAAGCAACTATCCTTCATTCATCAAGCGTTGGGAGAAAACATGCGCGATGCGAAACATAGCTTTTCACGCAACAATACAGCAAGGTGCCTATCCCTTAAACTGATGGTCGAAATCTTTAATGTAAGTAGTAAAGTCTTCTTGAGACTTTATTTGCTCGTAGTGTTTTAGGTGAACTAACTTTAGGTAAATCTCTATTTGTGTCGGATTAAGGTACCCAACTACAGGCGTGAGGTAATTTCCGCTATCGTCAAAAAAAACTAACGTAGGATAGCCCGAAACGCCTAAAAAGCGCGTAAATGGATGGGTCGCATTTCGAACACTTGACTTCTTGGGATCATAACTTGTATTGGAAAAGGACTGCCCTTGAAATTCAATATCCTCATTGCCTTCGGCATTGAATTTGACTGGATAAAAATGTGCGTTTAAATAGTCACTGACATCTTGATTACCAAACGTATTTTTATCAAGCAACTTACACGGACCACACCAAACTGTATAGGCATCTAACATAATTGGGCGTGGATTTTCCTTTTGAGCAGCTAAAGCGTCTTCTAAGGAATACCACTTTACTTGCGCATGAGTAGTAAGGGCTAGTAATAGGGAAAATAAGACAAGAGAGCGATTAAACAATACCATGCATTTTTTTAATTAAAATAGGTTTTAACAACAACATCAATATCCCTGCCAAAACAGGAATTACAAAGAAAATCAAGAAAAAGTTTGACAGACCGTAGGCTTCTGAAATTTTGTCAATGTAGCTTCCTGTAATTCCGCCTAAGAAATTAGCGACAGCACTACAGACAAACCAAAAGCCAAACATAAGCCCTACAAGCTTAAGGGGTGCTAACTTACTCACGTATGACAATCCGACTGGTGAGATACACAATTCGCCCATGGTATGAAATAAATAGGCCATAATGAGCCAAACAATACTCACGCTAGCCGTTTTGGCTCCCATAGGGATACTCCACGAGCCAAAAGACAGAAACGCAAATCCAATTCCTAATAAAATAAGACCAATGGCAAATTTTACAGGACCAGAGGGATTTAATTTCGATGCCCAAACTTTGGAAAATAATGGAGCCAGTAAAATAATAAATAAGGAGTTTAAAACAGAAAACCAGGAAGCAGGGATTTCGGTGGCTTCTGCACCGAACTCACGGCTTATCATCCAAATAACTATCCCCCAGATAATCACAAAGCTTGTGCCTAAAAAGAGGTTGGAAAGTAAAAAATTTCCCATCATTTTCTGAAATAAACCAAACAAGACCACAGTTAATATGACCATGGGAACAAGCGTGATAATGGTATTGGCCACATTAAAAATCGTGGAGGCATCGCCCATTAAAGTGCGCTGGGTAAAGTCTTTGGCAAATATGGTCATGGAACCACCGGCTTGTTCAAAAGCCCACCAAAAGAAAATGGTGAAGATGGAAAAAATAACAATAACAATAAGCCGATCTACCTCTACCTTACTAAGACCGGCGTTGGCATTTGAAGGCATTTTGTTGGCCGCTTTTTCAGCGGCAGCCATTTTGGGAGATAAGCCTATGGAGCCAAAAATCTTTTGGGCTAACCAAAATTGAAGCATCCCCAAAAACATAAAGATACCCGCCAAACCAAATCCGAGGTGCCAACCTACTTTTTCGCCTATATAGCCACACAATAAAATTCCCAAGAAGGCACCCGAATTAATCCCCATATAAAATATGGTATAGCCGCCATCTTTGCGTTTATCCCCGTCTTTATACAGCTGCCCTACGATAGAGGATATATTGGGCTTAAAAAAACCGTTTCCTACTACCAATAGGCCTAAGCCCAAATAGAAGAAAGAATCAGTAAAGGTTTCTAGTGCCATAGAAGCATGCCCCAAGGTCATAATAAGCGCACCTAAGGTAGTAGCATTGCGGTATCCGAGATAACGATCGGCCAAAAAACCACCCAATATAGGCGTCAAATACACCAAGCCAGTATACCATCCATAAAGGACCAAAGCATCTTCGCTAGACCAAGCCCAACCCTCATTCATAATAGAGGAAGTAAGAAATAACACCAAAATAGCACGCATGCCATAGTAGGAAAATCGTTCCCACATTTCGGTAAAGAATAAAACGAATAGGCCCACAGGGTGGCTCAAAATAGTCTTTTGGTTTAGGGCAGAACCTCCAAATTGTGCTTCCATAGTTAAGTTGTTGTTGCGTAAATATAGGATTTTTACAGAAAGTTGGCCTTTCCCCAACAATCGTATCTTTGCTAAATGAAAAATGATGGGGCAACGGAAAAATTGGTAGCTGGTTTTTCAAAAAAGTCAAAGGCAGAAAAAATTGCTTGGATAAGCGAGCAGTTTTCCCAGCCAGAACAAGCCAAAGCATTGCTTGACACCTACGCACACCCAGACAGCTTACGCCAAAGTGCTCACGACGATTTTATCGAGAATGCGGTCTCCAATTTTTATCTTCCACTAGGTGTAGCACCCAATTTTATCATCAATGGAAAAATGTTGACCATACCCATGGCCATCGAAGAAAGTTCCGTTGTGGCTGCTGCATCCAACGCAGCAAAATTTTGGGCCGATAAAGGCGGCTTTACCGCCCAAGTGCTGGATACCGAAAAAGCAGGTCATGTTCATTTTATCTACGAAGGAGATACAGCGAAGCTACACGCGTTTTTTGCTGCCCATAAATCTAGACTTCTTCAAGCTACAGAACCCATTACCAAAAATATGCGTGCTCGTGGCGGGGGAATTACTCGCTTGGAACTTATCGATAAAAGCGATTTGATTTCGGGCTATTTTCAACTTGATGTACGCTTCGACACTCAGGACTCCATGGGTGCTAATTTTATCAATTCTTGTCTTGAGCAATTGGCAACCAGTTTCAAAGAGTTTGTTGCTCAGCATACCTCTTTTAGCGAAAAAGAAAAGGATGTTGAGGTGGTGATGAGCATATTGTCTAATTATGTGCCAAACTGCCTCGTTACTGCAGCGGTTTCTTGTTCTGTAGACAAGCTACTTCCGAGCCCAGAGGAAAGCAAGCTGTTTGCCGAAAAATTTGTTCAGGCCGTTCGCATTGCGGAGGTAGAATCCTTCCGAGCAGTAACGCACAACAAGGGAATCATGAACGGTGTTGATGCTGTAATCATTGCCAGTGGTAACGACTTTAGAGCAGTCGCTGCAGGCGTACACGCCTATGCGGCCGAAAGCGGAAAATACCGCAGCCTATCAAAAGCTGAAATTAAAGAAGGTGTTTTTCATTTTTCGCTTACCCTCCCATTGGCCATTGGTACCGTAGGTGGTCTAACCAAGCTGCATCCAATGGTCCGTTGGTGTCATGAGCTGATGGGTATGCCCGATGCAAAATCACTTATGGAAATTATAGCCGTCGCCGGATTGGCACAAAACTTTGCCGCTGTAAAAAGCTTGGTGACTACTGGAATTCAGCAAGGACATATGAAAATGCACCTACTCAATATTTTAAACCAGCAAGGAGCCACAAAACAAGAAAAAGCAGCTGCAATTACGCATTTTAAAACGCAACAGGTTTCGTACCATGCAGTTACCGATTTGCTTCAAAAACTAAGGTCTTGATGCGGTATTTTGCTAGAGGGAAGTTATTACTAACTGCCGAATATGCAGTACTAGGCGGTGCCTCTGCCCTGGCCGTTCCTACAAGGCTTGGGCAATCCCTGACTGTTCATCCGATTGATAAAAAACGTATCGAGTGGAAAAGCATTGATGAGCAGGGAACTGTTTGGTACCAAAATACTTTTGATAAACACAGTTTATTGCCCGGCAATGCAGATGACAAAATAAGCGATCGCCTACAAGCTTTACTTCAACGCATAGCAAAAGAAAACTGCAATCTTTGGAACAGTGCACCTGGATTTTCGTTCGAAACCAAACTTGATTTTAACCGCAGCTGGGGATTGGGAAGCTCCTCAACATTGGTTTCTCTATTGGCACAATGGGCAGAGATGAATCCCTACCTACTACAACAATCTGTTTTTGGTGGAAGTGGTTATGATATTGCCTGTGCAACAGCTTCTGGTCCTATTCGCTATACCTTAGTTAAAGGGCAACAACCGCTCGTTGAAAGCGTCAACTTTGCTCCGGCATTTTTAGACCATTTATATTTTGTTTATTTGAATCAAAAGCAAGACAGCCAAAATGAAGTTGCTGCCTTTGACTACGACAAATTGGTCCCAAAATTTATTCATCAAATAAATACGTTAACAGATGAATTTTTAGCAGCAACTACTTTGGATGTATTTCAACAGTCAATGGGAAAACATGAACATAAAATCAGCGTGCTATTGGGAAGCCAATCGATTGGGGAAAAGATGTTTTTAGATTATAACAGTGCTGTCAAAAGCCTTGGCGCTTGGGGAGGTGATTTTATCTTGGCTTGTGGAGATGCCAATACGCCCAACTACTTTAGGGAAAGAGGCTATCCCGTATGCTTCGCATACAAAGACCTTATCTATGACGCGTCTTTAGGTCTAGGGGCAGACTTAGGGTTGCCTTAGTTCCTGCAGCAGATCCATCTTTATCATATAAATCATCAATAGTAAAGCTTAATTGATCCTTATTGTAGTAATTAAAAATATCTATTCGATCACGCATGATTTGTGTGGCAAAAGATTTATGCGTTTTTTGGTAGCGTTCCTTTTCTTTTTCTGCGGCCTTACGCCCAATACCATCGTCTTCAACAATGACCAACAGCGTCCCCGCTGAGGTTGATATGTCTATAGAAATAAAGCCATCCGCTTTTTTGGGGATAATGCCATGTACTATTGAATTTTCCACAATCGGTTGCAACATCATACAGGGCATAAAAACCTCGTCTTTATTTATTTCAGCAGCCACAGTAAGGTGTAATGTAATCTGATTTTCCAAGCGTAAACTCTGAAGCCTAATATAATTAGTAATGTATTTGATTTCATCTGCAATGGATATTCGATCTACGCGACTCATTTCGGTAGTATCACGAATAAGTTTTGAAAAAGAGGTGATGTATTTGTTAAATTCTTTTTCACCACCCAACACCATAGCGCTTTGCATTCCATTGTGCGCATTGAAAATAAAATGTGGATTCATCTGCGCTCGGTATGCCTTAGCTTCCAGATTAGAAACCTCTAGGTTTCGGTCTTTTCGTTCTTTTCGTTCTTTTAGCAACTTAGATTCTAAAGACAAAAAGAAGTAAAAAAGCAAAACAACTGCGATGATGTTGAGTGAGATAAACCACCATTTTAAATAAAATGGAGTGGGAATTAAAATATTTAGCGCATAGGTATTTGTGGAGAAAACCCCTTGCCGTTCTCCGCGGATATACTAACGGTGAGCACCGCGTGAAAGTCCAACCAGGTGAAGTTCGCTGTTGGTATTTTTCCAGTTGAGCAAACCCGCTTCGCCGGTAACTTTGTATGCATACTGAATGGATGGGTCTTTCTTTAAGGCTACGTACACATGATTGTAATCACGAGAAAGTTTTAGTGTTGCATCAACAGAAGTGGTGGCGTCCAAATAGGTTATTTCTTGTGTTTCAGCATCAATGTATTCTACTTCAATGACTTCTATTTGAAGATCTACGTCCGATTGCCCGTGTAAAAAAACAATAAAAAATAGAGTGAAAATTAAGTAAGTAGGATGAAATTTAGAGTTTGGCACGGTTCGTGATAATTATAAAATGTAATGTCTTAACATTTTTATTGGTTATTGTTTTAGCACCCGCACTTTTGTAAGTGTGGGTGTTTTTTTGACCCTTAAATATAATGAATGTACTGCAGAATTAACTAATTTAGCCTCATGGTACTTCTTTATGACTTCCTTATCAAACTAAGCTGGGAAACAGCTTGGGCATGGTGGGCAAACTTTACTGCTGTTACAATTGCCCTACTAACAATTGCTTGGGTTTTTCGCGTTATTGCACGCTTTATTCTTGTAGGCATCTTTCACAAAGTTGCAGCCAAAACAAATACAAGTATCGATGACACCCTAGTTGAAAATAAACTTCCAAAAAACATTTCCCGTTTTGTTCCCTATTTCTTTTTGAGTGCTGTGTTACAGCCTTGGAGCAATGGAAATACAGACGTATTGGCTTGGCTAACCGCAATAGTTGATGTCTATGCCGTCTACATAGCCATCATCATTATTCGAAGTTTGTTGCGCAGCATACGACAAGAACTTCAAAAAAGACCACAGTTTAAGGACAAGCCCATTGATAGCTATATTCAAGTGGTCATGATTTTCCTATGGGGGATAGGACTACTTCTCTCGTTTTCTATTTTTTCAGGTAAAGAGCTCGTATACTTTTTCACTGGTCTGGGTGCCTTGTCGGCGGTAATACTATTGGTGTTCAAAGACACCATTTTGGGTTTTGTCGCCAGCATTCAAATCTCAGCAAACGATCTTGTTCGTATTGGCGACTGGATAACCATGGAATCCTACGGAGCAGATGGGGATGTGATTGAAATAAATTTATCAACCATCAAAATTCAAAATTTTGATAAAACCATCACAACAGTCCCTACCTATAAATTATTATCAAGCTCCATTAAGAACTGGCGTGGCATGAGCGAATCTGAAGGCCGTAGAGTGAAGCGGCCCGTTTATATTCGCGCATCTTCTGTTCGCTTTTTAAATGAAAATGAGCTTGGCGTCATAGAGCAAGTTGAACGTTTTCGGGATGTTGTTAATGAAAAGAAAAAAGATATTCATGCCTACAATGAGGCGCTGAAAGCCGACACCTCCATCCCGTTAAATGGGAGAAACTTGACCAATCTTGGGTTGTTTCGTTCTTATATACAAACCTTTTTGGAGCAGCATCCAGAAATCAACCAAAATCTAACGGTTATGTGTAGGCAATTACCACCAACGCCAAATGGGATTCCCTTAGAAGTGTATGCGTTTACTAAAGACAAACAGTGGAAAAATCACGAAAACGTCTCAGGTGACTTGTTTGATCATATTATCGCTTCTGCTTCTTATTTCCATCTTAAACTGTTCGAATTCGAACAGCAAGCGCCAACAAGTTAGCCACATTTAACAACTTATAAAAGCAAAAAAGCCCTCCAATTCAGGAAAGCTTCTCATGGTTCATCTACGAACCTCTTGCAAACGATTGTCTGCAAGCAACACAACGCGTTAATTTTGTTACGTACTAATGTACTTCGCGGTCTGGACGGGAATCGAACCCATTCATAATTACCTGATAATCAAACCCTTAAAAATACTCACTGTCCTCACTGAGGATTAAATTTGTTGATTTTTGTTCTCTGTGAGTACTCTGTAAACTTTGTGAGTACTATATTTACCAGAGGTGAGTACTAAAAATCAGTTCAAATATAAATGAAATAAGTTTTAAATGAAAATATCATATTGAACCCACAACTTTTAGAGTCCCATAAAACCACAAATTTTATTTATTTGATAATACAAAATTGTAATATCTTAACCTATATTCTTTATTTGATTCGTGGTCAACTTTAGGTAATTCCAATAATACTTCTTTTGGAAATTTTCTTAAACCACTTGGGGATGGGGATATTAGAGTAAATAACTTTGATGAATTGTAAAGACTAGGACTTATAATTTTTTCAAAATGTTTTCTTACCCACTTTGTATTATAATTTTATAAATTAGTATGTAACTTAAAATATAAATAATATGATTAGTCAAACTTTAGATGGAATTGAAAACAGTTTAGATATTTTAGAAGAACGTTGTGATACCCTAGAAGATAATGGTGTGAATGTTGATAATTTTAGAACCCAATTGAGTAACCTATGGGATGAACATGAAAAGTTAGTTGAATCACATGGAGATTAGAACCCCTTCTTAAACATAATATATTGAAATATACAATACAAGTCTTTGGTTATGAATGTGTTTTAAAATGTATGTCCATAAATGACAAAGATGTTGATTTGATAAAAAAAATCAATAACCCATGGGAAATCGAACAACAGTTTTTTGATTGTAGAGAGATTTTGTATGAAACTTCTTCTTTGTTTTTTGATAAAAATCTTCACTTTAAAATTCTAAATAAAGATGGGTTATTAGTGGATTCATTTAACAGTTATAAAATGGATTCAATTGGTGATGTAATAGGAGATGATAATTTTGGTTATGAAGATATTGTAGTAGACCCTAAATGGACTGATAAATTCAATAATACATTGTTGTTAATACATGAATACAAAGGATCGAATATGGAATTTATAATTGAAAGTAATTCAAAACCAATAAAAAACAATATTTCAACATCATCACTTTGTATTGGTACCCCGAATGGAGATTATGACCTTCTAAAAACAATTGGATATAATGGAAAGTTACTAGAATGTGAGAATTTTTGGGGAGGTGTTGGTAAATGTTCTTATGTTAAAATATTTACTAATAATGGAAAAACAATCGAAATAGAATAGTTAATCAAAAAACAAAACTGGGAAGGATTCGAACCAGTCAAAAAATAGGATGATTTATAAAAACATAAACCCTTGATTATCAAGGGTTTATAAATTGCGGTCTGGACGGGACTCGAACCAATCCTTTAACTACCTAGAGACTAATGTTTTAACCTCCTCCCTTATAACACGGTGTGTTATAAAATTGTTGGTTTTTATGTTACTCTGTGTTATA